>CAZJDU010000001.1:0-89832 GCA_964544855.1 uncultured Nocardioides sp.
CCACCGGGCGGGTCGGCCGACGAGGAGACGCAGCCGATCAGCAAGCCCGGCCGCTCCTCGCAGGGGGTCAGCGCACCAGACCGTGGCCGTGCTCGACCGCCAGGCGCGCCTTGATGCTGAGCAGCGTCTCGACGATCAGGGCCTCGCGGCTCGGGTCGAGCCGACTGATCGGCACCGCGACGCTCAGTCCGTCGACGGCGGGCCGGGCGAACGGCAGGGCGACGCCGAAGCAGCGCACCCCCACGCAGGACTCGTCGCTCTCGGCCGCGTAGCCGAGTCGCTCGGCCTCCGCGATGATCTCCAGCACCGCATCGCGGTCGGTCACCGTCTGCGCCGTGATCGGCTCGATGGCCTCCGGCACCAGCCGGGCACGGACGTCCTCGGGATGCTCGGCGAGGATCGCGCGCCCGAGGGCGGTGGAGTAGGCCGGCAGTTGTCGCCCGACCGGTGAGTGCATCCGCAGCGGGTGGACCGACTCGCGCTTGGCCGTGTAGATGACGTGGTCGCCGTCGAGCCGGCCGAGGTTGACCGTCTCCTCCGTGGCCGCGGAGATCTCGTCCATCAGTGCCGAGGCCCGCGACAGCACCGGGTCGCCGCCGAGGTAGGCCGCGCTCACCACGAGGGAGCGGACCCCCAGCTGGTAGACGCTGCCGGTCGGGTCGGTCTGCAGCCACTTCCGTTCGGTCATGGTGCGCAGCAGCGCATGGAGGCTGCTCTTGGGGATGCCCAGCCGGGTCGAGAGCTGCAGCTGGGTGCCGGGACCGTTCGCTGCGATCTCGTCGAGCAGGTCCAGGGCCCGAGCAGCGGACTTGACCGGGCCTGCGGCCCCGTTCGTGGACGTCACTTTCTCCACCTGCACCTCAACTCCCCCGATGTGGTCATGCCTCGCGGCGCGATGGCAGAGACAGCCTACGTCGGGTCACATATATGGACAAACTTCTACCCCTTGACCGTGATCGGGGTCACAGGTACGGTCGTGGTTCACATAGACGAACGTAGTTCATGACACCGAGGAGTGCCAGTGATCCAGGTCCGCTATTCGACATCGCCGACGAGCGTGGAGACCGCCAGCGCGGCGGACCTGCGGGACGCCTACCTCGCGGACGACCTGTTCCGCACGGGAGAGGTGCGGGGCATCTACACCCACGAGGACCGGATGGTCGTCGGCGGTGCGATCCCCGGCTCCGGTCAGCTCGAGCTCCCCGCCTGGGACGTGCTGGGCACCGAGTCCCACCTGGAGCGCCGCGAGCTCGGCATCATCAACGTCGCCGAGTCGGGGCACGTCCTCGTCGACGGTGAGAAGTTCGAGCTCGGCCACCTCGACGGGGTGTACGTCGGGCGGGGCAGCGAGGTCGTCTTCGCCGGCGCCGACGCCGCGTTCTACTTCGTCTCCGCGCCCGCCCACGCCACCTACCCGACGACCGTGGTGAAGCACGGTGACGTCGAGCCGGTCGCGATCGGGACGGCGCAGGGCGCCAGCGAGCGCCGGCTGTTCCGCTACGCGTGGGGCGACGAGCTGGAGACCGCGGGCCTGCAGTTCGGCGTCACGGTCATCGCCGACGGGTCGGTGTGGAACACCATGCCGCCGCACCTGCACGAGCGCCGCACCGAGATCTACCTCTACGTCGACCTCGCCGACGATGCGCGGGTCTTCCACTTCCTCGGACGCCCCGGGACCACCCGCCACCTGGTGCTGGAGAACCGGCAGGCCGTCATCTCCCCGCCGTGGTCCATCCACGCGGGCGCCGGCACCGGCTCCTACGCCTTCGTGTGGGCGATGTCGGGCGAGAACAACGACTACACCGACCTGATCGGCGTCCCGCTGGAGGAGCTGTGACGAGTCCGACCGTCACCGAGCGTCGCTCGCCCTTCGACCTGCACGGTCGTTGCGCCGTGGTCACGGGTGCCGGCCGCGGCATCGGCCGTGCGGTGGCGCTCGGCCTGGCCGGAGCCGGCGCGGATCTGGTGCTCCTCGGGCGACCCGGCAGCCAGGCCGTGACCGAGGAGCTGGCGCGCGACCTCGGCCGCGACGTGACGGTCGTCGAGCTCGACGTCGCCGACCTCGACGCCGTTGCGCGGGTCGGTGCGGACCTCGCTGCCGACCGCCAGGTCGACGTCCTGGTCAGCAACGCCGGGATCATCGACCGGGAGGACTCGGTCGACGTCCGCACGAGCGACTGGAGCGCTGTGCTGGACACCAACCTGACCGGCCTCTTCTTCCTGACCCAGGCCATCGGGCGGCCGATGGTCGAGCGCGGCCACGGCAAGATCGTGAGCATCGCCAGCCTGCTGTCCTTCCAGGGCGGCCTGCGGGTCGCGTCGTACGCCGCGAGCAAGCACGGCGTCGCCGGCGTCACCAAGGCGCTGGCCAACGAGTGGGGGCCCCACGGCGTGCAGGTCAACGCCATCGCCCCCGGCTACATCGCCACCGACAACACCGCGCCGCTGCGCGCGGACGCGGATCGTTCCCGGTCGATCCTGGAGCGGATCCCCGCAGGTCGGTGGGGCTCGGCCGACGACATCGCGGGCGCCGCCGTGTTCCTGGGCTCGTCCGCGGCCGATTACGTGAACGGCCACGTGCTGGTGGTCGATGGAGGTTGGATGGCTCGATGACCCGTCGGCTCGCTGCCGACCGGACCGTGCTCGGTCCCGCACCTGACATCTCGGACCCACGATCTGCCGGACTCCCCGGCCCCCGAAGAAATGAGGATCGACGATGATCTCCACCCCCCGCTCCGCGGCCGCCGTGCTGAGTCTCGGCCTGGCGGCCCTCGCACTCACGGCCTGTAGCGAAGGATCGGGCGCCACGGCCGAGGCCGCCGGCGCCTGCGACCCGGCTGACGTCCAGCTGGTCGGACAGGTCCGCAACGAGTCCAACCCCTACGAGGCGTCCTGGCTCGACGGCGGTGACGCGTACGCCGCCTCGGTCGGCCTCGAGCAGCAGCGCCTCACCTATGACGGCGACTCCACGAAGCAGCAGGAGCAGATCCGCCAGCTCCTCGCCAGTGGCGACACCGAGTGCATGGTGCTCAACGTGCTGCCCAACGGCGACGCCGACACCACCCCCATCGTGAAGGCCGCCGACCAGGCCGGCGCCTTCCTGGTGACCCAGTGGAACAAGCCGGCCGACCTGAGCCCGACCGACTACGACCGGTGGGTCTCGCACATCACCTACAACGGCGTCGAGTCCGGCCAGCAGATCGGCGACGCGCTGTTCGAGGCGATCGGCGGCTCCGGCGGCATCATCGCGCTGCAGGGCGTCCTCGACACCGCGGCGGCCAAGGACCGCTTCGCCGGGCTCGAGGCCGCGCTCGACGAGAACGCCGACATCACGCTGCTCGACCAGCAGACGGCCAACTTCTCCCGCGCCGAGGCGCTCGAGGTGACCAAGACGCTGCTGACCAAGCACGGCAACGACGTCAAGGGCATCTGGGCCGCCAACGACGACATGGCGCTCGGGGCGCTCGAGGCGCTCAAGCAGGCCGGCAGGGACGGCGAGGTCGCGGTGGTCGGCATCGATGCCGTGCCGGACGCGCTGACCGCCATCGACTCCGGCTCGATGACCGCGACGGTGTCGAGCGACGGTCCGTGGCAGGGCGGCATCGGCCTGGCCATCGGCTTCTGCGCCGCGACCGGTGAGCTCGACATCGAGAGCCTCTCCGACGAGGACCGCGCGTTCTACGCCGAGCAGTTCCTCATCACCGACGACAACGTGGCCGACTTCGTCGACCCGGAGACCGACCCGGCGGACTACGAGTGCGACGCCGTCTTCGACCGCGTGGCAGGTCCGCTGTCGTGACGATGACATCCCCCGCCGAGGACGTCGACGTCGCGACGGCGCGCCCCCAGCCTCGGCGGGGGGTGTCGCTCCGGGACGCCGGGCCCTCGATCGCACTGGTCGTGATCTTCTGCGTCTTCGCGGTGCTGAGCCCGCAGTTCCGGAGCTTCGACAACGTCCAGAACATCCTGGACGCCGCAGCTGTCCTCGCCGTCGTGACCTGCGGCATCACCTTCGTGCTGCTGATGGGGTCGATCGACCTCTCCTCGGCCGGCGTCATGGGGGCGACGGCGGTCGCCGTGGCCCTGCTGGTCGAGAACAACCGCAACGGCAACGACTTCGGGCTCCTGGGCATCGCGATCGCGGTGCTGCTGGGCGCGTCCCTCGGGGCGCTGAGCGGACTCGCGCTGGTGCTGCTCAAGGTGCCGTCGTTCATGGCCACCCTGGGGGTGGCGGCGATCGGGCTCGGCATCGCGACGCTGCTCTTCGACGGGGTGCAGCCCAACATCTCCGACGCGATGGTGGAGGGGCTGGCCACCGAGCGGCTCCTCGGGCTGTCCTACCTCGCCTGGGTCGCCGTGACCTGTGTGCTGCTGGGCTGGCTGATCCAGCGCTACACCCGGCTGGGCCGCTACGCGTTCGCGATCGGCGGTGCCGAGGAGGTTCTCGCGCTCTCGGGGGTGAAGGTCGCGCCGTACAAGGTCGCCGTCTTCACCCTGGCCGGTGCGTTCTACGGGCTGGGCGGCGTCATGGTGACCAGCCAGCTCGGTGCTGGTCTCGTCCAGGCAGGCGCCGGCTTCGACTTCGCCGCCATCACAGCGGCGGTCGTCGGCGGCACGCTGCTCATGGGCGGCCGCGGCGGGGTGCTGCACTCCGCGGTCGGCGTGCTGCTGGTGATGACGCTGAGCAACGGGCTGGTGCAGATCGGCGTCAGCCCCTACTGGCAGGGCGGCGTCCAGGGCTTCATCGTCGTCGCCGCCGTGGCCGCGGCGGTCATTCCGCAGCGTCGAAGGAACCAGGTGGTCAAGTGAGCATCCACGCGGAGAAACAGGCCGAGGAAGCGCCGTCGGCACCCGTGCCCGCGCTCGAGGTCCGCGGCCTCGTCAAACACTACCCCGGCGTCAAGGCCCTCGACGGGGTCGATCTGGTGGTCCAGCAGCACGAGGTGCTCGGTCTCGCCGGGGAGAACGGCGCCGGCAAGTCCACCCTGCTCAAGGCGCTGGTCGGTCTCGTCAAGCCGGACGCGGGCGAGATCCACGTCCGCGGCGAGCAGGTCCGGCTGCGCAGCGTCGTCGACGCCGCCGACCACGGGATCGGCATGGTCTTCCAGGAGCAGTCGCTGGTCCCCAACCTGACGGCGGCCGAGAACATCGTCCTCGGCTCGGAGGGCGCGGGCGTACGACGCGGCGTCTACCGCTGGGACGCGATGCGGAGGCTGGCTCAGGAGCAGCTGGACAAGATCGGGTCGCCCATCGACCCGCTCGCGCGCACCGACTCGCTGTCGTTCGCCGATCGACAGATGGTCGAGATCGCCAAGGTGCTGCGGATCGAGGAGCGCACCCAGCACCCGCCGGTGATCATCCTCGACGAGCCCACCTCGGTGCTGGAGTCGAAGGAGATCGAGACCCTCTTCACCCAGGTGCGCCGGCTGCGCGAGTTCGCGTCGGTCGTCTTCGTCTCCCACCGTCTCGACGAGGTCCTCGACGTGTGCGACCGGGTCAGCGTGCTGCGCAGCGGCCGATCGGTCGGCGAGGTGGAGGCTTCCGGCGCCGAGCCGGCCGAGCTGCACCGGTTGATGATCGGGTCCACCGGCTCCGACGACCACTACCACGACACGGCGGCGCAGCCGACCGATGAGGCACCCGAGCCGCGGCTGGTCGTGCGCGGGCTGTCGGGTGCGTCGTTCCACGACATCGACCTCGACGTCCACGCCGGCGAGATCGTCGCGGTCGTGGGCGTGCACGGGTCCGGTCGCGAGGATGTCTGCCGCGCGCTCTTCGGCGCGGAGCCCGCCGCCGCGGGCGAGGTCACCCTCGACGGCGAGCCGCTCGACCTGTCGAGCACCCGCGCCGCCTGTGCGGCCGGCGTCGGCTACGTCCCCGCCGAGCGCAAGTCCGAAGGCATGGTCGGGCCGATGTCGGTCGCCGACAACATGACGCTGACCCGGCAGCGGGCGCGCTGCTCCGGTCCGCTGGTCTCGCCGCGCAAGCAGGCCGCGCTCGTCGACCGATGGATCAGCCGGCTCTCGATCCGCACGCCGAACCGCGGCACCGCCATCCAGCGCCTCTCGGGTGGCAACCAGCAGAAGGTCGTGCTCGCCCGGTGGCTGGTCGGCGGTGACGTCCGGCTGCTCCTGCTCGACCACCCGACCCGGGGTCTCGACATCGGTGCCCGCTCGGAGGTCTACCGCCTGATGCGCGAGCTGGCCGGCAGCGGGGTCGCGACGGTGCTGCTCGCCGACAGTCTCGAGGAGGCCATCGGCATGGCCGACCGGATCGTCGTGATGAGCGACGGCCGGATCGCCACCGAGCTGGCGTGCCCGTCCGGCGGCAAGCCGACCCCGCTCGACCTCGTGAAGGAGATGGTATGAGCATCACCGCGAAGGCCTCGGCCGCGCCGACGGCCGCCACGGGCGGCCCCACCGTCTCGCAGCGGCTCACCCTCTTCATGCCGGTCATCGCGCTCGCGGCGCTGCTCGCGGCGCTCACGGTGGCCGACCCGGACTTCTTCTCGCAGCGCAGCCTCACCGCGGCGGCCTTCACGGCTGCGCCGCTGATCGTGCTCGCGGCCGGGGCGACCCTGGTCGTGCTCTGCGGCGGCATCGACCTGTCCATCGCCGCCATGGCGTCGCTGGCCACGGTCCTGCTCGCGCTGTGGCTGCCGGAGCTCGACGCGCTGGCGATGCCGGCCGTGATCGGCGTCACGGCGGCACTGGGCGCCGTGCAGGGGCTGGCGCACGTGTTCCTGCGGATCCCGTCGTTCATCGTCACGCTCGGCGGGATGAGCATCTTCTCCGCGATCGCCCTCGTGGTGTCCGGCGCCGGGACGGTGCCGGTGGTCGACGACTCCGCCATCAGCTGGCTCAACCTCTACGTCGCGCGCTATGTGCCGATGTCGGTCGCGGTGGCACTGATCCTGGTGGCCGCGATCGCACTGATCGTGAAGGCGACCCCGGTGCAGAGCTGGGTCACCGCGACGGGGTTCTCCGAGTCGGCCGCCCGGTTGGCCGGTGTGCCGGTCGACCTCGTCAAGATCGGAGCCTTCTGCCTCTCCGGGGCCTGCGCGGGGCTGGCGGCGGTGATGCTGGTCTCCCGCAACTTCAGCGGAAACCCGTCCATGGCCGACAACCTGCTGCTCCCGGCCGTCGCGGCCATCGTGGTGGGCGGCACCACGATCACCGGCGGTCACGGCGGCCTGTGGCGCAGTCTCGCCGGTGCGCTCGTCATCACGCTGCTCCGCGTCGGGCTGCCCATCGTCGGGGTGCCGTCCGCCTACGAGCAGATCCTCTACGGCGCGATCATCGTCGCCGCCGTCGCGCTGACCCTCGACCGATCGAAGGTGCTGATCGTGAAGTAGCCCGCTCCCGCCCTCTCCCCACCTCACCCGAACCACCGTCCCGCAGAGGAAGGCACCCATGACCACCATCACCACCGACCGCTCCGGCCTGCTGCCGGCCGTCCGCTCGTTCCTGTCCGCCCCCAAGCAGCTGCTCATCGGCGGCGCCTGGGTGGACGCGGCCGACGGCCGGACGTTCGCGACCGTCGACCCGTCCACCGAGCAGACCCTCGTCGAGGTCGCGCAGGCGTCCTCGGTCGACGTCGACCGCGCGGTCGCCGCGGCGCGCACCGCGTTCGAGGCGCCCTCGGCCTGGTCGCGGATGTCGCCCCGCGAGCGGTCCCACCTGTTGTGGCGCATCGGGGACCTGATCGACGAGCACGCCGAGGAGTTCGCCCAGCTCGAGTCGCTGGACAACGGCAAGCGTCTCGAGTCGGCCCGCGGCGACGTGGGCGTCGCCGCCGAGCTGTTCCGCTACTTCGCCGGCTGGGCCACCAAGATGGAGGGCACCTCCATCCCGATGTCGGTGCCGGGACGCGAGTTCCACGCCTACACGCGCCGCGAGGCCATCGGCGTCGTCGCCGGCATCGTGCCGTGGAACTTCCCGCTCACGATGGCCTGCTTCAAGGTCATCCCGGCCATCACCGCCGGCAACACCGTCGTCCTCAAGCCGGCCGAGCAGACCCCGTTGACGGCGCTCCGGCTCGGTGAGCTGCTGCTCGAGGCGGGCGTCCCGGCCGGGGTGGTCAACGTGCTGCCCGGGTACGGCGACGCCGGCGCGGCGCTGGTCGACCACGCGGGTGTCGACAAGGTCGCCTTCACCGGCAGCACCGAGGTCGGCAAGAAGATCGCCGCCGGCGCCTCGCAGAGCCTGAAGAAGGTCTCGCTGGAGCTCGGCGGCAAGGCACCCAACATCGTCTTCGCCGACGCCGACCTCGAGGCGGCGGTCGCGGGCGCGGCCCTCGCCGGCTACTTCAACGAGGGCCAGTGCTGCGTCAACGGGTCCCGGCTCTACGTCCAGCGGGCGGTCTTCGACGAGGTCGTCGACGGCGTCGCCGTGGCGGCGCGCGCGATCACGGTCGGCGACGCTTTCGACCCCGCCTCGACCATGGGCCCGCTCGTCTCGCAGGAGCAGCACGAGAAGGTCATGGGCTACGTCCGCGGCGCGGTCGCCGACGGCGTGACCCTCAACGCGGGCAGCCCGGACCCCGCGCACGACCGCGGCTACTTCTTCTCGCCGACGCTCATCACCGGCGTCACCGAGGACATGGCGGTGCAGACCGACGAGATCTTCGGCCCGGTGATCACGGCGATCCCGTTCGACACCGAGGACGAGGTCGTGGCCGCGGCCAACAACACCGTCTACGGCCTGGCGGCGGGCGTGTGGTCGCAGGACATCGGCACGGCGCACCGGGTCGGCGCGAAGCTGCGTGCCGGCACGGTGTGGCTCAACACCTGGCACGCCGACGACGTGACGCTGCCCCGTGGCGGCTTCAAGCAGTCCGGCTGGGGGCGCGAGCTCGGGTCGTTCGGCCTCGACGACTACACCGAGCTCAAGACCGTCGTCGCCGAGCTCCGATGACCGCGACCGACGTGCTCGGCGGGCACCGCATCGTCCCCGTCGTCGTCCTGGACGACCCCGGTGCCGCCGACGACCTCGGCGCAGCACTGGTGCGTGGGGGTCTGCCGGTGGCCGAGGTCACCTTCCGTACGCCGGCCGCGGCGCAGGTGCTGCGACGGCTCGCCGACCGAGGCGACCTGGTGGTGGGGGCCGGCACGGTCCTCACCACCGAGCAGGTCGACCGGGCGCACGAGGCCGGAGCGCGGTTCGTGGTCTCGCCCGGCCTGAGCGCCGATGTGGTCGGCCGCTGTCAGGACCTCGGCCTGCCGGTGGTCCCCGGCGTCAGCACCGCGACCGAGCTCATGTCCGCGCTGCGCCTCGGGCTCGGCACGGTGAAGTTCTTCCCGGCCGAGGCCTGCGGCGGCCTCGGCACGGTCGCGGCGCTGTCCGCCGCGTTCCCCGATGCGTCGTTCGTCCCCACGGGCGGCATCACGGCCGCCCGTGCTCCGACGTACCTCGCCCACCCGGCGGTCGCCGCCGTCGGCGGGAGCTGGATGGTCGCCTCGGACCTGCTCGCCGGTCGGCAGTGGGACGAGGTCGCCGCCCGGTGCGCGGCCGCCGTCCTCCCCGATTCCTCCGAGCTGCAAGGAGCCCCGTCATGATCCAGACCCGTCCCGCTGCCGAGTGTGAGTTCGACATCGTCGCGCTCGGCGAGGTGATGCTCCGGCTCGACCCGGGGGAGGGGCGGGTGCGGACGGCCCGCCGGTTCGACGCCTGGGAGGGCGGCGGTGAGTACAACGTCGCCCGTGGCATGCGGAAGGTCTTCGGACTGCGGGCCGGCGTGGTCACCGCGCTGGCCGACAACGAGATCGGCCGCCTGGTGGAGAACCTCATCCTGCAGGGGGGTGTCGACACGTCGCTGATCCAGTGGGCGCCGTACGACGGCATCGGGCGCACCGTGCGCAACGGGCTCAACTTCACCGAGCGCGGGTTCGGTGTCCGCGGGGCGGTCGGCGTGTCCGACCGCGCCCACACTGCCATCGGCAACCTGGCCGCCGGCGTCGTGGACTGGGACGACCTGTTCGGCCGGCGGGGCGTGCGCTGGCTGCACACGGGCGGGATCTTCGCCGGCCTCTCCGAGAGCTCCGCGGCGGTCGCCGAGGAGGCGATGGCGGCCGCGCAGCGGCACGGCACCGTGGTCTCGTTCGACCTCAACTACCGCCCCAGCCTCTGGGCGGGCATCGGTGGGACCGAGTACGCCCGCGACGTCAACACCCGGCTGGCGAGCCATGTCGATGTGATGATCGGCAACGAGGAGGACTTCACCGCGTCGCTCGGCTTCGGGGTCGAGCACGTCGACGAGCAGCTGCGGCACCTGCCGATCGACAGCTTCGCCGCGATGGTCGGCACCGTGGCGGAGAAGATGCCGTGGCTGTCGGTCGTCGCGACCACTCTGCGCACCGTGCACACGGCCAGTGACAACGACTGGCAGGCGATCGCGTGGTCGCCCGACACCGGCGTGCTCTCCTCGGCCGCCCGGGAGCACCTCGCGATCCTCGACCGCGTCGGCGGGGGTGACGGCTTCGCCTCCGGGCTGGTCTACGGCCTGCTGCAGGGCGAGCCGCTGCAGCAGTGTCTCGAGCTCGGGGCCGCGCACGGCGCGCTGGCGATGACGACGCCGGGGGACACCTCGATGGCGTCGCGCGGAGAGGTCTACGCACTGGCCTCCGGCGGCAGTGCGCGAGTCCGCCGCTGACTGATCACTGCGAGCTCCGGGACGGGATCGGGCCGTCCCGGAGCCTCGTGCTGTCCACATACATGAACCATCGAACAATTAAGTTCACAAATCTGTTTCTAGTTCTTGACTCTGTGTGACGTGGCTCATAGCGTCACTCACGGAATGCCGGCGGGAGCCCTGCATCCGCCGCGTCGAACCGAGAAGGGAATCACCCGATGAACGTGCTTCGAAGGTCAGCCCGTCGAGGTCTCGAACGGTGTCGCCGTTCGACCGCCCACCTGATCGCCATGGCCGTCGCGCTGCTCGTCGCGCTGCCGCTCGTGGGCGCCGTCTCGGCGCCGAGCGCGGCGCAGGCCGCCGCGGTGGACGACGGCGTGCTGAAGGTCCTGTTGTTCTACAAGCCCAACTTCCACGCCTCCAACGTGCAGGCGCGGGAGGCCGTCAACCAGCTCGCCGACGAGCTCGCCACGGAGTACGGCGAGACCCTGGAGGTGCAGGAGACCGACGACCCCACCGCGTTCACGACGGAGAACCTCGCCGACAAGGACGCCCTGGTCTTCGCGCAGACGGGCGGTGTGCTCTTCAACGAGGCGCAGCGCGCGGCGCTCGAGGGCTACATCCGCGGTGGGGGCGGCTACATGGGCCTGCACTACGCGGGCTGGTCCGTCGGGCAGAGCGAGCACGACGTGAACCCCTTCTACCGGCGGCTGGTCGGCGCCGTGTCCGAGGGACACCCCGAGAACCCCGCCGTCCGGCCGGGCCGCGTCGTGGTGAAGGACGCCGCGCACCCGCTGACCGAGGGCCTGCCGAGCGAGTTCACCCGCAGCGACGAGTGGTACGACTGGACGGTCAACCCCGCGCCGAACGTGCGCACCCTGCTCGAGGCGGACGAGTCGTCCTACGGCATGGGTCGCCAGGGCAGCAGCCACCCGATCACCTGGTGTCAGGAGATCGACGCCGGCCGGTCGTGGTACACCGGCATGGGCCACGAGGGTACGGCGTACTCCGAGCCGGTCATGCTCACCCAGATGCGCCACGGCCTCGCCTACGCCGCCGGCCTGGTGTCGGCCGACTGCTCGCCGCCGGAGAAGGCGCAGCACGGCGCCTGGAGCGGGGTCACCCCCTGGCCGCTGGTCCCGATCAACATGTCCCTCACCTCCGACGGCACGGTGCAGTCCTTCGGCAGCGTCGGCGGCTGGGGCAACGACAGCACGCCGTACGACTGGACCGGCAACAGCACGGTCACGCAGGGCGGACAGGTCGAGCTCGACGTCTGGGACCCGAGCGAGGAGCGCACCGTCGACAACGTTCGCGACGGCATCATCCCCAACACCAGCTACACCGACCTGTTCTGCTCCATGCAGGTGCAGAACTCCCAGACCCGCGCCACGATGACCGTCGGCGGTGACGACAGCCTGGGCGGCAACGCCCCCAACGACGCCGCGATCGGCGTCACGAGCTACACCACCAACAGCGGGATCCGTGACGAGGCGCCGATGCACTACCCGCGGTGGTACCCGACCGGCACGACGATGCCCAACGGCGACATCGTGGTCCAGGGCGGCAGCCTCCGGGGCGGGCCAGGTGGTCCCGGCGTGAAGACGCCCGAGGTCTACACCCCGGACGAGGGCACCGGCTGGCGGCTCCTCGAGGGTGCGACCAGCTCGGTGGCCTACGGTGACGGCGGTTCCGACCACGAGGGTCAGGACGAGAACCGCTGGTGGTACCCCCGCGCGTTCGTCACCCCGGGCGAGGGCACCCTGTTCAACCTCAGCGGCACCCAGATGTTCGAGCTCGACCCCAGCGGCGACGGTGCGCTGACGCTGCGCGGCACGCTGCCCGACGACATCGCCGACCAGGGCGATCTGGGCAACCCGGTCGGCGCGACCTCGACGGCCGCGATGTACCGCCCCGGCAAGATCCTCCAGGTCGGCGGCGGCTGGTGGGCCAACGGCGGCGGTCCCGCCGGCGCGCGTGCCGGCTTCACCGTCGACATCACCGGCGGCACCGACAACCCGGTGATCGAGGCGACCGCGCCGATGGAGCACCAGCGCCACTGGCCGACCGCGACGGTGCTGCCCGACGGCGACGTCCTGGTCACCGGCGGCAGCCGGGTCAACAACGGCAACGGCGGCTACGTCACCAACGCCGAGGTCTGGGACCCCGACACCGGTGAGTGGACCACCATCGAGGCGCCGTACGAGCACGCCCGGCTCTATCACTCGACCGCGCTGCTGCTGCCCGACGGCCGGGTGATGATGGGCGGCGGCGGTACGCCGGGTCCGCGCAACTACACCGACGTCGAGTACTACTCGCCCTCCTACCTGTTCGACGGCAACCAGCCGGCCGAGCGGCCGGAGATCACCTCCGCCCCGGAGGAGATCGGTTACGACGGCACCTTCGACATCGAGGTGTCCGACGAGGTCTCCCGCGTCACGCTGGTCCGCAACGGCTCGGTGACGCACGGCTTCAACAACGACCAGAACTTCCAGGACCTGGAGTTCTCGCAGGCGTCCGGCACGGTGAGCATCACGGCACCGACCGACGGCACGTACGCGCCTCCGGGGGCGTACCTGCTCTTCGTCTTCGACGCGGACGGCACGCCGTCGGTGGCCTCGATCGTCGACGTCGACCCCGAGGTCGCGATGGACCACCGGACCCCGCAGGTCGTCGACCAGTTCGAGTACCCCAAGCTGCCCACGCAGTGGCGGTCGGCCAACCCGCCGAACGTCGTGGACGTCGCGCCGGGCAGCGGCCGGATGGCCCCGTGGGCCATCGACAGCGACGTGCAGCTGGTGCGCGGCACGGTGCCGGGCAACGGCGGGCTGGGCCTCACCGGCTACCAGCTGGCGCTGGGCGACTCGGGCGGCATCGAGCGAACCCTGAAGGGGCTCGACGTCGGTGCGGAGTACCGCGTCTCGATGCGCTACGCCCGCGACAGTCGGTCACCGGACGGTGCCGGCGACGCGACCGCGCAGCTGTCCGTCGGATCGCTCGACACGACGCTCACTGCGACGACGGACACCCCGTCCCAGAGCAGTGACGCGGTCACCTACGGCACCGTCGTCGAGACGTTCACGGCCAGCAAGCGGACCGAGACGCTCAGTCTCACCGCGCCCGGAGGCGGCGCCGGGATGATGCTCGACGACCTGGTGGTGATCAGCTCCGATCCCGGGCTGAGCGACGTGCCGGTCCACTACGAGCTCGACGAGGGCGACGGGTCGTCGGCGGCCAACACCGGCACCGACGCTTCCGTCGGAGCGGCGACGCTCACCGGTGACACGGGCTGGTCGGAGAACGGCGTCTTCGGTGGCGCTCTCGACCTGTCCGGTGGCGCCAACACCAACGCGGTCGACCTGCCGGACGACCTGCTGCTGGGCGAGGCCGACTTCTCGACGTCGTTCTGGGTCCGCCCGGACGCGAAGGCGAACTGGATCGGGCTGTTCCACATCGGGGACGGCCTGGCGGCCGAGGGCAGCTTCTTCCAGATCCAGATGCAGACCCAGGCAGACGGCAACACCGGCCTGGCCGCGACCTTCAAGGCCAAGGGGGATCCTGCTCAGGAGAGGGTCTATGCCACGCCGACCCAGGACGTGGCCGCGGACGAGTGGAACCACGTGACCTTCACCCGCCAGGGTGCGACCGGCACGCTCTATCTCAACGGTGAGCCGATCGCGAGCAGGGACGACCTGACGATCGACATGAGTGCCATCGGGCCGACCAGCAACAACTGGCTGGGCCGCAACGGGTTCCCCGACCCGGCGTACGACGGCCTCATGGACGACGTCCGGGTCTACACCTCCACGCTCAGCGCGGCCGACGTGGCGGCGCTGTACGCCGACGGGTCGGCCGTGCGGACCACGACGACGGTGTCGGTCGATCCGGCGTCGCCGTCCCCCTTCGCCGAGCCGGTCACGGTGAGTGCGTCGGTCGAGGGCGCGGACACCCAGGCCGCGGACGGGTCCGTCGAGCTGTGGGTCGACGGCGGCCGGGTGGGCGCGCCGGTGGCTCTCGCCGACGGGTCGGCGACGTTCCCGGAGCTCGCCCTCAACCCGGGGGACCACGAGCTCGAGGTCCGCTACCTGGCGGCCGAGGGCTGGCGCGACTCCACCGCGTCGGTCACCCACACCGTCGAGCGGCCGCCGCCGGGCGAGGGCGTGCCGATCCACTACTCGTTCGACGAGGGCGAGGGCGCCACGGCGGCCAACACCGGCACCGACCCGTCGGTCGGACCGGCGACGCTGACCGGGTCGGCCGCGTGGACACCGGACGGTCAGTACGGCGCCGGGCTGTCGCTGCCGGGAGGCGGCGCAGCCAGCGGCAACCAGGTCGCGCTGCCGGACGACATCGAGGCCGGGATGGACGAGGAGTTCACCGTGTCCGTGTGGGCGCGGCCGGACGCCCTGCCCAACTGGGTGCCGCTGGTGCAGATCGGCAGCAGCACGGACACCTTCTTCCTGCTGCAGTCGTCGACACAGGCCAACGGCCCCACCGGGTTCGCGGCCACCTTCAAGGCGCCCGGCAACCCCACCCAGGAACGGCTGACGCTCGGCGGGGACAACGACCTGCCCCTGAGCGAGTGGACGCACGTGGTGTTCACCATGCGCGGCTCGACCGGCAAGATCTACTTCGACGGTCAGCTGCAGGGCACCCGGACCGACTTCACCATCGACATCGGTGACGTCGGCGTGGACGGCCGGACCACGGCGAACCTTGTCGGCGGCACCAGCTGGCCGGACCCGAGGTTCGACGGCCTGGTCGACGACTTCCGGATGTACGGCTACGAGCTGTCGGCCGAGCAGGTGCAGCAGCTCTACGAGGGCCCGCCCTCGAACACCGCTCCGATCGGCGTCGACGACGACTACAGCACCGACGAGGGCGTCGCGCTCTCGGTCGACGCTCCCGGCGTCCTGGCCAACGACACCGACGGCGACGACGACGCGCTGACGGCGACGGCAGCCACGCAGCCGGAGCACGGCGAGGTCGCGGTGGCCGAGGACGGGTCGTTCACCTACACCCCGAAGTCGGGCTTCTCGGGCACCGACACCTTCACCTACCGCGCGGACGACGGGACGGACACCTCCGACCCGGCGACCGTGACGATCACGGTGGAGGACGTGGCCTCGGAGCTCACGCCCACGGAGATCTCCGGGAGGGCGCCGGCCTTCACCTTCGGGCAGCGCGGCAGGGTCGTCGCCGAGGTCGATCCGACGTCGGCGACCGGCGAGGTCGAGCTGATGCGGGGCGCCGAGGTGCTCGCGTCGGACGTCCTGACCGACGGTGGGGTCACCCTCCGGCTGCCGAGGAAGTCCCTCCGACCGGGCACGCACTGGCTCACGCTGCGCTACCTGGGCGACGACGAGCACGAGACGTCGTCCACGACCGTGCGGGTGCCGGTCAAGAAGGTCGTTCCGACCATGCGGGTCAAGGCGCCGAAGAAGGTCAAGCGCGGCAAGCGGCCGAAGGTCAAGGTCGTGCTGCGGGCGCCGTACGACGTGCCCGTCAACGGCAAGGTCAAGGTGAAGGTCAAGGGCATCAAGACGATCACTCGCCGGCTCTCCGACGGCAAGGTGCGCGTCAAGCTGCCGAAGCTGCGCAAGGTCGGCCGGCAGAAGGTGAAGGTCGTCTATCGCGGTAGCCCGCTGGCCCAGAAGGTGGTGAAGAGGATCTGGATCAGGGTGCGGCGCTAGCACCATCCGGCCCGACCGGGCGCGAGTCCGGACGAGCAGTCGTCCGGACTCGCGCCGTCAGGCCGGGCCGTCCACGGACCGATCGGTCGCCGGCGCCCGCGCACACGTCGGTCGGCCTCCCCGCGTCGGGGAACCCGCGATGCGCGAGACGGAAGGTGACACGAGATGGCACAGGCACCGACGGAGCGCCCGACCTCGAACCGGTCGATCGGGCAGAGTCCGCTCAGCCGACGGACCGTCATGCGGGGGATGTCCGCCGCCGGTCTGGGGGTGGCGTTGACGTCGGGGGTGACCTTCACCCCGTCGAAGGCCTGGGCCGCCGCACCCCCCAACGTCATCTACATCTCGATCGATGACCTGGGCTGGCGAGAGCTGGGCTGCTACGGCAACACCTTCAACGAGACGCCTCACATCGATCGGGTCGCGAGCCGTGGGTTGAGGTTCACCGACGCCTACTCCGCGGCCGCGATCTGCTCACCCACGCGGGCGAGCCTGATGACAGGGCAGTACCCGGCCCGCGTCGGCATCACCGACTACCTGAGATCCCAGCCCGCCCCCAGCCAGAACTTCCTCTCCCCGGACGTCATCACGATCCCCGAGGTCCTTGCCCCCGCCGGCTACGGGTCCGGGCTGATCGGCAAGTGGCATCTGACCGAGGACTACAGCGGCGACTACAGCGAGCGGCTCGGGAATCCCTACGCGCACGGGTTCGATGACGTGCGAGCGTCCGAGACGCGGTACATCGCCGGTGGCGACTACTCCTATCCCTACTTCTTCATGCCGGAGCTCGACGGCACGGACGGCGAGTACCTGACGGACCGGCTGACCGAGGAAGCCGTGGAGTTCATCGCGGAGCACGGCGACCAGCCGTTCTTCATGCACCTGTCGAACTACGCCGTGCACACCACCTTGAGCGCGAAGCCGGAGCTGGTCGACAAGTATCGCGCCAAACCCGGCGCGGGGCAGGACGGCAACAACCCCGTGCTGGCGGCGATGCTGGAGAGCATCGACGACCAGGTCGGCTCGGTGGTCGCCACGCTGGAGGAGCTCGGGATCGCCGATAACACACTGGTGATGGTGATGTCCGACAACGGCGGCGATCCGGCCGTGGCGACGAACGCGCCCCTGCGGGGCCACAAGTCGCTGCTCTACGAGGGCGGGATCCGGGTGGCGTTCGTCGCGCAGTGGCCGGATGTGATCTCCACGGGTGGGGTGAGCTCGGTCCCGGTCAGCACCGTCGACGTGTTCCCCACGCTGCTCGACATCGCCGGCATCAGCGCTGACCCTGCTGGAGCGCTGGACGGCGAGAGCCTCGCTCCGATCTTCCGGGACGGCGGCGAGCTGGAGCGGGATGCCCTGTACTGGGTCTACCCGCACTTCCACTTCCTCGGGGCGGTGCCGCAGGCGGCTGTGCGCGTCGGGCGCTTCAAGCTGATCGAGTACCTCAAGGACGGGCGGGTCGAGCTCTACGATCTCGAGCAGGATCTCGGGGAGACGACCGACCTCGCCGCACAGCTGCCGGCGAAGCGGGACGAGCTCCGTCGGCTGTTGGAGGCGCACATCGACGAGACCGGCGTCATCGCCCGTCCACCGACGCCCGACGACTACCGCGACGTGGATCTCAGTGATGACTTCGCGAGTGACGCGGGGTCGTACACCGTCCTGGTGCGGCCCTCCGGTGCGCAGCCGGCCGATCTGCGGTTCGCGAACGGTGCGCTCGAGGTGACCGGCGACTCCCACGCCCTGAACCTCTATCGGAGCGAGGTGGCGGCCGGTCCTGGTCCGCTCGCCGTGACGGTGGAGATGCGCTCGTTCGCCGGCGGCACACCCGGGACGCAGGACTCGGTCTTCGTGGGTCTGGTCAAGGACGAGGACAACTACGTCGTCATCTGGCACAACAACGCGATCAAGCGGACCGGCTGGGATGCGGTCGTCAACGGTAGCCAGGTCACGCGGGCGGGTGCCGAACCGCTGGGACGGTTGGAGGGCGAGGTCGACCTGTCCGCGCCGGGTGCGCGCCTCTCCCTCGTCCTCGAGGGGGCGGACGTCACCGCGTACGCGAACCAGGGGGACCGCTGGGAGTACCTCTTCACGCTGGACATCGCGCAGGTGCTCGACCTCGCCGATCCCGCGGTGCGGAGCCAGTACCACTACGGCTTCGGCGTGCGACTGAACGCCGGGACGATGTCGTTCGAGAGCCTCGATGCGCGGAGGAGACCAGCCACTGTCCAGCCGGTGATCGGGCTCGTCGACGAGCGGATCGATGCCGAGGAGACCGCGATCGCCGTTCGGGTGACCGCCGATGGAGCCCCGGTCGACGGCGGGAGTGTGTCGCTGCGCGGAGCCGGCGGCACGTTGGGCACGGCGGACGTGGTGGAGGGCGTCGCCACCATCGCGCTGGACGAGGCGTTGTCCCCAGGCACCTACTCCCTGGTGGCGTCGTACTCCGGCAACGACACGGTCGAGGCGGCCGTGGCGCAGCTGAGGCTCACGGTGGACGAGGCGCGGCGGCCCTCCCAGGTGTCGGTGTGGCCGCGGAGCCGTACGGTCGTGGTCGGTCAGGCCATCCGGGTCAATGTCCGGGTGCGGGCCGGCACGGCCGTCGCGAACGGTCGCGTGGAGGTCTGGCGCAACGGTGAGGTCCTCGCCCACGGGCGACTGCGCCGCAACGGAACGGCGAGGCTGGCGTGGACGGTGCGGCGCCCGGTCGGCCGGCAGACCTACGAGGTCCGCTATCTCGGGTCCGACGATGTCGCGCCGTCCGCCGACCGGATCGCCGTGAGCGTCAGGGAGCCGAGGCGACGCCGGTGAGGGCTGGCGCGCGTTGATGGACGAGCCTGTCGGCCATTGATGCGGTCGCCGGGACGCAGCACGGCCGGCGAGCGATCGTGTGATCGCTCGCCGGCCGAGGCCGTCGCAGGTGGGTGTCGGCGGTCAGGCCTTGTCGGCGAGCCCGGCAACGACGCCGGCGCGGCTGTCGTCCTCGCTGGCGAGCACGCCACCGTTGGCGACGGTGTCGGCGGTGATCTCGGTGAAGACCATCCGGACGTCCTGGCGACGGGCGCCGAGGACCTCCACGGCGGAGTCGGCGACGGCCGCGGCGAACGCGCGCCGCTGCTCCGTGGTGCGACCGGCCAGCAGTTCGACGGTGATGTTGGGCATGGGCCCTCCTGGGTCGGGGCGCAGACGGGACATCCATGTCTGCGACTTCGGTTCCGTATCGTGAACCACGATACGGTGTCGCCGCGACCGAGGCAACGAGTGACCGAACGTGGTTCACATCCTTGACATGAGGTTCAGCGGGCTGGTTCTGTGGTGGCCGTCACGTGCTGGATCGGGTTCGAGTGGCGGACCGGGCAGGGCGTCGACCAGGACCAGGAGGCCACCGTGGACCGCAGCGCCGAGTCGCCGAGCGACGCGCGGATCGAGGAGCACCGCACCGAGGCGTGCCGGCCGGGCATCCGGCGACGGGCCGCGCTGGGCTCGGGCGTCGCCGTGGCGGCGTTCGCCGTCGTGGTCACCGGACCTGCGCCGACGGCGAGCGCCCACGTGAGCCTCACCCCGTCGTCGACGGCCGCCGGCGCCCACGCCGTACTGGAGGTGAGCGTGCCGCACGGCTGCGACGGCTCGCCCACGACCCAGGTCACCATCCGGATCCCGGAGGAGATCAGCGCCGTCACGCCGACCCGCAACGCGCTGTGGGAGGTGGAGAAGGACGTGGTCCAGCTGGACCCACCGGTCACCGACGGCCACGGCAACGAGATCACCGAGCGGGTCGACTCGGTCACCTATCGCGCCGACGTCCCGCTGCCCGAGGGCTACCGCGACGTCTTCGAGCTCGCGGTGCAGATCCCCGATGAGCCCGGCACCACGCTGGTCTTCCCGACCGTGCAGACCTGCGAGGAGGGCGAGACCGCCTGGATCGAGGTGCCGAGCGACGGTGAGAGCGGGGCCGACCTGGAGCGTCCGGCGCCGGCCTTCGAGGTCACGGCCGTCGCCGGCGCCGGGCACGACGAGCCGGCCTCCGCCGCGTCGGCGTCGGGCGGCTCCGGAGCAGACGACGCGGCGGCCGCGACCCAGGAGGACACCGGGACCGACCCGCTGGTGGTCGGCGCGCTGGGGGTGGGCCTGCTGGGCCTGCTCGCCGGCACGGCTGCGATCGTCCTCCAGCGTCGTCGCGCGTGACCGGACAGCGCCGGCGTACCGGAGCCCGGCTCGCCGCTGCCTGGCTCGCGGTCGGCGCGATCGTCGCGCTGTTCGTGCTCGGCACCGCTGCCCCGGCCAGTGCGCACGCCACGCTGATCAGCACCGACCCCGCCGAGGGGGCGGTGCTCCCGACCGCGCCCGAGCAGATCCGGCTGACCTTCAACGAGCCGGTCTCCGCTGTGCCGGACGGCGTCCGGGTCTTCGACGACCGGGGCGCCGACGTCCCGGCGTCGGCGAAGGCCAGCGGGGCCGAGCTCACGATCACGCTGGACGGCGAGGTCGGCCCGGGCAGCCTCGTCGTCGCCTGGCGGATCGTGTCGCTGGACAGCCATCCGGTGAGCGGGTCGCTCACCTTCGCCATCGGTGCACCGAGTGCGACCGTCGCGCCGCCCCCGGTCGCGGTGGAGACCGGTGCCACGACTCCGAGTCCACCGCTGTCCCTGACGATCGCTCGGTGGGCGGGGTACGGCGGGCTCTTCCTGGCCGTCGGCCTGGTCGCCTTCACGGTGCTGTTCCTGCCCGGCGGCCAGGCCACGGACAGGTCACGTCGGCGACTCGTCACCACCGCGCGTGCCGGCGCGGTCGTGGCGGCGGTGGGCTGGTTGGTGGCGCTGCCGCTGGGCGTGGTCTACCAGTTCGGCGGGAGCGTCGGCTCGTTGGCGAGCGGCGCGACGTGGGCGGCGCTGGCGACGACGGAGTACGTCGTCACCGCCGCCGTGGTCAGCGGGGTCGTCGGCGCGGTGTGGCTGCTGGGTCGCGGCGACCCCGGACGTCGGCGGGGCATCGCCGCCGTCATCGCGGGCACGGTCGCCGTCTGCGCCCCGGCCCTCACGGGGCACACCCGCGCCACGACGCCCGAGGCGCTCGCCGTCGGCGTCGACATGCTCCACCTGGTGGCCGTGACGGTGTGGTTGGGAGGGCTGGTGGCGCTGGCTCTCGTGCTGCCCGACCTCGCCGCGCGCGGCACGGTGGGGGCCGAGGTGCTCGCTCGGTTCTCCGGGGTCGCGGCGGCTGTGCTCGCCGTGCTGGTCGTCACGGGCGCGGTGCTGACCTGGCGGGTCGTCGGCACGTGGAGCGAGCTGGTCGAGTCCGGCTACGGCCAGCTGCTGCTGGCGAAGATCCTGACCGCTCTGGTCGCGGTGGGGATCGCTGCCTGGAACAGGTGGTCGTTGCTGCCGGTGTTGCAGCGGGCGGTCCGGCGCCGCGACCGGCGGGCCGGAGCCCGCCCGATCGCGCGGGCGACGGCCGCTGAGGCCGGGGTGCTGGTCGTGGTGCTGCTCCTCACCGGGTTCCTCGTGGACAAGAGCCCGGAGGCGGAGGCATCGATCGCCGCTGCGGCACCGGAGCCGGAGGTGGCCTCGGTCTCGCTCGGGGACGTCGAGGTCGAGGCGACGGTGTCCTCACCGGCCACCGGCCCGAGCACCGTGACGATCGAGATGGCAGACGCCGCCGGCGCGCCGTTCGAGGGCTACGAGGCGCCCAGCCTCAAGCTGTCCTCCGACGACGTCGACCTCGGCTACCTGCCGGTCGAGTCGCTCGCTCCCGGCCGCTACGCAGCCGAGGCGGTGTTTCCGTCGCCCGGCACCTGGGAGCTGCAGGTGTCGCTGCGCATCGACGAGTTCGAGAACCCCGTGGGGACGCTGGACTTCGAGGTCGATGGTCGGTGAGGTGGGGACGTCGAACACGTGGTCGACCGTGCCTGGCGTGTTGATCCGAGTCACCCGGTGACTCGGGGCGACATCTCAGCGGCCGGTCAGTCCACGAGCAGCCCCCGCAGCCGGTCGAGGGTGTTCGCGTCGAGACCCAGGCCGTCGCTCAGGTACGTCGTCCGGTCGCCGAACTCGCGCGCGACGGCGTCCCAGGCGGTCTGCAAGTAGCTCTCGTCGACCACCATGGTCGGCTGGAGAGCGGAGACCAGCTCCGGCCCGCGCAGCTCCTCGATCGTCTGCTCCAGGGCGGCGCGGCTGCCGACGGTGAGCTCGTTGGAGAGCAGGTAGTCCTGCATGATGACCTCGTCGTCGACGCCGGCGACGTGGAGCAGCAGCGAGGCCACCCACCCGGTGCGATCCTTGCCGTGGGAGCAGTGGAAGACCTGCGGTCCGCCGGTGGCGAGCTGGCGGAAGAGGTCGCCGAACCGGGCCCGCGCGGCGACGTCGGTCACGAACGCGGTGTAGACCTGCGCCATCACCGCCTCGGCGCCGCGCGCCTTGGTCAGGTCGCCGAGCTGCTCCATCGGGATGCCGATCACGTCGTAGTGCAGCCACCGGGCACCGTCGATCTCCCGGTCGGGGGTGCGCTCGATCTCGAACTCGCTGCGCATGTCGAGCACGGCCCGCAGCCCGAGCTCGGCCACCGTCGCGATCTCCTCGTCGGCGAGGGCGAGCGCGTTGGAGCGGTAGAACACGCCCCGTCGCACCCGGCCGCCGCTCCGCGTCGGATAGCCCGACCCGGCGATGTCACGGAAGTTGTCGGCCGAGGCCAGCCGGAGGTCCTGCTGCTGCTCTGTCACGCCTCGAGCCTAGACAGCGGAGATGGACAGCAGGTAGCCGAGCGGGCTCAGCCGTCCTCGTGTGCGGTCACGATGTCGTTGGCGGCGGCCCAGGCGGCGATGTCGCGCCGCTCGATCGCGGTGGCCATCAGCTCGGGGAACTGGTCCGGTGTGCAGGCGAACGCGGGCACACCGACCCCCGCCAGGGCTGCGGCGTGCTCGGCGTCGTACGACGGGCTCCCGGAGTCGCTGAGCGCGAGCAGCGCCACCATCGTCGCGCCGGAGCCGACGATCGCGGACGCCCGGCGCAGCATCTCCTCGGCGATCCCGCCTTCGTAGAGGTCGCTGATCAGCACCAGGATCGTGTCGGCCGGTCGCTCGATGAGCCCCTCGCAGTACGCCAGCGCCTGGTTGATGTCGGTGCCACCGCCGAGCTGGACCCCGAACAGCACATCGACCGGATCCTCCAGGTCGTCGCTGAGGTCGACGACGGCGGTGTCGAAGGCGACCAGCCGCGTGGACACCGAGCGCAGCGAGGCCAGCACGGCCCCGAAGACGCTGGAGTAGACCACCGACTCCGCCATCGACCCCGACTGGTCGATGCACAGGATGATCTGCCGCTCGACCTGGGACTGCCGGCGCGCGAAGCCCACCAGCCGCTCCGGCACGACGGTCCGGTGCTCGGGCAGGTAGTGCTGCAGGTTCGCCGCGATCGTCCGGCGCCAGTCGACGTCGCGCAGCCTCGGTCGCCGGGTGCGGGCGGCACGGTCGAGCGCTCCGGTGACGGCCTGCACCGTGCGGGAGCGCAGCCGGGCCTCCAGCTCGTCGGTGACGGTCCGTACGACGGCGCGCGCGGTCTCGCGCGAGCGCTCGGGGATCACGCCACGCAGGTTCATCAGCGTCGCGACCATCGAGACGTCGGGCTGGACCGACTCGAGCAGCTCCGGCTCGAGCAGCAGCTCGGTGAGCCCCAACCGGTCCATCGCGTCGGCCTGCATCACCCGGACCACCGAGGAGGGGAAGTACCCCCGGATGTCACCCAGCCACCGCGCGACCCGTGGGGCGGAGCCGCTCAGCCCACCACGGCGGCTGCTCTCGTAGAGCTCGCGCAGCACCTCGTCGCGCTTCTCGTCCTCGGTGGTCAGGGCGACCGCGTCGCCGATCCCGTCGCTGTCGGCGCCGCCGAGCACCAGCCGCCATCGGGTCAGCCGGTCCCGGCTCATCGCGCACCCTCCAGCCCCAGCAGCCGTGCGACCAGGTGCACCGCCGGACCGGCGCGCGCGACGTCGACGGCAGCGGTCGGCGCCTCCGGTCGCGGGGTGCCGAGGTCGCGCAGGTGCGCGCCGATCTGGCGTCGCTCCCCGGACTCGAACCGCGTGAACGTCCGCCGCAGCAGCGGCAACAGGTCGTCGAACACCTCGTCCGGCACCGACGTCACCCAGTCGTCGATCACGGTGAGCAGGTCGTCGTCGTGGAGCAGCAGCAGCGCCTCACCGGTGAGGAAGCCGTCGAGCCACGCCGCGCCCGCCTCGGCGTCGGCGCCCACCGACAGCCGCCGCGACAGTCGCCGGGCGGCCTCGTCCCCCGGGACCAGCCCGGCCTCGAGCAGCATCCGGTTGACCCGCCCCGAGACCGACCCGTGGACCCCCGGATCATCACCGAGCCGCACCAGCGCCGCGTGCCACGGCTCGGTCAGCGCCGCGTCGTCCAGCAGCGCCACGCCCCGCTGCGCCGCCTCGATGCCGTCACGGAGCGCCGCCGCCGCGTCGTCGTCCAGCGACCGGCAGGCCGCCCGCAGCCCGAGCGCGGCGCGCACCACGATGGTCTCGAGCACCTGGGGCATGCCGGCGACGTCGGCGTCCCGCACGTCGCCGTACCGGCAGGTCCGTGCCAGTGGCTCGACGGCGCGCAGCAGCGTGAGGGTGTCGTGGGCCTGTGCGGTGCGCTCGGCGAGCACGGCCACCACCTCGGCGAGCGCCGAGGCGAGGTCGGCGAGCAGGCAGGCCTCGACCAGCCGCGCCAGTCCGGCGATGTCGGCGGCGGCCGCCAGCTCCCGCACCCGCGACTCCGCCGCGGTGACGACGGTGGTGCCGTGCACGCTGGCCTCGACCAGGGTGACGGCCAGCTCGGGTCGCCACTCGAGCTGCCACGCCTCCTTGAACGTGCCCGTGGTGGTGCCGGCCGAGACCTCCTCGGCCCAGTCGACGCCGATCAGGCGCAGCCGGTGGAGAAGGACCGACCGCGCCAGCCCGTTGTCACGGCGGAGGTCCAGCTGGACGACGGTCGCCGTCGCCGAGCGCTTCAGGCGCAACGAGCGCTGCTGTCGGGCGACGTCGGCCGCGAGCGGCACCATCGGTGTCTCGTCGGGCACCGTCCCGAGCTCGTCGCCCACCACGACCGTGCGGTCGATCAGCGCCAGGGGGAGGTCGGACCCCTCGGTGAGCACGGCGCGCGTGGCGTCCTCGAGCTCCGGCAGGCCGACGCTCGGCCGGCCCCGCACCGCTGCCAGTGCGTCGGCGAGCCGTGCCGCCTCGACGACGGACGCGGGCGCGGCGTCGAGCCGCTCCTCGCGCAGCGCTCGCGCGACCGTGACCAGCCAGCCGGGCACCACGTCCTCGTCGGGGGTGGTGAAGAGGTGGCGGTACCACCCGGGGGAGCGCACGCCGGCGCCGTAGCCGCTCGCGGTCGCCAGCCGCTGGGCCGTCCACGGCACCCAGGTCGCCGCCACCTTGGTCCGGGGCAGCTTCGTCAGCAGCCGGTCGTCGGCCGCCCGGGTCGGCCAGCCCGACTCCTCGAGGGCCGGGGCGTGCCACGCGCCGCACACCACGGCGATCCGCTCGGCACCCTCCCGCTGCACGGCCCGCAGGACCCGTCGCATGGCTGCTTCGCGGCGGTCGTTGTCGGTGTCCTCCGGTGCGTGCTCCCGCACCGCGGCGATCGCCTCCGACAGCATCGCGAAGCGGTCGAGGGTCGAGTCCCGGCGGTGCTCGATGGCGTCCTCCCACCACCGCTCGGCGTCGTCGTAGCCCGCCGCCGTGGCCAGCTCACCGATCGGATCCACGGCCGCGGGCGCCCGCTCGTCGTCCCGGTCAGCGGTGCCGCTGTCGTCGTCGGCCAGCAGGTGCACGGCCGGCAGGTCGGCGAACCGTACGGCGACGCCGCGGCCGACGGCCCACCGCAGCGCGACCCACTCCGGTGAGAACACGGCGAACGGGTAGAAGACCGCCCGCCGCGGCGTGTCGACGGCATAGACCAGCCCGGCCACGGGCGGCACGAGCTCCGGGCGCTCGGCGAGCGCCACCAGCCGGTCGAGCTCGGGCGGTCCCTCGATCACGACGTGGTCGGGGGACAGCTCGTCGAGTGCGGCGGCGACGGAGCGGGCGGATCCGGGCCCGTGGTGCCGGACCCCGAGGACGTGGACGGACATGCCGGTGGTCAGCCGAGCTCCCGGCACGCGCGGTAGAGGTCGGCCCAGTCGCGACGATCCTTCACGACGGTCTCGAGATACTCCTCCCACACGATCCGGTCCTGCACCGGGTCCTTGACGATCGCGCCGACCAGCCCCGCGGCCACGTCCTCGGCGCGCACGACGCCGTCGCCGAAGTGCGCGGCCAGCGACACCCCGCTGGTCATCACCGAGATCGCCTCGGCCGTGGAGAGCGTCGCGGACGGCGACTTCACCGTCGTACGACGGTCGGCGGTGACACCCGACCGCAGCTCGCGGAAGATCGTCACCACCCGGTCGATCTCGGCGAGCTGGGAGAGGTCGGCGGGCAGCCGCAGCGAGTCGCCGAGCGCGGCCACCCGGGTGCGGACGATCTGGACCTCCTGCTCGACGGTGTCCGGCAGCGGCAGCACGACCGTGTTGAACCGCCGCTTCAGCGCGGAGGAGAGGTCGTTGACCCCCTTGTCGCGGTTGTTGGCGGTCGCGATCACGTTGAAGCCCCGCCGTGCCTGCATCTCCGAGTCGAGCTCGGGGATCGGCAGGTGCTTCTCGGAGAGGATCGTGATCAGCGCGTCCTGCACGTCGGCGGGGATCCGGGTCAGCTCCTCGATGCGGACCAGTGAGCCGGTCTCCATCGCCCGCATCACCGGACTCGGCACCAGCGCCTCGCGGGTGGGGCCGTCGGCGAGCAGCCGTGCGTAGTTCCAGCCGTAGCGCAGCGACTCTTCGGGGGTGCCGGCCGTGCCCTGCACGACCAGCGACGACGAGCCGCTGATCGCGGCGGCGAGGTGCTCACCGACCCAGGTCTTGGCGGTGCCGGGCACGCCGAGCAGCAGCAGCGCCCGGTCGGTCGCCAGGGTGGCGACGGCGACCTCGATGATGCGCCGCTGGCCGACGTACTTCGCCGTCACCTCCGTGCCGTCCGGCAGCGTGCCGCCGAGCAGGTAGGTCGTCACGGCCCACGGCGAGAGCCGCCACTCGGGCGGGCGGGGCCGGTCGTCGGCGGCCGCGAGCGCGGCGAGCTCGTCGGCCCAGGCGTCCTCGGCATGCGCACGGAGCAGGTCGTCGCCGAGCGGTTCGATGGCGTCGGTCACGAGAAGGCCTCACTGATCGTCTGTCGGAGGGTGCGGGACTGGATGAGGGAGCCGAGCCGGTCGTCGTGGCGCCGGGGCAGCTCGGTGCGCTCGCGCCAGCGCTGCAGCGAGGGGAGAGCGTCCTCGTGCAGGCCGCGGACCAGCAGCGGCACCAGCGCCTCGAGCGCGGCGCCGGCCTCCTCGGGCTTCAGCCGGGCGATGCGCGCGACCACCGCCGTGCTGAGCTCCGCCGACCAGGGGGTCGCCAGGCCGTCGAGCAGCGTCGGCAGGGCGGGGGCCGGGTGCGTCCGAGCTGGTCGATCGCACGCGTCTCGCGCTCGGCCGGCGGCAGGACGGCGAGCAGCTCGGTGTCGACGGTCTGCTCGAGCAGGGCGCGTGCCCAGTCGGGGTCACGTCGCATCACCGCCGCCCGGCGCAGGCCGGCGAGCACGTCCGGGTCGTGGATCCGCGGCACGACCTTCTCGGGCGGCGCCTCCCACACGTCGTAGGGCGCTCCCGCCACGATGCGAGCGAGCCACCAGCCGCGGGCGCTGCGCCCTGCCGGGGGCTTGCCGAGCCCGTCGCGCCGGCCCGCCGGGTCGGGGTCGTCGGGCAGCCGGACCTCCAGCTGGCGCCGCAACCGCCCGGTCGAGGCGATGAGGGGCCGCAGCCGCTCGGCCATCCGGGCAGCGCGACGGCTGGTCGGCAGCCCGTCGAGCAGCCGGGCGGCGAGGTCGCGCACCGACGCGGCGCGGTCGCCGAGCGCTGTCTCGAGCAGGTCCTCGTCCTCGGCGGAGAGCCCGACGAGCAGTGTCTCCAGAAGCGCCCGCCGGTCCTTGGCGGGGTCGCTGGACCAGGTGGTGAGCAGCAGGTCGCGCGCGGCCGCAGGGTCGTCGTGGCGCAGGGCCCACAGCCGGTCGGCTCGCTGGTCGGTGCCCAGCAGTGCCCACTGGTGGGGGTCGAGCGGCGCGTCGTACGACGCGTCGGCGGCTCGCGGGCCCGCAGCCCGCTGCAGCCACGACGAGTCGGGGAGCCGGCCGGCGAGCCAGGCGCCCCGCTCGCCCACGACGGGGGCGACCTCGCGGCGCAGCTCGGTCGACCTGACCCGGTCGAGCAACCCGGGGAGCAGCCGATGGGGCACGCGCCGGCCGGCCTCACGGCAGGCCGCGCACCAGTGCAGCAGCAGCGCGTCGGTGCCCGCGGCATCGGTGGGCGGTTGCACGAGCAGCAGCTCGAGCAGCTGGGCGGCGCGGGGTGGCGCGGCAGGTCGCGGATCGGCCGGAGCGGGCGGCGGCAGTGTCACGCTCGGCTGCGGCAGGCGGCCCGCCCGGCGCAGTGCGCCGCCGAGTGCGGCGGCGTCGAGCGCAGCCTCCTCGGGTCGGGCGTCCGCCCGCGGCGTGAGCGGTCCGTCGCCGAGGTCGAGCTCGGCGACCGTCGGCACCGGCCGACGACCGGTGCCGACCAGCACGGCCGAGCTCAGCCGGCGCCACCAGCCCTCGACGTCGGGCGTGGCGCCGGGGCGGACGGCCGCTCCGTCTCCGGTGTCGCTCACAGGGCCACCAGCTCCCCGTCCGCTTCGATGCTGAGCGGCCGGACCCCGCGTTCCTCGAGCTCGGCGAACACGCGCGCGGGCGCACCGCCCGAGACCGCCAGCGCGAGCCACGGCTCGACGTCGGGGAGGAGCGGCAGCGCCCGGTCGGCCGGGTCCACGAGGTGCGTCGGCGACACCCGCACGTCGGCCAGCACGACGGGCACGCGAGCCGCCCACGGGTTCACGGCCCACGCGTCGGCCGCCAGGCCGAGGGCGTGCTCGAGGTCGCCGCCGGCGGGCAGCCCGGCGGCGTCGCGGACCGGCACCGGGTCGTCGACGAGCAGCGCTCGCCGCGCTGTCGTGCCGGGATAGCGCGCCACCGTCGCCTCGAGCACGGCGCCGGTCGTCCGCGCCACGGGGAGCGGCTGGCCGCCGGCGGCGAAGTCGAGGACCTGCACGGTCTGGTGCGTGGTCTCGCCCCACAGCCAGGTGCGCTGCTGCTGGAGGCGGCCGTCGTCGGTGCGATGGGCGCCGAGCACCAGCCACCGGTCCGGCTCGGCGTCGGCGGAGCGGATGTCGTCGGTGGGGTACGGCCAGCCGAGGTAGGCGCGCAGGTCGGCCATCTGGTCCGAGGTCAGCGACTCGCGCACGGTCCAGGCGTGCGTGGCGGTCCACCAGCGACCGACCGTCGCGAGCAGATGGTCGGCCCAGTCCTCGCGGCTGCGCACCTCCGAGGCGGCGGCGCGCACCTGCTCGGCCAGTCCCGGCAGCTGCGCATCGACCAGCCGCGCGGCGGTGGCGTCCCACCAGGACGAGGGCTGCTGTCGGGCCGAGGCGGTGCCGCCGCGCACCAGGTCGCCCAGCCACAGCGCGAAGTCGGCCATCCCGCCGTCCATCAGTGCCAGCCGCTCCTCGAGCCGCTTCGCCCGGCTGGCGGGGTAGGGCGGCTTCTTCGATGTCGACTCGGCTGCCGCCGTGGCCGCGCGCCGGGCCGCCCAGTCGCCGGCGTACGACGCCGGGTCGGTCGTGTCGGGGATCGTGCCCTGGCCGTCGACCCAGAGCAGCAGCAGCGCGAGCGCGTGCTTGCAGGGGAGCTTGCGACCCGGGCAGGAGCAGCGGAACGCCGGCCCGGTCAGGTCGACCGACACCTGGTAGGGCGTCCTGCCCGAGCCCTGGCAGCGGCCCCACAGCAGGGTCTCGGTGGCGCCGGTGTCGCTCCACGGCACGGGCACGGCGAGCTTGCGCGCGGCGGTCAGCGAGGAGGCGTCGGGGGCCAGCTTCCTGACCTGCTCGTGGGTCCATCGCGTCATGACGTCGCCCATCATGACGGAGGGCACCGACGGCGCGGGAGGGTTCGCCGGAACCCGGCGCGGGGTCCTGCCGGGCTGTTGACTCGTTGCCGCACTGAGTAGCGTGTGGCCGTGCGGTTCGGACTGGTGGGCACAGGACCCTGGGCAGGCATCGCGCACGGCCCGGGGCTGATGGCGGCCGCGGACGTCGAGCTGGTCGGCGTGTGGGGTCGCCGTCGGGAGGCGACGGTCGGCCTGGCCTCGCAGCTCGGTGTGGCGGCCTACGACGACCTCGACGCGCTCCTCGACGACGTCGAGGCCGTGGCGTTCGCCGTACCTCCCGGCGTGCAGGCGGACCTGGCGCTGCGGGCGGCAGCGGCGGGGAAGCACCTGCTGCTCGACAAGCCGGTCGCGCTGACCGCCGAGGCGGCGCACCGGCTGCGGGACGCCGCCACGTCGTCCGGTGTGGCCTCGGTCGTCTTCTTCACCGACCGGTTCGTGGACTCCTGGCGCACCTGGTTCCGGCAGACGCAGGCGACCGAGGGCTGGCGCGGCGGCTGGCTGCGGTGGTTCAGCGCGCTGCAGCGGCCGGACAACCCGTTCGGCGTCTCCCCCTGGCGACAGGAGTACGGCGCGCTCTGGGACACCGGTCCGCACGCGCTGTCCACGCTCAGCGGCGCGCTCGGTCCGGTGGCCTCGCTGACCGCGGTGGGCGGCGAGGGCGACCTGGTGACCCTGGTGCTGCGGCACGAGTCCGGCGCCACCAGCACGGCGTCGCTCACCCAGTTCGCGCCGCCGGAGGCCACGGGCTTCGAGGCGGCCGTGTGGGGCGAGGCGGGGGTGGTGCCGGCGCCGCCGCGGCCGGACGACACGCAGCGATCGGGCCTGCTGGCCGTCGCGGCCGAGGAGCTCGTGGCCTCGGCCCGCAGCCGTGAGCCGCACGAGCTCGACCTCGGCGTCGGCGCCCGGGTCGTCGAGCTGCTCGCCGACGCCCAGGAGCAGATCGAGGCGGCCCGCGGGCGCTGACCCTCCGGGCTGTATCGCCCGTCGCCGATCACGGTCCTTGAGGGGTAGGAAGACCCACGCCCCAGGGAGGGGACCATGACCATCACCGCATCGCGCACCACCTGCTACTTCGTGCCGCCGTACGTCGCGGCGACCATGGCCGAGAGCCCGCAGGCGCCCTCGGTCGACCAGGCCGAGCTCGACATCTCCGACGAGGCGCGCGACCGGCGCGCGGAGGCGATCACCCGCGAGGCGGGTCCCGAGGTCTCCGCCACGCTCGCGCCGCCCGCGACGGGCACCAGCCGCCGTGAGGTCTACGACAGCGGCAACACCACCAACCAGCGGGTCACGCTCGTGCGACCCGAGGGCGCTCCGGAGACCAAGGACGCCGCGGTCATCAACGCCTACGACGGCGCCGGCGTCGTGCGTGCCTACTACCGGCAGATGCTCAACCGGGACTCCATCGACAACCGCTCGCTCGACCTCGTGCTCAACGTGCACTTCGGCACCGCGTTCAACAACGCCTTCTGGGACGGCGACGAGATGACCTTCGGCGACGGCGACGGCGTGATCTTCGTCGGCTTCGCCCGGTCCCTCGACGTGGTGGCGCACGAGCTGGCGCACGGCGTCACGCAGCACGCGTCAGGGCTGGTGTACCAGGGCGAGTCCGGCGCGCTCAACGAGCACTTCAGCGACGTGTTCGGCACCGCGGTCACCCAGTGGTCCAACGACGAGAGCCCCGACGACGCCGACTGGCTGATCGGCGACGAGATCATGGGCCCGGAGCTGTACGGCGAGGCGCTGCGGTCGATGCGCTACCCGGGGACGGCGTACGACAACGCGATCCTCGGCACCGACCCGCAGCCGGCCCACTACGACGACCGCTACACCGGATCCGCCGACAACGGGGGCGTGCACATCAACTCCGGCATCCCCAACCGGGCGTTCTACCTCGCGGCGACCGAGCTCGGCGACACCCTGATCAGCGCGCGGATCTGGTACCACGCGCTCAACTTCCTGGCCCCGGACGCCACCTTCTTGCAGGCCGCGGACCAGGTGGCCGACTCCGCCCGGATCCTGGTGAAGGCGGGCGCGGCACCCAAGGGGGCGGCACAGATCGTGCGCGGCGCCTGGCACGCGGTCGGCGTCGGCTGACCGGGTCGTCGGTCGCCGGGCTCGGGGCGGCCCCCGGTCAGCAGGACACGCAGGTGCGGGCCGTGGGCCGTGCCTCGAGCCGCCCGGCGGGGATCGGCCGGCCGCAGCGCTCGCAGGTCCCGTAGCTGCCGGCGTCGAGCCGGGCCAGGGCGTCGCCGAGCTCGAGCAGGTGCTGCTCGGCCTGGGTGACCAGTGCGGCCGTCTGGGAGCGCTCGAAGGCGATGGTGGCGCCCTCGGGGTCGTGCTCGTCGTCGGCGTTGGTCGCCTGGGACGCCTCGATGATCGCGCGGAAGTCGCCGGTCAGCTCGGCCAGCCGGCGCCGGGTGCGGTCGCGCTCGGCGAGCAGGCGGTCGCGGGTCGGGTCCATCCCCCGAGTGTGCTCCTCGCCAGGTGGCGGCCGTTGACCGGTGGATCCGAGTCACCGGGTGACTCGGATCCACCAGTCAGACGGGACCGGTCAGTGGCCCTCCTGCTCCAGGGTGTCCTGGATGATCTGCTCCGGCGAGCGGGACGGTGCCCGCTGGGCCCGCCGCGGGACCCGGCCGACCCGGTGCATGCCCGGGACGCCGTCCTCGACGACGAACGAGGCGCGGGTGAAGGCCGACGCACCGGGCTCGCTGACCCGTGGCACGCACCGGTAGTCGGCGCGGAACTCGCTCGGCGTGATCGTGGTGCTGACGTAGCCGCGGAGGTTGGTCCAGAAGGTCAGGTGCGGGTTGTACGCCGCCCACGGGTGGGCACCCGAGGGCTCGTCGTACCCGTCGCCGCCGGAGGTGATCGACGAGGTCACGAACTCCGAGCCGACCACCGGCGCGTCGGGGTCGTCGAAGTCGCTGGTGATCTCCGAGGCCCAGTGGGCGTGCACGTCGCCGGTGAGCACGACCGGGTTGCGCACGCCGGCGTCGACCCAGCCCTGGGTGATCCGCCGCCGCGAGGCGGGGTAGCCGTCCCAGGCGTCCATCGACACCACGCTGGCCTCGCCCGCGTCGCGGTCGCGGCGGGAGAAGAACACCTGCTGGCCGAGCACGTCCCAGCGGTGCGTGGACCGCTCGAAGCCGTCGAGCAGCCACTGCTCCTGCGCCGCGCCGGTGAGGGTGCGGCCGGAGTCGGCGGCGTCGGGGCAGTCGTCGTACCCGTCGCCGCAGGCCTGGTCGCTGCGGTACTGCCGGGTGTCGAGCATGTGGAAGTTGGCGAGCTGCCCCCACTGCACGCGGCGGTAGAGCTGCAGGTCGATCCCCTGCGGCACCGACGTACGACGCAGCGGCATGTTCTCGTAGTAGGCGCGGAACGCGGCGGCGCGACGGTCGAGGAAGTTCGGCTGGGGGATGTCCGGCTTCTCGTGGACCTCGTCGGCCCAGTTGTTGTCGACCTCGTGGTCGTCCCAGACCACCAGCCACGGCGCGGCCGCGTGGGCGGCCTGCAGGTCGGGGTCGGACTTGTACTGCGCGTGCCGCTGGCGGTAGTTGGCGAGCGTCTCGGTCTCCGGGCCGCGGTGGTCGCGGACGTTGCCGCCGCCGACGACGTAGGTGTCCTTCCGGTACTCGTACTGGTAGTCGCCGAGGTGCAGGATCAGGTCGGGCTGCTCCTCGGCGAGACGGCGGTAGGCCGTGAACCAGCCGTGCTCGAACTGCGAGCACGAGGCGAACGCCATCGAGAGCGAGGACGGCATCGCGTCGTACGCCGGCGACGTGAGCGCGCGGCCGGCCGGGGAGAGCCAGCGACCGACGCGGAAGCGGTACCAGTACTCCCGGCCCGGGCGCAGCCCGCCGACCTCGACGTGGACGGCGTGGGCGGTGTCGGGCCGGGCGGAGACGGTGCCCGCGCGAACGACGGTGCGGAACCGCTCGTCCTCCGCGACCTGCCACTGCACCTGCTGGCGGGTGCTGGGCATGCCGCCGAGCCCGTCGTCGGCGAGCGGCCGGGGGGCGAGCCGGGTCCAGATCACGAACCCGTCCGGCAGCGGGTCACCCGAGGCGACACCGAGCGTGAACGGGGTGGCCCGAGGTGGGCGAGCGGCCGCCGTGGCGCGGACGTCGAGGACGCCCGGCACGGCGCCGGATGCGGGCAGAGCAAGGGCGGAGCCGGCCACGCCGGCTGCGACAACAGACCTCCGAGAAATGTCCATGCGCCTCAGCACAGGGGGCGGCGGTGACCTCCGGCTGACCGGACGGTGACGGTGTCGTGGCCGGTGCGGATCGACCTCGCGTGCCCTCGGCGAGTCGCAGCCGGCGAAGCGTCGGATTCCGGAGCGTCCGGCCCGCTCCGGGTGGTGTACTTCCCTGGTGACGGACGAGCCACCGCCGTTGCCCGGGCCGGAGCAGCGACCGCCCGACCTGCGCCGTGGGCTGCGTGAGGCGGTCGTCGACGAGCGCGACGGGCCGCTGCCCGCGATGCTGCTGGCACTGACGGTCCTGGCCGGCATCGTCGACGCCACGAGCATCCTGGCCCTCAACCACGTCTTCGTCGCGGCGATGACCGGCAACATCGTCTTCATCGGTCTGGGGCTGGCCGGGGCGTCGTTGTTCTCGGTGATCCACTCCGCGATCGCCCTGGCCAGCTTCGTGGTGGGCGCGCTGCTGGGCGCTCACACCTGCCGGCGCTCCGGCCCGCATCGTGGCCTGGCCGTGCGCAACATCGCGATCGCCAAGGGGGCGCTCGCCGTGCCCGTCATGGTGATCGCCGTGACGTCGGGTGACCACCTGGACGCCTGGGCCCGCGACGTCATCACGGTGCTGCTCGCCATGTCGATGGGCAGCCAGCTGGCGCTGATCCGCTATCTCAAGGTCCCCGACCTGGTCACCGCGGTGCTCACCCTCACCCTGACGGGGGCGGTGACCGAGCGGACCGGCGTACGGGATCCGGCGGTGCTGCGGCGCGGGCTCGCGCTGCTGGCCTTCGCCGTCGGCGTGGTCGCGGGCGGCCTGCTCGCACGTCTGGTCGCGGTGGGCGCCGCGCTCGCGCTCGGGCTGGTCATCATCGTGGTCGTCGGCGTCGCCGCGCATCTCGCCGGCCGTACGTCGCAGCCGTGGTCGCCGCCGCGGTGACGGTGGACGAGCCTGCCGCGGCCGGGCCGGGGTCCTCAGCCCCCGACGAGCGAGCCGAAGAGCTCGCCGTACTGGATCAGGTGGCGATCGCCGAGGAACGCGTCGACGACCCGCTGGTGCGCCGCGGCTCCGATCTCCGCACGGCGATCGGGGTCCCCGAAGAGGCCCGCCGCGAGCGTCGCGAACGCGTCGAGGTCGGTCGGGTCCTCGAGCAGGATGCCGTTGATGCCGTCCTCGATCTGGTCGGTGATGCCGCCGACGGCCGAGGCGACGACGGGGCGCGCCTTCCACATCGGCTCGGTGACGGTCAGCCCGAAGCCCTCCATCAGGCTCTTCTGTACGACGACGGTGGCGTGCCGTTGGAGCGCGTTGACCAGATGCGCGTTCTCGTCGACGTCGTCCATGGGGAGCCGGCACAGGTGGACCCGTGCTCGAGCCGGCGCGGGGAGCGCGGCGCGCCGGGCGCGGCACTCCTCGAGGACCTGCGCGCCCTCCGGGTCGTCGCTCACCCCGGTCACGTCGGGGCCGACGAGCATCAGGTGCAGGTCGTCGGGGAAGCGGTCCAGGTGGCCGGTGAATCCCTCGAGCACGCCGGTCATGTCCTTGAGTCGGTCCCACCGGCTGACCTGCAGCATCACCCGCGCATCGGCGGGCAGCGGCCGGTCCTCGTCGAGCAGCAGCCCGTGGTGGGCGCGGACGGTGCCCGGTGAGCCGTCGCGGCGGGTGAAGCCGAGGCTGCCGTCGCCGTCGAGGCGCGTGACCAGCCCCGCCTGGTGCAGCGACGCCCGCACGCTCTCGGTGGTCAGGTCCGCGTTCTTCGCGCTGAACGGGTCGAGCGACGGCGGGATCACCCAGGTCTGCTCCGTCGGCAGCCAGGGCGGGGTGTACTCCTTGCGCGAGAAGACGCATGCGTCGGCGGCTTCTGCGTAGGGCCGGAGGAACGCCCAGCCGCGCTCGGTCTGCTCGTTGGTCCGGTCCGCGCCGATGTGGCTGCGCCAGACCACGCGTGCGCCGCGGTCGCGCAGCGCGTCGACCATGCCGGCGGTCTGCGGGTCGTGCAGCAGCACGATGTCGCCGGGCCGGACCCGCTCCTGCCAGCCGGCGAGGTTGCGGGCGAGCACCTCCAGGTAGTGGTCCCGGTCGGACTCGTCGATGCCCACGCCGTCGCCGGGGGAGCCGTGGAGCAGGTTGTGCAGCCGCTTGGTCACCCTGAAGAAGCGCTCGTCGCCGGTGAGCACGAACCAGCGGGTGTCGATCCCGGCGCCGCGGCCGTAGGCGAGCAGGGTCTGCAGCATCTCGGCCACCCCGCCGCCCCGTGCGGTGGAGTTGACGTTCCACACGGTGCGGCCGGACAGCAGCCGGTTCGCCTGGTCGGCGGCGAGGTCCAGGAGCTCGGTCCGCTCCGGCGGGACCACCCGCGCCAGGCGGGTCAGCGGGACGGGGCTCACCTCCACCTCACGCATGACCTCATCCTGCCCGATGCGGCCCGAGTGCGACGACCGTTTCCCTGCCACCGAGCCTCACGCCACGCAGAACTCGTTCCCCTCCGGATCGTGCATCACGACGCCGTACCGCTGAAGGGTGTCGGTGTCGATCCGGTTCACATGGTCGACCGTGGCGCCGCGGTCGACCAGCTCGGCCACCTTGGCATCGACGGTCGCGATGATCTCCTCCATCGGAGCAGAACGATCGGCCACGTAGATGTCGAAGTGGAACCGGGTCTTGACCGTCTTCTTCTCCGGCACCGGCTGGAACCAGATCTTCGGCCCTTCACCCGTCGGGTCGACCAGCCGGTCGAGGTAGTCGTCGGGATCGCCGTCGAGGCCCTCCTCGGGGACGACGAACTGGTAGTAGGCCAGCCACGAGTCGAAGCCGTCGGGCGGAGGCTCGGGAACATAGCCCAGCACCGGGGCCCAGAACCGCGCCATCCGTGCTGGATCGTTCGCGTCGATCGTGAGATGCCAGGTCACCATGCTTCGACACTAGAGCCGGGCATGGACAGTCCGCGCGACGTGGGAGCCGCGAGGACGGGGGCAGGGACGCGCCGCGGGCCACCCCGCGCAACACCGCGGACATCGTCGCCGACTGCCGCTGAGCCGTCGCCTGGGCCGAGTCGTCACCGATCCGCGTGCTCAGGTCGATAGGCAGGGGTCGAGCGGCCCCACCCTGCGTCGGCGGTGACCTTCTCGAGGAGTGGTTGCGCGCGGTACGGCACCGGCGTCGCGACCGTGAAGGTCGACGTGGTCTTGCGTACGCCGTCGATGTCGACGATCGCCGCAGTCAGGCGCTGCAGTGCCTCCAGGGACTCGATCGCCACCCGGACCAGGAGGTCCTCGCGGCCGGCCTGGATACGGACCTCCAGGACCTCTGGCAGCGCCGCCAGCCCGGTGACGATGCGACCCATCACGCGCTGGTCGATCTCGAGGGTGACGAGCACGTGCACGGCCAGCCCGACGGCGTCGAGGTTGATGACCGGCTGATAGCCCCGCAGCACGTCCTCGTCCTCGAGGCGCTGGAGTCGTTGCTGGATCGTGGCGCGGCTGACACCGAGTGACGAGGCGATCTCCGCCACGACCGGTCGGACGGTGCTGGCGAGTCGGCCGAGGATCTCGACGTCGAGACGATCGATGGTTGCCATGGTGAGCAGCTCCGGGGAGTCGGCACTGGACTTGCTGAACAGTGTGGGCAGTTGTCGCTGATTCTGTTGACGTCTGTGATCGGGTTCTCAACGATATGGGTCACTGAATGCCCATTTCAACTCCCAGGGGGTGGCGGTGGCGCAGCCAACGCTCCACGGGAAGGAGTGATCATGAACCCGCACCGGGTCGACGTCCGCCTCGCCCGGCACGACCGCTCGACGCTGCTCGCCCTGGTGGCCGTCCTGCACCGGCGCGGCGTCGCCGTCGTGGCCGCGGAGCTGTCTCCAGCCGACGACGCGCTGCCCGCGTTCACCGCGACCTTCGTCGCCACCGAGCGCCGTGCGGCGACGGTCACCGCCTCGTTGCGCGGTCTGGTCGACGTCCAGGACGTCACCATCACCTCCCTCACATCGATCAAGGAGTCATCGGATGTCCAGTAGGCCAGGAATCACTGCTGCCAGCCCGATCCGTCTCGTCGACGAGCACGGCGAGCTCACCGAGGCGGGTCGGGACCGTCGGTTCGACATCGAGACGGTGCGCACCCTGTACCGCGACATGGTGCTGGCGCGGTCCCTCGACCGAGAGGCTGTCGCTCTCCAGCGCCAGGGCGAGCTCGGCCTGTGGCTGCAGGGTGAGGGGCAGGAGGCCGCACAGGTGGGGTCGGCCCGAGCATTGGCGGCCCGCGACCACATCTTTCCCAGCTACCGCGAGCATGCCGTCGGGCTCGTGCGTGGACTGACGCCGAGCGACCTGCTGGCACAGTGGCGCGGCGTGGCTCATGCGGGCTGGGACCCATCGGACCACAACCTCCACTTCTACTCGCTGGTGCTCGGCACCCAGACCCTGCACGCCATCGGCTACGCGCTGGGTTGTCAGCTCGACGGCGTCGACGCGGTCACGGTCGTCTACTTCGGCGACGGCGCGGCGAGCCAGGGCGACGTCAACGAGGCGTTCAACTGGGCCGCGACGATGTCGCTGCCCGTGCTGTTCGTCTGTCAGAACAACCAGTGGGCGATCTCGACGCCCGCGAGCAAGCAGTCCGGCTCCGCGGTGCATCAGCGAGCGGTCGGCTTCGGGCTGCGGTCGTGGTGGGTGGATGGCAACGACGTGCTGGCGATGCATGCCGTCACGAGCGAAGCGGTCGACAGCATCCGGCAGGGCCAGGGTCCGGCGCTGATCGAGGCCGAGACCTACCGGATCGGTGGTCACAGCACCTCCGACGATCCGAACCGGTACCGCACCCCCGACGAGCTCGAGGCGTGGCGGCGCCGTGACCCCATCGAACGGGTCCGGCTGCTCCTGGCGGGGATGGGCGTCGACGGCGACTGGTTCGCAGATGTGGACGCTGCGGGCCAGGCGCTGGCGGAGCGGACCCGCGAGGAGTGCCGAGCGCTGGCCGCGCCGGACCTGGGCGAGCTCTTCGGTGAGGTGTACGCCGAGCCACACCCGATCGAGCGGGAGCGTGCGGCGTACGAGTCGTTCGTCGCGGTCGTGGAGGGGGGTCGGTGATGTCGGGTGTCTCGCTGGGCAAGGCCCTCAATCTGGCGATGCAGCGTGCACTCCGAGAGGACGAGCGCGTCGTCGTGCTCGGTGAGGACGTCGGGACGCTCGGTGGCGTGTTCCGTGTCACCGACGGTCTGGTCGAGGAGTTCGGACCGCGCCGGGTCTTCGACACCCCGCTCGCTGAGTCGGGCATCGTCGGAGCCGCCATCGGCCTAGCGCTGCGTGGCTTCCGGCCGGTGTGTGAGATCCAGTTCGACGGCTTCGTCTATCCGGCCTTCGACCAGATCGTCAGCCAGCTCGCCAAGATGCGCGCCCGCTCGCGCGGCCGGATCTCCCTGCCGGTCGTCATCCGGATCCCGGCGGGTGGTGGCATCGGCGCGGTCGAGCACCACAGCGAGTCCAACGAGGCCTACTTCGCCCACACGGCCGGGCTGCGGGTGGTTGCGTGCTCCAACCCGCAGGACGGCTATCGCCTGTTGCGCGCGGCGATCCGCAGCGACGACCCGGTCGTGTTCTTCGAGCCCAAGCGGCGCTACTGGGACAAGGGTGTGGTCGACCCGAACGCCAGCCCAGCGGCGCTCGATCGCGCGTTCGTGCTGCGTACGGGCCGCGACTGCACCCTGATCGCGCACGGCGGGAGCGTCGAGGTGGCCCTCGCGGCCTCGGAGGCGGCCGAGCAGGACGGAGTGTCGGTCGGCGTCGTTGACCTGCGCTCGATCTCTCCTCTCGACGTCGAGACCCTCCGGCGCTGTGTCGCCGAGACGGGGCGCGCCGTCGTCGTGCACGAGGCGTCCACGTCGCTGGCCATCGGTGCCGAGGTGGCCGCGGTGGTCAGCGAGAGCTGCTTCTTCGAGCTCACGGCGCCGGTGCTGCGGGTGGGTGCCTACAACCTGCCCTACCCGCCGGCCACGGTCGAGGAGGCGTTCCTGCCCGATGTCGACCGGGTGCTGGTGGGGATCGATCGGTCGCTCCACTTCGGCAGGGAGGCCGCCCATGCCTGACCATCAGGTCTTCCAGCTCCCCGATGTCGGGGAGGGACTCACCGAGGCCGACATCCTGAGCTGGCACGTGCAGGTCGGCGACCGGGTCGCCGTCAATGACACGCTCGTCGAGATCGAGACGGCCAAGTCCGTGGTCGAGCTGCCGTCGCCGTTCGGCGGGGTGGTCGCCGAGCTGCGTGCCGCCGAGGGCGAGACGGTTCCCGTCGGCGCCCCGCTCGTCACGATCGCCGCCGCCGACGGGGCGCCGGAGCCCGAGGTCCCGCGGGTGACGGAGCCGGTCCCCACGGATGACGCTCCCGCCGTACTGGTCGGTACCGGCCCCAGGAGGGGTGCCGCACGTCGGGTCTTCCTTCGTCCTCCCGACGGCCCGGCGTTCCAGCGTGCGCGACCGGCTGCCACCGCACCGGCGGCTCCGCCGGCCGCCTCGGAGGTGACGCGGATCCCGATTCGTGGGGTTCGCAAGGCGACGGCGGACAAGATGGTGCGCTCGACGTCCACCGCACCGCACGCCGGGATGTGGCTGACCGTCGACGTCACCGCGACGATGGACCTGGTGCGCCGGCTCCGGGGCGATCGCGCCTGGGCCGGGGTCCGGGTCAGCCCACTGCTGCTCGTCGCCCGCACCGTGGCGCTGGCCGTGCAGACGCATCCGGAGATCAACGCCTCCTGGGACGAGGTGTCCCAGGAGATCGTGCAGTCGCCTGCGCTCAACCTGGGCATCGCGGCGGCGACACCACGTGGGCTGATGGTGCCCAACGTGAAGGATGCCGGATCACTGTCGCTGGCCGAGCTGGCCGCGGCGCTGGATGACGTGGTGACCCGGGCTCGGGACGGCCGCCTCCAGCCGTTCGACCTGAGCGGCGGCACGCTGACACTCACCAATGTCGGGAGCTTCGGGGTCGACGGCGCCACCCCGATCCTCAATCCGCCCGAAGCGGCGATCCTCGCGCTCGGCGCGATCCAGCCGCGGCCATGGGTCGTCGACGGGGCCGTCGTCGTGCGCGAGGTCATGACGCTCTCGATCTCCATCGACCACCGGCTCGTCGACGGTGAGCTGGGGGCCGGCGTGCTCCGCCACGTCGCCGACCTGCTCCACGACCCCGCTCGCGCGTTGCTGTGACCCGATCGCGGACCGGACCCTTCGATGGCCAAAGACGAGACGAGACGGTATCGTCTCGCTTCGTGGTGCAACGAGCGCCGCAGAGAGGGGAACAGCGTGAGGATTCTCGTGGTGGGCGCCAGCATCGCCGGACTGTCGGTCGCAGCGACACTGGGAGCCCAGGGGCACCGGTTGACGGTGATCGAGCAGGCGGGCGGTCGCCGCTCGGGTGGCGTGGCCATCGACGTCCGCGGTCGGGCGCTCGACACGGCCCGGACGATGGGGGTCTACGACGACATCTTCGCGAGCCGGATCACGGCCAACGAGATCTGGAGATTCGTCGGGGCAGAGGGTGAGCTGCTGGCCACGTGGCACGTCGCCGAGCAGTTCTACGACAGCCCGGACGACCTCGAGGTGCTCCGTGACCGGCTGGTCGAGATTCTCGCGGAGCGGATGCCCGACGACGCCGTCGTCCGGTACGACGAGACACTGATCGGGCTCGCCGAGGATGACGAGGGCGTCACGGCCGTCTGCTCGGGTCGGGAGCCCGAGCGGTTCGACCTCGTGGTGGGGGCGGACGGGTTGCATTCCGCGGTGCGGCGGTTGGCCTTCGGTGAGACCACGGATCACCTCCACTACCTCGGCAGCTATGTCGGACTGGTGCGCGGCGCCTCCTCACTCGCCGACGTCGAGGGCACCCAGGTCTACAACGTGCCGGGGCAGGTGCTCACGGTGGCGGGACAGAACCCGGAGCCCGTGGCGATGTTCGCGTTCCGCAGCCCCTGGCTGGACCACGACTTCCGCAACGTGGAGCAGCAGAAGCAGATCGTGGTCGACGCGTTCCAGGGCGTGACCGGCTGGCGGATGGCCGACGCCCTCGACGACGTCCGTCGGTGCGACGACTTCTACTTCGACTCGATCGCCCAGGTGCGGATGCCCGGTTGGACGACCGGTCGGGTGGTGCTGGTCGGGGACTCGGGCTACGCGGCGTCGTTCTTCTCCGGCATGGGGAGCAGCCTGGCCATGATCGGAGCCGAGGTGCTGGCGACCGAGCTCGGCGTCGGCGACTCGGTCGCAGCCGCGCTGGGCCGCTATGACGTGCTGATGCGTCCCCATGTCGAGGAAGCGCAGAGCATGGCCCTCGACGGCATGGATGTGCTCTTCCCCAGCACGCAGGTCGAGATCGACCAGCGCAACGCCACACTCAACGCCGTCCCAGGGAACTCTCGGCCGTCGCGGGCGGCCGGGCGAGGCCGATGATGCAGGACCGGCTGGTCTGGGTGCCCTTCGACCCGGCTGACGTGGGTCCCGTGCCGGACGGGCTGCGGGTCGAACAGTATAACCCCGCCGCGCACTCCGCGCGGTGCTCGGACGCCGGCGAGGTGGGCTTCGTGGTGCTCCCGTTCGGCACCGGGCGGGACCAGCGCCGCCTGCTCGACCGGATGAGCCGGCTCGACGTCGTGCAGGCGCAGAGCGCCGGTGTCGAGCACCTTCGCGGCGCGGTGCCGCCGGGTGTCACCCTGTGCAACGGGCGAGGCGTGCACGACACCGCGACCGCCGAGCTGGCGCTCACGCTCGTGTTGGCGAGCCTGCGCGGGATCCCGGACTTCGTGCGTGGGCAGGACGTCGGAGAGTGGCGATTCGGGTTCCGGACATCGCTGGCCGACAAGCAGGTCCTCGTCGTCGGCTACGGCAGCGTGGGTGAAGCGATCGAGCGCCGTGCGCTGGCCTTCGAGGCGAAGGTGACACGCGTGGCCCGCCGGGGCCGCCCGGGAGTCCATCCCATCGACGAGCTGCCCCGCCTCCTGCCGGCCGCTGACGTCGTGGTGGTGGCGGTGCCCGAGACCGCGCAGACGCGCGGGCTCTTCGACGCCGCGATGCTCGGCGAGATGAAGGATGGCGCGCTGCTGGTCAACGTGGCCCGCGGCCCCGTGGTCGACACCGGATCGCTGCTGGCCGAGCTCGCGTCGGGGCGGCTGCGTGCCGCGCTCGATGTCGTCGACCCCGAGCCGCTGCCCGTCGACCACCCGCTGTGGTCGGTGCCCGGCCTGGTCCTCTCGCCGCACGTGGGTGGCTGCACCGACGCGATGGCGCCGCGGGTGCGTCGGCTGGTCGCCGCGCAGCTGGCCCGGTACGGCCGCGGTGAGCCGCTCGCCAACGTCGTTGCGGGTGACTACTGACCAATTCGTTGATGGCCTTTTCGGGCCCTGTACAAGCGCGCGACGGAACGGTATCGTTCCGCACAGATATCGCCCTCATACAAGGAGAATCTCCATGACCTCGACCCACCAGGACATCCCCGCGACACCCGGTGACACCCTCGTCTTCGAGAACGACCGGGTGCGGGTCTGGTCCATGACGCTCGCGCCGGAGGGGATGTTCGACTTCCACCAGCACCACCACGATTTCCTCATCCTGTGGCCGGATGCCGGTCGGGCCGAGGCGCAGCTGCTGGGCGAGGAGGAGTGGACCATCGCGCAGGAGGCCGAGGCCGGCTACTGCCTGTTCAAGACCGTCGGCTCAGAAGGGCCATTGGTGCCGCATCGCATCCACAACCTCACCGACGTCGAGAACACCCACTACATCATCGAGCTCCTCGATCCCTCGCCGAGTGCCACGGCCGAGGACGCGGTCTACAACGACCGAGGCCACTCGACCTACATCGCCACCGGCGAGCCCATCTGACCGCAGCACTCCGTCCCCCGCACACCCCCGTCTCGGTCGAGAGGAACCCACGATGAAGTCACCGCTGGAATCGCGCCGCAAGGCGCGCCCGGGCCGCCGCCGGCAGCTGGTTGCGGGTGTCGCGGCAGCGCTGGCCCTGAGCCTGGCTGCATGCAGCAACGGCACCGGAGGCGGTCCGGCCGGCGAGCAGCCGTCGACGCTGAACGTGCTCATCCCCAGCCAGGCCGACCTGCTCGACCCGATCCGGGTGAGTTCGCTCGCCGACGCGGCCATCCTCATCGCCCTCGAGCCGCTGATGCGATACGAGCCCGACGGCAGCCTCTCGCCGAACCTCGCCGCGGAGATGTCGCAGCCCGACCCACGGACCTATGTCTTCGACATCCGCGAGGACGTCACGTTCTGGGACGACACCCCTCTGACCGTGGACGACGTCCTGTTCTCCCTCAACCTGCACGCCGAGAAAGGCTCCACCTCGTTGACCGCGCCGGTCTACGCCGACGTCGCGAGCATCGAGGCCACCGGTGAGGGCCAGGTCACGGTGACTCTCAACCAGCCCGACCCGCAGTTCCTCTACGGGATCGCGGTGACGCCGATCGTCAGCGAGGCCTACTACGAGGCCGCCGACACCATTGGCACGCCCGGCAGCCTCAACATGGGCACCGGCCCTTATGAGTACGTCGACTTCACGCCGAGCAAGGAGACGGTGCTCCGCGCCAATCCGGACTACTGGGGCGAGGAGCCGACGTATGAGGAGCTCACCCTCTCCACGGTGGACGATGACGCCGCGCGGCTCAACGCGATCCAGTCGGGCGAGTTCGACGTCATCTACAACATCCCGATCGGCCAGGTCGCCGCGTTCGAGCAGGTCGAGGGGCTCGAGCTGTCCGAGACGCCGGACCTGTCGATCTACAAGGTCAACTTCGACGTGCGCACGCCGCCGTTCGACGATCCCGACCTGCGCGAGGCCGTGATGCTCGCCATCGACCGCGAGGGCATCGTCAACGGAGCGCTGGGCGGCAAGGCGACCCTCGCCCCGAGCATCGTCCCGGCCGGGATCATGGCGGTGTTGGCCGGCGAGGAGACGACCGAGGAGCGCTACGCCCAGCTCGAGGACCGGTTCTCCTTCGACGTCGACGCCGCGAGGGCCGCGCTGGCCGAATCCGACCACCCCGATGGGCTGTCGGTCGACGTCTCCGTGCTGGCCAGCGACCCGTCCCTCTCGACGGTCGCCCAGACCCTCCGCGAGAATCTGGCGGAGATCGGCGTCGACCTGAAGATCAACCAGGTCGACGACAACACCTACTACGAAGAGGTGTACTTCCAACACACCACCGACGGACTGTCGATCGACAACCTGAGCGGCATCAACCCCGACCCGGTGATGATGCCCTTCTACATCCTCAACTCGGCGTTCAGCGTCGAGAAGGGCGGCCCCGGGTCCAACCTGTCCGACTACGACAACCCCGAGGTCGACCGCCTCCTCCTCGACAGCCAGGAGCTCGACGTCGACGACCCCGCGCGGGCCGACCTGATCATGGACGCCATCGAGCTCGGCCAGCAGGATCTGCCCTATGTGCCGATCGCCTTCCCCAACGTCTACGCGGGTGCGACCGCGGACCTATCGCTGGCGTCCTACGACACGTTCTGGTGGATGAGCCGATGGCCCGAGCAGATTCAGCCGAGATGACGGTCGACGGCAGCGGTTCGCAGTCGGTGCGGACCAGCCCCGGGGCTCACGGCGCCGCGGCCCGGTTCGTCCTGGCGCGGCTGCTGTCCTCGATCAGTGTGTTGCTGGTGGTCTCGGTCGCGGTCTTCCTGTTCGTGCATGCCGCGCCCGGAGGACCAGAGCAGTCGATCGGTGGCCAGTTCGCGTCGCCGGACCAGCTGGAGACGATCCGGGAGGAGTACCGCCTCGACGACCCGTTGGTCGTGCAGTACGGTCGGTTCCTCGGCTCGGTCGTGACGCTCGACCTCGGGACATCGTTCTCGACGCGGGAGCCGGTCGCCAGCTCGCTCGGCCGAGCGGCCGCCGTGACCGTGCCGTTGCTGCTCGTCGCCTGGCTCGTCGCCGTCCTCGTGGGCACGCTGTTGGGGCTCGTGACGGCCTACCGCGCCGGCACGAGGCTCGACCGAGGCGTGCTCGTCGGCACCACGGTGCTCGCCAGCTCTCCGGTGTTCGTCACCGGCGTCGTGCTCGCCTATGTCTTCGGCGTCCAGCTCGGCTGGCTGCCGACGGTCGGTGGTGGCGACGGCGGGCTCGACACACTCCGGCACCTGGTCCTCCCGGCGACGACGCTGGCGTTGCTCGCCCTCGCCTCGATGTCGCGCATCGCTCGGGTTCGCATCGGGCAGGTGCTGCACGAGGACCAGGTGACCTTCGCCCGGGCGCGCGGATTCTCCACGCCCCACGTGGTGATGAGCTCGGTCCTGCCCAACGCCGGGGTCCAGCTCATCACCCAGGCCGGCGCCGTGCTCATCTCCATGATGGGTGGCGTCATCGTCGTAGAAGAGGTCTTCAACCTGAACGGGATCGGCACCCTCCTGGTCGACGCCATCGCCGCGCGCGACATCCCGGTGGTGCAGAGCGTGACGCTCGTACTGGCGGTCGGCATCATCGTGGTGAACGCGCTCGCAGATCTCGCGTGCCTGGCGATCGACCCCCGCATCAGCCAGAGCGACGGGAGCGGACGATGAGCGGCGCGGTCGCCACGCCGGGGCTGCGCCTTCGCCGGCTGCGCAGCACCCCGCTCACTGTCGCCTTCGCGGCCGTCGTACTGACGGTCCTGCTGGTGTGCGCCGTCGCGCCGTGGCTGGCGCCACTCGATCCGACGGAGATCGACAACGACGCTGTGCTGCAGGGGCCGAGCCCAGGACACCTCCTCGGCACCGACGAGCTCGGACGTGACGTCTTGTCACGAGTCGTGTACGGCGCGCGATCAGCGCTGGTCGGACCGCTCATCCTGGCTCTCGTCACCGTCGTCCTCAGCACGGTGCTGGCCCTGCTCGCCGGGTGGAAGCGCGGCTGGGTCGACGGCCTCATCGGCCGCACCGTGGACTTCCTCTACTCCGTTCCTGCGCTGGTCGTCGCGATCGTCGTGGTCGGCGTGGTGGGCGGCGGCTACTGGCTCGCGATCGGCGTGCTGGTTGTCTTCGGCCTGCCCCAGAACGTCCGCGTCGTCCGCGCTGCTGTGCTCGAGCGCGTCAACCTCCCGTACGTCGAGGCGGCCCGGACCCTCGGCATCCGTGGTTCGCGGATCGTCGCTCGTCACCTCCTGCCGGGGATCGCCCCTGTGCTCGTCGCCAGCTTCTTCCTCCAGTTCGCCTACGGGATCGTCGACCTGTCGAGCCTGGCCTTCCTCGGGCTCGGGGTCCCGCCAGGCTCCCCGGACTGGGGCCGCCAGCTCGCCGAGAACCGGGTGTCGATCTACTCCAACGCGTGGGCCGCCGCGGCGCCGTGCATCGCACTGGTCGCCGCCGCGACCGCGATGAACCTCATGGGCGACTGGCTCCACACCCGGTTCGAGCAGGGCCGGCGAGCTCGTTGACGCCCTCGCCGCCCCGCGACACTCACCCGGCGGCCGGCCTCCAGGTGTGCTCGAGCACGTCGATCAGCTGGTCGAGGTACTCGGTGGTGACGTCGTGACGCCGGGCGAGCTGGCGCCAGAAGACGGTGCCACCGAGCACGTCCATGGCGAGCTCGCGGTCGTAGTCGGGGTCCACCTCGCCGCGTGCGACGGCCTGGTCGAAGACCTCGTTGACCCTCGAGCGGCGGGGCTGATCGATCTCGGTGTCGAGGATCTTGGCGAACTCGTCGTTGCGGCGTCCCTCGGCCAGCATGGCGAGGAAGATCTGGCCGACCCGCGGGTCGTCGGCCAGCCACCCGATGAAGTCGTGCATCACCTGGTGGAGGTCGCCGCGCAGCGAGCCGGTCTCCGGAAGTCCCGGGTGGGCTGCGAGGCTGACCTCGCGAAGGATGGCCGCGGTCATCTGCTCCTTGGAGGACCAGCGGCGGTAGATCGCGCTCTTCCCCACGCGTGCACGACGAGCCACGCCGTCGACCGACATGCCGGCCAGGCCCTTCTCGGCCAGGTCGCTCAGGGCTGCCTCGATGATGGCGGAGGTCACGGCGGGGTCGAACGACCCGGATCCCTGCGGCGCCTTCGTCGTGGTGCTGGAGGCCATACGGTGGACCCTACTGGACGTCGGGCCGGGTGAGGCGTCCGCCACGCTCCGAGACGGAACCGCATCGTCACGTGGCGTCGTCCCCTCCTGGTCAGCCACCCTCGGGCTCCGCGGACATGTCGCGCAACGTCGACTTCGCGACCTTGCCGGTGCCGGTCCTGGGGATCTTCGTCAGCACGCGGATGTCGTCGGGCACCCACCACGAGGCGACGTGGGTCAGCAGGTGCGCCCGCAGCTCGTCGCGGTCGATCGCGTGGCCGGGGGTCGGCGTCACCCAGGCGACCGGTCGTTCGCTCCAGCGTCGGTCCGGCTTCGCGGTGACCGCGGCCTCGGCGACCGCCGGGTGGCTCATCAGGGCGCTCTCGAGCTCGACCGACGAGATCCACTCACCGCCCGACTTGATGAGGTCCTTGGTGCGGTCCACGATCCGCAGCTGGCCGGTCGGGTCGATGGTGGCGAGGTCGCCCGAGGCGAACCAGCCGTCGCTGGTGAGCGCGGAGCCCGGTGCGCCCAGGTAGGTGTCGACGATGGTCGGCCCGCGCACCTGGAGCTCGCCGGCGGTGGCGCCGTCGAACGGCACCGGCGCGCCGTCGTCATCGACCAGGCGTAGGTCGACGAGGGGGACGGGGCGGCCGGCCGCGGCGAACGCAGCCCGGCGGTCGGACGCCGGTTGGAGGAGCTCGGCCGGCGTGGGCCGAGCGCACGTCACCAGCGGGCTGGTCTCGGTCATGCCCCACGCGCCCCGCAGGTCGATGCCCAGGGTCTCGTAGTCGAGGGCGAGGTCGGCGGGCATCGCCGCGCCTCCACAGGCGGCCAGGCGCAGGGCGGACACGTCATGGCCCGTGAGCTCGGGCAGCATCGCGCGCCAGACGGTGGGCACGGCTCCGGCCACCGACACGGCGTCGTACTCCAGCTGGTGAGCCAGCCTGGCGGGGTCAGGACTGCCGCCGGGTAGCGAGAGGGCGGCGCCGGTGAGGAGGCCGGCGTAGGGGAGACCCCACGCGTTGACGTGGAACATCGGCACGATCGGCATCACGACGTCCTGCTGGCTGATGCCGAAGCCGTCGGCGGCCAGGAGCAGCAGCGCGTGCAGGACCACCGAGCGGTGGCTGTAGGCGACTCCCTTGGGATGCCCGGTGGTGCCGGAGGTGTAGCACAGGGTCGCGGTGGCGCGCTCCTCGTCGTGGTCGAGCGGGTGCGGTTCGGTCACCTCCGCGAGCAGGGCCTCGTACGTTCTCACCCGGGGGTCGTCGGGCAGGTCGGCGCCGGATCCGGTGTGCAGCACGACGACGTGTCGCACCGTGGCGATCGGCTCGAGCACCGGCCAGAGCTCCGGCAGCAGGGCGGCATCGACGAAGACCGCCTCGTCCTGGGCGTCGCGGAGGATGAACGCGAGCTGGCCCGCGAAGAGCCGGTGGTTGACGGTGTGGAGCACCCGACCCGATGCCGGTACGGCCACGAAGAGCTCGAGGTGCTCCTGGTCGTTCCACGCGAAGGTGGCGACCCGGGCCCCGGGACGCAGGTCCAGGAGGTCCAGCGCACGACCGAGCAGGCGTGCGCGGGTGGCCACCTCGCCGAAAGTGACGGTGGTCGGACCGCTGCGGCCGGGCCGCCAGGTCGTGACGGGCCGGTCGGTCAGCCACTTCTCCATGGCCGGCAGGAGCAGGGCGACCGTGAGCGGCGAGTCCTGCATGGAGCCGATGGTCGGAGGCATCGCGGCGCGACCTCAGTCCTTCAGCACGACCGTCACACACCGGAAGAACGTGTCACCGACGTTCTCGATGTCGTGGACAGTGCACTCGCCCTCGGCGTAGGTCAGGAAGTTGGTCTGGCCGACGGTCACATCGACCACCCTGCTGGTGCCGTCGTCGTAGCGCTGGAGAAGCCGGCTCGGGTCGGTGACGGTCCAGAAGTAGTCCTGGTCGTGGACGTGGAACGGCAGTCGCTGTCCGGGCTCCAGGGAGAGGTCCCAGATCTGTACGCGGTCGTTCTCGAACCACACCTCGGTGCCGATGTCGTGGTTGTCCAGCACGCCGTCGAGCTCGGCGGCGAAGTCGGTGCGCTCGAAGGTCGGGCCGGCAGCGGCACCGGTGGTCTGGCCGGGCGTCGGCTTCTTGTTCGTCTCGGACATGGCGGGTCCTCTCGGTGGGGGGCGGGTTCGGAGGGGAAGAAGGAGCGGGCTCAGCCGGCGAGGGCGACGACCTCGACCTCGACGGGTGCGTGCAGGGGCAGCTCCTTGACGCCCACGGCGCTGCGCGCGTGGCCGGTCGGAAACAGCTGCTCCAGCAGGGTCGAGGCGCCGTCGGCCACCGTGGCCTGGTCGGCGAACCCCGTGGCCGAGGCGACGTAGACGCCCACTCGCACGATCTGCTGGATCTCCTCGTCGCCGCGCACCACGCTCGCGGCCGCGGCGAGGCAGTTCAGTGCGCACACCCTGGCCTGTTCCTGCGCCTGGTCCCGGTCGACCTCGGCGCCGACCAGGCCCGTCACCGGCAGCGTGCCGTCGACGAAGGGGACCTGCCCCGAGGTGAGGACGAGACCGCCGACGCGCACGGCCGGTCGGTAGGCGGCGACCGGGGCCGCGACCTGCGGCAGCTCGAGCCCGAGCTCTCGCAGATGCCGGTGCAACGACGTGGTCATAGGAGCCTCCTCCGCTGGTCGCGCGGGTCAGGGTGATCCGCTCTCCGGTACTGGAACGATACTGTTCCGTCTCGCATCAGGCAAATGACGGTTCGGCCCTTGCCAAGAAGCGAGACGGATCGGTATCGTTTCGTTCTCCACGAGCTCACCGATTCAAGGGGTTCAGGTGACCAGCAACTCCTCGCCGCGCGTCCTGGACGCGCTCGGTATCACCGTCTCCGGCTACCGCGCCGGCCAGCCGGTCACCATCGTCGACGACTGCGACCTACACGTCTCGGCCGGCGAAGCGGTCGCGGTGGTCGGTGAGTCGGGCAGCGGCAAGTCCGTCACCATGCGCGCCCTGCTCGGACTGTTGCCCGAGGGGACGTCCGCGAGCGGGTCGGCGCTCGTCCACGGCCGAGAGATCGCGACGATGTCGCGCCGGGAGCGCCGACGCCTCCGCGGCACCGAGATGGCCTACGTCATGCAGGACCCTTTCACCATGCTCAACCCGCTCAAGCGGGTGGGGCCGCAGGTGGTCGAGGCGCTGCGCCGGCACGCGTCACGGTCGCGACGCGCGTGGCGCGAGGAGGCCGTGCGCCGCCTCGTCGAGGTGGGGATCACCGACCCGGCGGTCGCCGACAAGTACCCCTTCCAGCTGTCGGGCGGCATGCGACAGCGGGTCGCCATCGCCGCGGCGATCGCGGAGAGCCCCCGGATCCTCATCGCTGACGAGCCCACGACCGCGCTCGATGTCACGACGCAGCGCGAGATCCTCGAGCTGCTCAACCGGCTGCGAGCCACGCACGACCTGGGACTGGTGCTCGTGACCCACGACCTCGCGGTGGCGCGCACCATCGCGGATCGGGTCTACGTCATGTACGCCGGGCAGGTCGTCGAGGTCGCCACGGCCGACGCGTTCACCCGAGAGCCGTTGCATCCCTACGCCCGCGCCCTGCTGGTCGCCGACCCGCCGATCGGCCACCGCGTCGACCGGCTGCCCAGCATCCCGGGATCGGTGCCCGAGCCCGGCAACCGGCCCGCGGGCTGCCGGTTCTCGAGCCGCTGTCCGCTGGTCACCGACGAGTGCCGCGAGAGCGAGCCCCCGCTCGAGCTCGTCGACGAGGAGCGAGTCGTGCGGTGCGTGCACGTCGAGCGATCGCATGCGCTCGACGTCAGCGCCGCATCGCCACCGGCGTCCGTGGCGGTTGGCGAGCGCGGCGAGCTGCTGGTCCGAGCCGTCGACGTTCGCAAGTCGTTCGGTGACAAGGTCGCACTCGGTGGCGTCGACCTCGAGGTCCACGCCGGCGAGAGTGTCGGGATCGTCGGTGAGTCCGGGTCCGGCAAGACCACGCTGGCGCGATCGATCGTCGGGCTGAGCGCACTGAGCAGTGGCACCCTGGAGGTGGCCGGTGTCGACCTCACGGCCGCGTCGCTGTCGCGAGCCGACTGGGACACGGTCCGCTCGACGGTCCAGATGGCCTTCCAGGACCCGACCTCCACGCTCAATCCTCACCGCACGATCGGTGCGACGCTCCGCGAGGGGCTCCGGCTCGCCTCGCGCGACGGTCTCGACGCGCGCGTGGTCCGGTCCCTCGAGCAGGTCGGCCTCGACGGGTCGTACGCCGACCGCCTGCCCGCACAGCTTTCGGGCGGGGAGCGGCAACGGGTCGCCATCGCGCGGGCGCTCTCGCGCGAGCCCCGGATGGTCGTGTGCGACGAGGTCGCCTCGGCACTCGACGTCTCGGTGCAGGCGCTGGTGCTCAACCTGCTCAACGACCTGCGTCGCGATCTCGGCCTGAGCTACGTCTTCATCACCCACGACCTGGCCGTCGTACGCCAGGTGACCGACCGCATCTACGTGATGCGCAACGGCCTGGTCGTCGAGACCGGCCCCACCGAGCGGGTGCTGAGTGCGCCCGAGCACGACTACACGCGCACGCTGCTGGCCTCGATCCCGCAGGCGGCTGCCGTGGGAGCCGTGGAGGAGACGTCGTGACCGCTGCCCGGGTCAAGCACCCGTCGGAGTTCATCCTCGGTCCCTACGATCTGGTCAGTCCGGAGCTGCTGGCCCCGGCCGCTGTCGATCTGCTCCCGGGGACGCGGTCCTACCTCAACCTCCGCTACGCGCGGCCGGCCGGCTGGCGGCCGCTGCTGGGCGACCTGCACGTTCCGTCGTCGGGGTCGGGGCCGCACCCGGTCGTCGTCTACTGCCACGGTGGCAGCTTCCTGGTGGGGGACAAGGACATGGAGCCGGGGCCGTGGACCACGCTTCCGTCCCGAGGCATCGCCGTCTTCACCGTCGACTACCGGCTGGCCGGGGAGGTCGCGCATCCTGAGGCGGTCGAGGATGTCCTGGCGGCGGTCCGGTGGACCCGCGCGCACGCGGAGCGCTACGACCTCGACCCGGTGCGGGTCGCGGGCTGGGGCAGCTCGGCCGGCGGCTACCTGGTCGGGCGCGCCGCCTTCGCCGACGGCGGACCGGTGGCCCGGCCGGTCGGCGAGCATCGCGAGGTCGGCGCCGAGCTGTCCGCCGCGGTACTGCACTATCCGGTGACCGACTTCAGCACGGTCCTCGACGACGCGTTCGAGCCGACCGCGGAGTCGCAGCAGGGAGTGGTGGACGTGGTCTCGCGCTACCTCGGATCTCCGATGCTCGACGACCCGGAGCGGCTTCGTGCCTCCAGCCTCGCTCACGCGGCGACGGCAGCGCGGCACCGCCCGCCGGTGCTCCTCCAGCACGGCGACGCCGACCACCGTTCGGGGGTGGGACAGAGCCGCAGGTTCCGCGATGCGCTGGTCGCGCTCGGCGGCGACGCCGTGGTCGACGTCGTCGAAGGGGAGGACCATGCCACGGCGGCGTTCGCCTCGCCGCGCGTGGTCGACACGGTGGTCGACTTCCTCGAGCGGTGCTGGGCGTCGGCGGATGTCGGCTGACGCTGAGAGGCTCGGGGCGGCGTACACGGCACCACCGGGCCACACGAGCAGGCCGACGCTCACCGGTTCCTTCGGCATGGCGGCGTCGACCCACTGGGTCGCCACCGCCACGGCGCAGTCGGTGCTGGAACGCGGCGGCAACGCCGTCGACGCGGCGGTCGCGGCCGGCTTCGTGCTGCACCTCGTCGAGCCGCACCTCAACGGTCCGGGGGGCGACATGGTCGCGCTGGTGGCACCCGCGGGCCACGGGCCGGTGGTGGTCAACGCCCAGGGCCCGGCACCCGCCGGGGCGTCCATCGAGCACTGCCGCGAGCTCGGCCTGACCAGCGTGCCTGGCAGTGGCGCGCTCGCGGCGGCGGTGCCCGGCGCCGTCGAGGGGTGGCTGAGGATGCTCGAGCGCCTCGGCACCTGGTCGCTCGGTGACGTGCTCGAGTACGGCGTCCACTACGCCGAGACGGGCGCGGAGATCAGCGCGCAGCTCGCCGGTGTCCTCGACACCATGGCGCCGTACTTCCGTGAGCACTGGCCGACCTCGGCCGACCTGTGGCTGCGGGGCGGTCAGGCGCCGTGCGCCGGCACGGTGCTTGGCAACCCCGACTACGCGTCGACGCTGCGGCGGCTGGTGAGAGCGAGCGGGACCGGGTCGAGGGGGGAGGTGATCCGGCGCTGCCTGCGGGTGTGGAAGACGGGGTTCGTCGCGGAGGAGACCTGCGCGTTCGTCGCACGGCCGCACCAGCATTCCTCCGGCACCGAGCTGGCCGGGGTGATGACGGTCGCCGACTGGTCCGGCTACGAGGTCGCCCTCGAGGAGCCGCTCACCCTGGACTTCCGTGGGGTCACGGTCGCCAAGGCCGGCTTCTGGAGCCAAGGTCCGGTGCTGCTGCAGGCGCTGTCGGTGCTCGACCAGGTGGGGGACGACCGGCGCCTGGACCCGTCGAGCGCTGAGGGCGCCCACACGATCATCGAGGCCCTCAAGCTGGCGCTGGCCGACCGCGATGCCTACTACGGCGACGGGCACCCGTCCGCCTCGCTGCGCCACCTGCTCAGTCCTGAGTATGCCGCGAGCCGGGCGGCGCTGCTGGGCGAGGAGGCGTCGCTCGAGTTCCGGCCCGGGACGGTGCCGGGGCTCGCGCCGTACCTGCCGCCGCTGGAAGGGTCGGCGTCGAGCGCCTCCGTCCCGGCCAACGGCGGGATCGGCGAGCCGACCGTGGGGCGCACCGGCGTGACGCAGGGCGACACCTGCCACCTCGACGTCGTGGACCGCTGGGGCAACCTGGTCTCCGCGACGCCGTCCGGCGGGTGGCTGCAGTCGTCACCGGCGGTGCCCGGGTTGGGGCTCTGCCTCGGCACCCGGCTGCAGATGACGTGGCTCGACCCCGACAGCCCCAGCGCGCTGCGCCCGGGTGGGCGGCCGCGCACCACGCTGTCGCCGACCATGCTGCTGCGCGACGGGCAGGCCGTCACGGCGCTGGGGACGCCCGGCGGCGACCAACAGGACCAGTGGCAGCTGCTCTATCTGCTGCGCGTGCTGGTCGGCGGCCATCAGCCGCAACAGGCCATCGACGCGCCCGCCTTCCACACCGGGGCCCACGTCGCCTCGTTCTATCCACGGGTCTACCGGCGAGGCGAGGTCGTTGCGGAGCAGCGGCTGGGGGCCGACATCCTCGCCGCTCTCCGAGCGCGGGGGCACGTCGTGACCGAGGCGGGCGGGTGGAGCCTCGGGCGGCTGTCGAGCGTCTCGCGCGACCCGAGCTCCGGCCGGCTCGCCGCCGCGGCCAACCCGCGCGGCCAGCAGGGCTACGCCTCAGGGCGCTGACGACTCGAGAAGGGAAACTGCTGCATGACCCACCAGGCGGTGCGCGAGGCTCGCCCCAAGCGGCTGACCACCCGTCGTCCCGACCGGTTGCTGGTCCCGCTCATGATCGGGCTGACCTTCGCGACCGGGATGATCGACGCGATCGGCTTCCTGGGCCTCCACAAGGTCTTCACCGGCAACATGACCGGCAACGTCGTGATCATCGGCATGGCTCTGGCCGGTGCCGACGGCATCCCGCTGCTCGGACCGACGCTCGCGTTGGCCGGGTTCGCCCTCGGTGCTGCCGTCGGCGGCGTCGTGCTGCGCTCGGCACCGCCGCACTGGACGGGTACGACGACCGCGGTGTTCGCGGTGACCGGCGGTGTCATGGTGGCGACGGGCGGCCTGTTCCTCGCCGGTGGCTCCACTGAGGTCGGTGCGCTCGCGCTCGCGACCACCACGGTGCTGGGTGGCGCGATGGGGCTGCAGGCGGCGGCGGCTCGCGTTCTGTCCGTCACCGACCTGACGACGGTGGTGATCACCTCGACGATCGTCGGCCTGACGGCCGATCACTTCGCGGCCGACAGGTGCACGCGGCAGTGGCGCCGCCTGGCGGCGGTCACGGCGATGCTGTTGGGTGCCTTGTGCGGCAGCCTGCTCCTGCTGGTGAGCATCGGTGTGGCACTTCTCTGCACCGGTCTCATCCCGGCGGCTGTTGCGCTCCTCGGCCACTGGATGGTGCGGCCGCGGCGACCGGTCTGAGTTTGGCGCTCTGGTGGGCCGATCCCGCCGGCTCCTGCTCTGCCGGGCTCAGCGCTGCAGCGACGGGTCCCAGCGGTTGGCGATCAGGTTGAAGCTCGGGAGGTCCTCCAGCGACGTGGTGGCCTCGTAGATCCGGTCGTAGGCCGTCGACGCGATCCGCCAGGCGCCGTCGGGGTCGCGGCGATAGGTGTCGCGGTAGTAGCCGCCGCCGCGGATCTGCATCTTGAAGTCCGGCACGATCACGGTGTCCTCGAACGCCCAGGACCCGCGGGCGGTGTCGCCGTCGACGTCGATCTCGGGGTGGTTGGCGATGTGGATCGTGATGATCCCGGGGCCGAGGTTCTCCGTCATGAACGCCACGACGTCGGCGCGGTTGTCGTAGTGGAGCGGCTCGCCCATCGCCTGGGTGCCGTAGCGCGCGCTGACGTCCTCCGCGAGGCAGTCGCCGAAGTCGTCCCACTGCTTCAGGTCGAGGGTGCGGAAGTAGCGGTGCTTGAGGCGCTTGATCTCCTCGATCGCGACAAGGTCCATGGCCGCAGCCTAGAACGTGTTCTACCGCAGGTCGAGGGTGCTGCTCGAGGTCGGCGCCCGCTGGGACTGCGGGCGTCAGGTCGCCGCGACGTACGACGCGAGCAGGTCGGCCAGTCCGTGGGGGTTGGCGAGGCTGATGTAGTGGCCACCGTCGATCTCGCTGATCCCGTCGGCCTCGAGGTCGAGCCGATCGCGCGCGTGTCGGCGCGCCCAGGCCGCGGGGAACATCCGGTCGTCGCGGCACACGACGTACCGCGTCGGGGTCTCCGGCCACGCCGCCAGCGGCCACGGCTCCTGCAGGGCTCGCGACTCCTCGCCACGCTCGCGCCGCCGGGCTTCGGCGGCGAGTCCGGCCGGGACGTCGTGATAGAAGAGGTCGTCCTGCTCGGGCTCCTCGTAGCCGGTGGAGCTCCACCAGTCGGCGAAGAGCTCGCCCGGCGTCGGGATCATCGCCGCGACGAGCACCATCAGCCGGGCCGGGAGCCGCTCGCAGACGAGCGGCGCCGTGAAGCCGCCCAGCGAGTGCCCCACGACCACGACGTCGCGGTGGCCGTCGAGCGCACCGGCCACGGTGTCGACGTACGACGCCCACCCGGCCGCCTCGTCCTCGATCGGCAGGTCGACCGCGACCGCCTCGTGGCCGAGCTCGCGGAGCCGCGGCGCGACCAGGTGCCAGTCCCACGCGCTGCCACCGCCGCCGTGGATGAGTGCGTAGGTCGCCATGCCGCGGACCCTAGTGGCTGGCGCCGACGGTCGACGGAGGGCAGCGCGTGGGAACCTCTCGCGGTGTCGGCGCGGCTGCCGACACGCGCGGTGAGCGAGCGGTATAACGTCGTGCCAGGACGAGGAAACGGTGGTGAGCATGCCGCTCCGACAGGACATCGGAGAGTTCGCCGAGGCGATCCGCGACCGGGTCGTGGTCAGCAGGCGGGGTGAGACCTGGCGCATCACCGCGGGCTCGTTCGACACCGCGCTGGCCTATGCCCGCGCGCGCTTCGGCGATCCCGTGGTGCTCTCCCGCAGCGACCGAGCCCGCTACTGGCGGCGCGTCACGCTGGAGATCTCCACCGATCCGGCTCAGGCCGCGTTCGCCCCGCCGCTGGAGGAGCTGACGAAGCCTCCGGTCAACGAGATCCCCCGGTCGCTCGAGGCGATCTTCGAGCACCAGATGGCGTCCCCCCGCTAGGGCGCGCCGGCGACGTTCGGGTCAGCGCGCCGCGTCCAGGGGCTTTGGCCGGGTGCGCACTCCTCATCCGCAGGTCCGTGCGCTCTCATCACAACGGGCTGAGTGGATCGTCGCTCGCACCGCTGGTCCTGTGGGCCGCCGCATGATGCTGAACCCTCGGCAGAGGTCATCAGCGGGGTTCCAGGCCATTCCGCGACCGTGGGGGGCGCACGACGGTGCGACGACCCAGGATGGAGGTTGCGGGATCGTTGAGGAGCTCCCACAGAGCCCCGGGCTCGCCGTACCGTGCGAGCGCGACCCGAAGGTGGTCCTCGTGTGAGCCGTCGTGGACGTGGAGCGCCGAGATGAGGCCGTCCAGCATCGGCTTCACCATGGACACGAACGGGCCGCGGACCCAGACCTCGATCGTGTACTCAGCGCCGGGTTCGTTGCCGGTCGTGGTCAGGCGGTCCCGGATCGCGGCCCACCATGATCCGGGCTCGGCATGAGCGGCTGGGATCGCGTCGAGGGACACCGCGGCCATGACCTCACCGGCGGAGACCTCCGGAGAGCTCCCGGTGGCCAACCGGTAGTGCCGGTGGTGGAGGGCATCGGAGCTGGTGGTCCGCAGCACCTCGAGGCCAGAGTCGGCAAGGTGGCGATAGCTCCCACTGCCGACGTTGTGGAGCAGGACGTTCTCGACGTCGGCGAACCCCCGGTCGGGGCTCGCATACACGACGTCGACCCCGTAGTTCTCGCTCACACCTGGACTTGCCCCCTCCTCGCGAGCATCGACTCGTACGAAAAGCTTCGCGCTAGCGAAGATCGTCTGTCATGACGTTGCTCGCCGTGTCCGAGCACGCGATTTGCTCAGCGCCACCTTGGGTTTGGATCTCCGCGACCGTGTTCGGCACCTGTCATCGTGTGTAGGTACAGGCGGTGCTCCAGTTGTCAGGGAGGTAGCGTCTCAACGCTGCGGCGGACACGTAGGGCTCGGTGAGGGCGCACGCATCGGCCGTCGCCCAGTCCGTACTCATCAGCCGCAGGGTCCCGTCGTTGGTGCCGGCGGCCAGCAGGCTGCCGTCGGGGCTGAACGCCACCGCGAGCACCTCACCGCCGTCGCCCACGAGCGGCTCGCCCACCGGATTCCTCGTGCTCGGATCCCACAGGCGCACCGTCCCGTCGAAGCTTGCCGATGCCAAGAGCTTCCCATCGGTACTGAAGGAGATCGAGGTCACCACCCCGCCATGTCCGGTGAGCGGCTCACCCACCGGCTCCCGGCTGTCGGGGTCCCACATCTGCAGCGTCCCGTCGTGGCTCGCGGACACGAGAATGGTGCCGTCCGGGCTGAACGCGGCTGACGACAGTGGGCTGAAGCTCAGGTTGTCGGGAACCAGCGGGTCGCCGACACGCGCCCGCGTGTCAGGGTCCCAGAAGTGCACGACCGGGTCGGCACTTGCGGCTGCCAGAAGGCTGCCGTCAGGGTTGAACGCCACCGAGGTCATCTCGCTGCCATAACCAGGAAGCGGCTCGCCGATGCTTTCCGCCTTGTCTGGATCCCAGAGCTGCACCGTCCCGTCGTAGCTGGCCGACGCAAGGGTGGTCCCATCCGGGTTGTACGCCACAGATACCACCCAGCCCCGGTGGCCTGTCAGAGGGGAGCTGGTCCGATGCTGATCCTTCGGGTCCCACAGCTGCACGGTTCCGTCGCGGCCGGCTGTGGCCAGCTGCGTTCCGTCCGGACTGAATGCCACCGAGTCGACAGCGGCCCAATGTACTTCGATTGGGTCGCCAACACGCTCCCCGCTGTCCGGGTCCCAGAGCCGTACGGTTCCGTCCGCGCCGGCGGAGGCCATGCGGGACCCGTCCTGGGTGAACGCCAGCGAGGTAACGCCGGCACCGTGACTTCTGAGTTCGTCAGACGGTAATGCCCTGATCTCCCAGAGCCGTACCGTGCGGTCGGTGTGGGCGGTGGCCAAGAGGTGTCCGTCGGGGCTGAACGCGACCGAGTTCGCGCCGGCGTTGTGGCTGGTGAGTGGGTCACCGATCGGCAGGCCCGTGTCAGGGTCCCAGAATCGGATCGTCCCGGCTCGGCCGGCGGTGGCCAGCAGATGACCGTCCGGGCTGAAGGCCAGCGAGGTCACTCCGGCGGTATGGCCGGCGAGCGGGCGACCAGTGGATTCCCTTGATCGAGGATCCCAGAGCCGGACGGTCCGGTCGTCGCTGGCGGTGGCCAGCAGACTTCCGTCCGGGCTGAACGCCACTGCGTTCACTCCGGCGGTGTGGCCGACCAGCGGATCACCAACCAGCTCTCCTGCGTTCGTGTCCCACAGTCGCACCGTCTCGTCGACGCCGGCAGACGCCAGCAGATCCCCATCGGGACTGAACGCCACGGAGTTGGCGCCATCGCGGTGGCCGCGGAGTGGATCACCGATGGCCTCTCCGGTGCCCGCGTCCCATCGTCGCACCGTGCCGTCGAGCCCGGCGGACGCGAGCATCGTTCCGTCGGGGCTGAACGCCACCGACTGCGCTTGTTCGGTGTGGCCCCTGACCACGTCGCTGACAGGCTCGAGGTTGGTGTCCCACCTCCTCACCATCCCGTCGAAGCCGGCTGTGGCCAGCTGACCACCGTCCGGGCTGAATGCCACGGCCATGTCTCCGCGCTCTTCGGTGCGGTCGGACTGCCAGTCCTTGATCCACCCGCGGTTCGGGTCCCAGAGGTGCAGCGAGTCGTGGCCGGCGGAGACCAGACGGCTTCCGTCCGGGCTGAACGCGACCGATGTCGCTGACCCGATGTGACCCTCGAGAGGGTCCCCGACCGCCTGACCGATGGACTGTTGGGTCGCTTGTCGAGCTGTCCACACAGCGTCAGCGACTCGACGATGGTGGCTCGGCGCGATTCGGCTCGCCTCGGTCGCCACCGCGAGCGCTAGTGCGGGATTCTCGGCTGCGAGCGCCCGCGACTCCGAAGCGAGTGCCAGAGCGACCGCCTGATCGCGTTGCTGCCGCGCTTCCCCGGTCTGGTCGACCGCTATGGTCGCCGCCACCAAGGAGACCAAGGCAAGCAGTGTGAGGGCCGCCACCGAGGCGTTCCGTAGCCGGCGCACGCGACGTTGCTCCCGCAGGTCCTCCCCGAACAGTTCCGCCTTTGCCTTTCCCTGCATCGGCGCGGCCAGGTCTGTGACACGCTCTCGGAACACCGGGTCTCTCAGATCCCACGGCGCGTCTTCGCTGACGTCCACGTAGAACGGTTGCGTCGACAGCACGCCGGGCTGGGTCAGCGGCGCGGGCGCGGCGGAGGAACGTTGGGCATCGAAACTCCCCGAATCCTCGTCCCACACCAGCGATCCGTCCGCGACAACCAGGTAGATGCGATCTGGTCCTTTGTGGCTCAGCCAGTACGCCACCTCCCGATTGACCCAGCGCGAGGTTGCGGCGTGCGGAGAGAGGACGACCACCAGGTAGCGGGATGCGTCCATCGCCTCCGTCACCTTGCCCCAGAGGTCAGGACTGGCCGTCAGGTCCGTGGCATCGCGAAACACGCTCAGTGCCCGGAACTGGCCAAGACGGCGACCGACCGCGTGCAACCCCCGCTGTACCGCCCTTGCGACAGCTCGGTCGTGGTGGTTGTAGGACAGAAAGGCATCAAAGCGGGTGGCCTCCCGGGGCGGCGTCGGGACCGGCGGTGCCTCGTCATCACCATGCAGGCTCGTCACGTCCGTCCCACCTCCGCGCCACTGCGCACTGTCCAGTCTGACTCCCTCACTGAGGAGGAGGCGCCAGGTTCAGTGGAGATACGGGGAAGCGACGCTCCTGCTGGCTAGAGTCCTGGCTAGGAACACTGACCAGGAGGGCGACCGTGGACGACGAAGACCGCGCAGCCGAGCTGCGCCGTCGCCTCTGGAACGACACGTCAGTTCCCGGTCCAGTGAGGGAGTCGCGCGAGTCTGCGATTCCTGTCGACCGGGTCCTGTTCGAGCAGTACAAGCTCTATGTCGAGATGACCGATCGGATCAGCCAGCGGCGTGCCTTGGCCAACACGTTCTTCCTGTCCCTCAATACCGGCGTCTTCGCGCTCATCGCGACGCTGTGGGACAAGCCCCCGACGGGGCGTGAGGCCTGGTTGGTGATCCCCGTCATCGCGCTCCTGAGCGAGTGCTTCGCCTGGTACTACGTCGTCCGCTCCTATCGGCAGCTGAACACGGCCAAGTACGAAGTCGTGGGGGCGCTGGAGGAACGACTTCCTGCATCCCCGTACTGGCGGGCCGAATGGTGGGCCCTCGGCGAGGGCAAGGACGCCAGTCGCTACTGGCCCCTGAGCCACATCGAGCAATGGCTGCCGATGCTGTTCGCCGCAACCTATCTCGGTGGTTACATCGCCGTCGTCCTCAACTAGAAGCACTGCGGAGGCATCCGAATGAGCGACGCCCAGATCGTACGTTCGGCACAGCGCGAACAGTTGTGACGACTCTGAACGCCTCCCGAGAGCCTGCTCCGGAGTGATGTCGGATCACGTGGTCCGGACGGAGGGCTGGTCTCCGCGCGGTCCGAAGAGGTGCAGGATCTCGACGGTGTCGTCGTCGGCGGGGCCGAACCAGTGCGGTTCGGTGGTGTCGAACTCGGCGACCTCGCCGGTCCGGAGGGTCTCGTCCCGTTCGCCGACGATGACGCGAAGTGAGCCGGCGAGGACGTAGAGCCACTCGTAGCCCTCGTGGGTGACGAGCTTGGGGGTACGGCGGGTGAGCACCTGCTTGAAGACCTGGATTCGTCCGGGGTAGCCGGTCAGCGGGATGACGATGCTCCCGCGGTCGTGGCGATAGGGCTTGAGGTGCACTCGGGGATCGCCGGTGGCAGGCGGGGCGATCAGCTGGTCCAGGGAGACGCGATGCACGCGGGCCAGCGGGATGAGGAGGTCCAGGGTCGGACGGCGCTTGCCGGCCTCCAGTCGCGACAGGGTGCTGACGGACAGGCCTGATTCGGCAGCGACGGTCTCGAGTGTCTGTCGGCGCTGCTGCCTGATCTTCCGCAGCCGGGGGCCGATCGCGGCCAGGACCTCGCCGACGGGGACGGTGGTGCTCGCGTTGCGGTCGGCGTCCATGCTGCCGAGTGTGCCGGAGTCTCCGATCGTCTTGCGGTTTCCGCAAGAAGGTTAGGGGGTCGTGAGCCAGCTGGCACAGACTCGCGCCGTTCATGTCACGCACCGCGGTCGGGTGGTCTGCGGTGGTCTCAGGGAGGTCTCCGAGTGGGTGCTGCTGTCACGTCCGTCGCGGATCGCGAGCTGTCTGCGCGCAGGCGTTGGCTGGTGCTGGCGGTCTGCGCGTCGAGCCTGTTCCTCGTGGGGTTGGACACCACGATCGTCAACGTTGCCCTTCCCGCGATCGGGGACGGACTGTCGGTGGACACGCGGGGTCTGGAGTGGGTGGTGGATGCCTACACGGTAGTGTTCGCAAGCCTCCTGATCACCTCGGGAGCACTCGCGGACAGGTTCGGCCGCCGTCGTGTCTTCATCGTCGGCCTGATCGGCTTCGGCCTGACGTCCCTGCTGTGTGCGTTCGCGCCGAGCGGCGGCGTGCTGGTCGCTGCCAGGGCGCTGCAAGGGGTGGCGGCGTCGATGCTGAGTCCGGTGGCGCTGGCGATCGTGGTCGCTGCGATGCCGGATCCACGGGAGCGGGCCCGGGCGATCGGGGTGTGGGCATCGGTGTTCGGCCTGTCCATGGCTGCGGGCCCGGTGCTGGGGGGTGCGCTGCTGAGTGTCTTCGACTGGCGATCGGTGTTCTGGGTCAACGCACCGCTGGTGCTGGTCGCGCTCGTAGCCGTCCTCACAGTGGTGCCGGAGTCGCACGGGTCGCGGACCCGACGACTCGACCTGCCCGGCCAGCTCCTGCTGGTGGCCGTCCTGGTGCTGGCGGTCGGCGGGTTGATCGAAGGTCCGCATGCCGGGTGGACGTCTCCGGTCATGCTCGCGGTCTCTGTCGCCCTCGCCATCGCCGGACCGGTGTTCGTCCGAGTCGAGATGCGCCGCGTCGCACCGTTGATCGACCTCGGAGCGTTCCGGCACCCGGCGTTCACGGCTGCCGTGGTGGGGGCGATCGCGGTGTTCGTCGCGATCTCGGTGACGCTGCTGTTCAACACGTTCTATCTGCAGGGGGCACGGGGGTGGACGCCGCTGGCCACCGGTGTCGCCGTACTGCCGATCGCCGTGGGTGCGACGGTGTGCGCGCCACTGTCGGGCTATCTGGTGGGACGTAGCGGCCCCCGGCTCCCGTTGATCCTCGCTGGTGGATCCATGGCGGCAGCAGGCCTCGTGGCGTTGCTGGCCACCGGGTCGGCCGACGCGGCCGACGGTCGGATCGCGCTACTCCTGGTTGCCTACGCGCTGTTCGGCATCGGGGTCGGGTTCGCCAACGCACCGATCACGGTGACCGCGGTGAGCGGCCTCCCTGTTGAGCGCGCCGGGGTGGCCGGCGGGATCACGTCGACGGCCCGGCAGGTCGGTGCTGCCGTGGGCATCGCACTCGCCGGTGGCCTGCTGGGCTCGGTGTTCTCGTCCGGGGCTGACGTCAGCCCAGCAGACGTCGCGGGTGCGCTCACCCCGGGCTGGATCATCGTCGTCGCGGCCGGCCTCGTGCTGGTCCTCCTCGCTGCCGCCACACGTACGTCGATCACGTCAGCGTCGGCCAGCTAGCCGAGCTGAGCGTGGCAGTGGATGGGGTGCCGGGGATGTGATGTTGTGAACGCAGCGTCTGGGCTCGTGTCGCTCACCCCCGCTTTACAGATAACGTTCAAAAAGGAATCATATCTGTTATGGCCGCGCGATCGGACCTCGTGACCACCGAGGAGGCTGCACGTCTCCTCGGCGTCACGATCCAGCGCGTCAACAAGCTTCTCGAGTCCGGTGAGCTGAGCCGGGTCGCTCGGGGTGTGGTCGATCGACACTCGGTCGAGCGGTACCGCAGCGAAGGCCGGGGCGGACGGACCAGGGTCTGGGCCGAGCACACCGCGTGGGGCGCCATCGCCTTGCTCTCGGGGGAGCATCGAGCTCACTGGCTCGGTCAGGTCCAGAACTCGCGCCTCCGCGCCGCACTGCGCGAGACCACCGAGGCCGATGAACTGGTGGTCCGCCTGCGCGGGCGAGCGACCACCCACGTCTACGCCGGCCACCCGTCCGTTGCTGCCCGACTCCGCCAGGACGTCAGTTCCAGTGCTGCGGAGCTGATCGGACTGACCACGAGCCAGACCGAGGTCGACGGCTACCTCTGGTCGACCGACGCCCTCGACAACGTCGTTCGCCGCTACGCACTGCGGGAGGACGCGGCTGGGGGCTTCACCCTGCGCGTCACCGGCTTCGATCGTGTCGTCGTCGGTCGCTTGCTCCGAACCAGCCGTGTGCTCGCTGCCCTCGACGCAGCCTCCGCCGTCGATCCGAGGGTTCGCGGAGTGGGGGCACGGGTCCTCGACGAGTCGCTCGAGCGGTTCCGCGCATGAGTCAGGAGCAGCCGGAGTTGGACCGGGAGCAGCGCCGCGTCATCGACGTGACCACCGCGAGCGGAGGCTGGCCTGCGCCGTGGCCCAACGTCGCCGAAATCGCGAACGTGCTGCCCACCGACAAGTGGACGCTCGTGGGCGGCCTGATGACTCAACTGCACACCGTCCACCGCGGCCTTGGTGTCGTCCGGCCCACCAACGACATCGACATCGTGCTCCACATCGAGACCAGCCGCGGCGTCCCGAGGCAGACGGCGCATGCGCTGGAGTCGATCGGATACCACCTCCTGGACGTGGCCGACCCGAGGGAGAACATCGCCCACCGGTTCGTTCGCGGCACGTCACGCGTTGACCTGGGCGGCAGTGGGACGGAGGAGGTCATCGACGTCGTCCGTGCCGACCACCCTGCGCCGGCTGTTGTGGAGCGGCTCCGCGGTCGAGACATGGTCGCGATCGAGGGCGGGACCCAGGCACTGCGCCGTACCGTCAACGCCCGGCTGGAGCTCGCGCCCGACGTCGTCACCACCGTTTCGGTACCGGGTCCCTTCGGCGCCCTGATCCTCAAGGCCGCCGCCTATCGCACTGACAGCCGCGACCCTCGCCGCCATCTCTACGACGCCGCTGCCCTGCTGGCGTGCATCGATGACCCGTTCGTGGAACGGGATGGGTTCATTGGCTCCGATCGCTCCCGACTGTCGACACTGGAACGAGCGCTGCCCGAAGGCCATGTCGCTTGGCTGTCCCTCCCCACCGCCGCTCGTAGCCGAGCCCAGGACGCCCTGCGTCTGCTCTGTGCTTGACGTCCCGCCTCGTAGATCTACGTCGTCAAGGGCGCGCTCGTCGGTAGATCCGTGGCGTTCGACGGGCGTCCGGCGGCGGCGCAGTGACTCGAGCCCTCCACCGACCCCAGAAACTCGGTGGCATCTCGCCGGTCACGTCCCTAGCCTCGACCTGCACCAACCACGACACGTCCGGAGCAGGGTCATGAGTCAGCGAGAGCGCACCGTCGATGCGCCGCTGACGCCTGCCCGAGGTTGGTCTCTGCTCCAGCCCAGGCGCTGACTGCGCGGCGTACGCCGCCGCAACCCCCTTGGCTCAGCTGGACAGAGCACCGCGCTACGACCGCGGAGGTCCCGGGTTCGACTCCCGGAGGGGGTACGCCGTACCCATGTCTGCCGAAGGAGGCACCACCGATGAACACCCTGCCCGTGCGTCTGCCGGGCGCCCAGGCCGAGACCCTGATGTGGGCCCAGGTCGAGGACGTCGAGCCGCAGGCGCTCGACCAGCTGCGCAACATCTCCCGCCTGCCGTGGGTGGACGGGGTCCGGGTCATGCCCGACGTCCACCTCGGCATGGGCGCGACGGTGGGGTCGGTCGTCGCGATGCGCAACGCCGTCTCCCCGGCCGCGGTCGGTGTCGACATCGGCTGCGGCATGCAGGCCGTGCGCACCAGCCTGACCGTCGAGGACCTTCCGGAGTCGCTGCGCTCGATCCGTCGCGCGGTGGAGCGGGCGATCCCGGTCGGCTTCACGTCACACCGCGACGCGCCCGACGTACGCCGGCTGGGGCTCGCGCACGGTCGCTACGCGGACTGGAAGGGCTTCTGGTCCGGCTTCGGCGACCTGCACGAGAAGGTGCAGGACCGGGAGACCAAGGCGCAGCGCCAGATGGGCTCGCTCGGTGGCGGCAACCACTTCATCGAGCTGACCTCCGATGAGAACGGCCAGGTGTGGCTGATGCTGCACTCGGGGTCGCGCAACATCGGCAAGGAGCTGGCCGAGCGCCACATCTCCGAGGCGAAGGGCCTGGACCACAACCTGGACCTGCCCGACCGCAACCTGGCCGTCTTCCTGGCGGGCACGCCGCAGATGGACGCCTACCTCCGTGACCTGTACTGGGCGCAGGAGTACGCCGCCCGCAACCGCGCCGTCATGATGGCGCTGTTCTGCGAGGCGGTGCGGTCGGAGTTCTCGGCACAGGGCGTGGACGTGGCGTTCGGGGAGCAGATCTCGGCGCACCACAACTACGTGGCTGAGGAGACCTACGACGGCGTCGACCTGATCGTGACCCGCAAGGGCGCGATCCGGGCGGGGTCGGGTGAGTACGGCCTGATCCCCGGCTCGATGGGAACCGGCTCGTACGTCGTGCGCGGCCTCGGGAACGAGCAGTCCTACTGCTCGGCCTCGCACGGCGCGGGCCGGCGGATGTCGCGGACGAAGGCGAAGAAGACCTTCACCGTGACCGACCTGGAGGCCCAGACCCGGGGCGTGGAGTGCCGCAAGGACTCCGGGGTGGTCGACGAGATCCCCGGCGCCTACAAGCACCTCGACTCGGTGATCGAGGCCCAGGCGGACCTGGTCGAGGTCGTCACGAAGCTCACCACGCTGATGTGCGTGAAGGGCTGACCGATGTCGGTCGGGCGGGTGGCCCGCGGATGCACAGCGGGTTGCCCGTCCGGTCGTCGAGAGTGGCCTTCCGCTTCCAGCCAGCGGTCGAGCGTTGCGCGTCGGTGGCGAGTGGATCACGTCCTGAGCCGTGGCCTCCATGACGGCGACGCCGTCGACCTGGGTCTGCACTCCTGGTGGAGTCGCATCGGTTCTACTCCGACAGTCCCGCCAGCCAGCCATCGAACGCCCGGACGACCTGCTCGTGGCTGGCAACCATGGCGGCCGGATCGCCGGCAACGCGCAGGACATGGTCACCGGAGACCACCAAGCGATCTCCGGGCAGTCGCGCCAGCACGCCGGGGTCGAGGTACGGGTCCTCCGATCCGATGACATTGAGCTGGGACGTCGGATAGGACAACAGCGGCTCGGCGGCATCCGGCTCGGTGAGCAGCGGCGTCAGCCACGCCGCCTCATACCCCCGTGCGGCAGCGCATGCCGCCGACAGAGTGCCGAGCGACTTGGCGACAACCAGGACGCGGCCCGGGTAGCCCTCGACCGCGGCCTCCAGCTGCTCCGCTACCCAAGTGATCTCCTCTGAGAGGCTCCTGCTGCCGCGTTCGGGCGCATCCCACCACACCTGACGCACGTCCCAGCCGCGCATGTGCGCGGTCTGCGCCGCGAAGAACAGCAGTGGACCGTCGGGGCTGTACTGCCTGCCGGGAAGGACGACGCAACGCCCGACCGGCGCTCCCTCGGCAGCGAAGTCGACGAACCGTGTCATGGGCTCAGGCTGTCACGGCCGATACGGCGGCAGCGCGTTCATCGGTAGACGAGGCGCCTGGCGGGCGCCCGACAGGCGGCGGTGTGACGCAGGTAGTGCCCCCGGCGCGGATCGGGGGATGTCAGTGCGGTGGGCGCGGGGCGCGGTCACGACCTGATGTGAACACTCGGTACTCCCCCCGGACCGCTGCTTGTGTCAGTGCGGTCATGGTGCTTGCCGCGTCACCAACACGATCGTTCTGTCGCGGTGGCAGGTCTGTCACGATTGGAGATATGACCGGGACGTACCCGGCGGGAACCGTCGGCGGGTGGCTGGAGGGGCGCCGGCGTCAGCAGTTCGTGGGTCGCGTGGCTGAGTTGGATCTCTTTCGCACCGCGCTCGAGGCGGATCCTCCGGGGCCACGGGTGCTGTTCATGTTCGGTCCGGGGGGCGTGGGTAAGAGCTCGCTGCTCGATGAGTATGCGGCGGTCGCTGGTGATGCAGGCGCCTGCGTGGTGCGGGTCGATGGCCGGGATGTGGCAGGCACTCCTCAAGCAGTCCTGGACGCTGTTGCTGGCGTGCTCGAGGTGCCCGCTGATGGTGGTCCGGTTCAGCCGCCCTTCGGCGAGCGGGTGGTCTTGCTGGTGGACGGTTATGACCGGCTGCGTCCCGTGGACGGGTGGTTCCGCGAGCGCTTGTTGCCCAGGCTCCCGGCGACGTCGGTCACGGTCATCGCGGACCGGCTGCCGCCGCGACCGGAGTGGCGCGCCGACGCTGCCTGGTCGGAATTGCTTCGAGTGGTGTCGCTGCGCAACCTCGAGCCTGAGGCTGCCCGCAGCTACCTGGATCGGCGGGGGGTACCCGTGGTCCGGCAAGCCAAGGTCCTGGCCATTGCGCACGGTCATCCGCTGACCTTGTCGCTGATGGTCGACGTGTTGGCCCGCGACCCGGACGTCGCGCTGACTGCGGTGCCCACTGACCTGGTGGGAGGGTTGTTGGAGCGGCTGGTGACCGGGGTGCCGTCCACGGCCCACCGGCGGGCGCTCGAGGTCTCTGCGGTGGCGAGAATGACGTCAGAGGGACTACTCCGAGCCGTCCTTGGTGACTCGGGTGACCCGCACGTCCTGTTCGACTGGCTGGCGGGATTGTCGGTCACCGATGTCAGGTCCGACGGCGTGGCGCCCCACGAGTTGGTCCGTGACCTGCTCGACGCGGACCTGCGGTGGCGCGACCCTGACGGGTACCGCCAGGTGTTCCGGGCGATCCGGTCAAACGCGCTGGCACAGGTGCGGCGCCACGAGGGTCGTCAGCAGCAGCGGGCGATCGCGGACCTGAAGTTCTTGTTCCGCAATCTGCGCAGCGTCTTGTCGCCGGTGGCCTGGGATCTGTGGGGTGACCACTACCCGGATCGGGCGACTGTCGCGGACCGTGAGGTCATCGTTGAGCTGATCGGGTCCGGGGAGGGCGATCGCTCCGCGGCGCTGGCGAGCCATTGGCTCGACCTGCAGCCCGAGGGGTTCCACGTCATCAGGGGGCAGAGCGGGGAGGTGCGCGGCGTGGTGGGGTTGCTCGATCTCACCAGCGCCAGCGACGAGGATCGTGCCGCAGATCCGGGGACCGCGGCTGCCTGGAGCTACGTGGAACAGACGGCGCCTGCGCGGGCGGGGGAGACGGTGGCACAGTGCCGCTTCATCGTCGACGCCGAGACCTACCAGGGACCGTCGCCGACGCTGAACGCCGTCCCGATCCTCACCCTGCAGCGTCAGCTCACCACTCGGCATCTGGCGTGGGACTTCGCTGCGCTTGCTGAGCCGGACCGGTGGGATGAGTACTTAGCGGCCGCGGATCTGCCGAGGGCCGTGGGCGCGGACTTCGTCGTGGATGGGCGCCGCTACGGCCTGTTCGCGCACGACTTCCGCCGGGTTCCCGTCGAGACGATGACCGAGCGGTGGACCGAGCGCGCACTCGCCGACGACGCCTTTCTCCTCCCCGCTGCCACGCCGGAGCCGGAGCTGCTGGTCCTCTCCCACACCGACTTCGATGCAGCGGTCCGGCAGGCGATGAAAGACCTGCACCGGCCGGACCGACTGGCCCGGAACCCGCTGCTGCGAACGCATCTGGTCGCCAGCCATGACGGCGCGACCGGAGCGCAAGGACTGGACGAGCTGCTCCGCGCCGCCACGACGACGTTGGCTGGCGACCCTCGCGACGACAAGCTCTTCCGCGCCCTGGATCGGACCTATCTGCACACCTCGCGAACCCAGGAGGCCGCCGCAGCGGCGCTCGGACTGCCGTTCAGCACCTACCGCCGCCATCTCCGGCAGGGGCTGGATCGAGTCGTGGCCTCGATGTGGCAGCGGGAACTGGGCCGGACGTGAGCAGAAGTGGACAGCACGTGACCTGGTGACCGGCCTCTGCGCACGGGCAGCCTCGGGAGCACATCCGGGTACCACCTCAGGAGGCTGCCATGACGCCGACCCAGCAGGACCGCGCCGTCGTTCTCGGCGGCAGCATCGCCGGACTCCTCGCCGCGCGAGTCCTGGCCGACCACTTCGCCGAGGTGCTGGTCATCGACCGCGACCCCCTCGGCCCGGAGGCCGCACCGCGCCGCGGCACCCCGCAGGCGCGCCACCTGCACGGGCTACTCGCCCGCGGTCATCAGGTGCTCGAGGAGATGTTCCCCGGGCTGACGGCCGAACTGGTCGCCGGCGGTGCCCCGAGGGGGGACATGCTCAACAACACCCGGGTCTGCTTCGGCGGACACCGGTTCCGTCAAGGAACCTCCGGATTGACCGCCCTCTGCGTGAGCCGCCCGACCCTCGAGGCGGCGGTCCGTCGCAGGGTCGTGGCACTGCCCGCAGTCAGGTTGCTCGGGCAGCGCGATGTCGTCGGCCTCGTCGCAAGCCGCGACACCCGTCGGGTCGTGGGCGCCCGGGTGATCGGCCGCGCGGACGGAAGCGCTGAGGAGCAGGTGCCAGCAGACGTAGTTGTCGACGCGACCGGTCGTGGCTCGCGGCTGCCGATCTGGCTGGAGTCGCTGGGATACTCGCCACCGCAGCAGGAGCGGGTCAGGATCGGCGTCGGCTACGCCAGCCGCCACTATCGACTGCGTCCTCAGGCGCTGGGCAACGACCTCGTCGCGATCTCCGCGCCCACACCCCGGTGGCCACGAGGCGGTGGCCTGTCGCTCCTCGAGGACGGCCGCTGCCTCGTCACCTTGATGGGCGTCCTCGGTGACCATCCTCCGACCGACCCGGAAGGCTTTGCACGGTTCGCTGCCGATCTCGCCCTGCCGGACGTGCAGGAGATTCTGCACGGTGCCGAGCCCCTGGACGAACCGGTCGCCTACCGCTACCCGTCGTCGGTGCTGAACCGCTACGACCGGCTCACCCGATTCCCGGACGGCTTGGCGGTCCTTGGTGATGCGGTCTGCGCGCTCAACCCCATCTACGGACAAGGGATGACCGTCGCCGCGCTCGAGAGCGCCGCCCTGCACCACCATCTCGCCGACGGACAGCCGCGGCACCACCGGCGCGACGTGGGCCGGATCAGCGGAGTCGCCTGGGCCCTGGCGCTGGGCGCCGACCTGTCCTTCCCCGGCGTGGAAGGGACCCGCACACCGGCGATCCGCCTCCTCGGCCGGTACGTCAAGCGGCTCCAGGCAGGCGCCGAACACGACCCGCAGCTCGGCCGAGCGTTCCTCCGCGTGACCAGCATGATGGCGCCCCCGACGGCACTTCTCCGACCGTCCGTGGTGATCCGGACAATGACCGTGCGGTTCACACGTGACCGGCACGCGGCGCTATGACGCGCCTGTTCGAGCAGCATGTCGAGGCGTCATCGTTCCCCCTTCGGCTCGACCGGTGCAGCGGGACAACGCGGTGGCTAGTCTCGAATCGTGACGGGCGAGCCATCGGGCATGTTCGAAGCGATCTACGCCGACGCGGAGGCCGGGGGTGCCCGGCCGCCCTGGGACGTCGGCGCACCTCGTCCCCCGCTCGTGGAGTGGGCCGAAGCCCGAGACCTGGCGGGCGGTGGCCGCACAGCGCTGGTCGTGGGATGCGGCTACGGGGCCGACGCCGAGTTCCTCGCGCGGCTGGGATGTCGAACCACTGCCTTCGACTTCGCGCCGACCGCGATTGCTGCAGCGCGGCGGAAGTATCCTGCCAGCGAGGTGGACTACGTCGTCGCCGACGTCTTGGACCTTCCCCACGAGTGGCAGCGTGGCTTCGACCTGGTGGTCGAGAGTCTCACCGTGCAGTCGATGCCGCCCGAGCAGCACACGGCCGCTGCGCAGAACATCGCCGCGCTCGTGGCACCACGAGGCACCCTCCTGGTCTTCGCGACCGCACGGGACGAACGGACCGAGGTGGAGGGACCGCCGTGGCCGCTGACCCGTGCAGAGCTCGAGGAGTTTGCCTACGGCGACCTCATCCTGCGCCGAGTGGAGCGGATCGAGAGCGACGCCTGGTGGCGAGCCGAGCTGTCCAGAGGAGCGGAACGTTCGACCAGTCGGGCGCCGTTCTCCTAGACCCGCTCGTGCCCGTGGTCGTCTCGTGGCGTTGAGACGCACCTGTCCTGGGCGCATCCTCTCCCTGACCCCGGTCTGTCGAATGCCGACGGTTGGGTCCCGACGTGCTCCGTCTGCAGTACCGTGCAGTTGTCGTTCGCAGCAGACCTCGGAGCAGGGCCTTGCGGCTCCGCAACAGGGGAGGAGCAGCAATGGTGGGAGAAACGACGACCACTCTCGGCATCGCGTTCACCAGGCCCGAGTGGAAGGCGATGCTCGTGCGCGGGCTCGTGGCCGCAGCGATCGGTGTTGCCGTCATGGTCTGGCCCGACATCACCCTGAGGGTCCTGGTGATCCTCGTCGGGGTCTGGGTACTGATCGATGGCATCGGGTTCCTGGTCGCGGCGATCCGCGCACCGTCCGGGGCCGCGAAGGGGTTGTTCGGGCTGCTCGGTGTGCTCGCACTCGTCGCAGCGTTCTTCTGCATCTTTCGCCCGGGTGTCGCTGCGAGCACGGTGATCTGGGTGATCGGAGTCTGGCTGATCATCCGCGGCATCTTCGAGCTGTTCGCTGCCTTCGGCAGCTCTCTCGGCATGTCGCGCTGGCTCGCGTTCCTCAGCGCCGCGGTCGACCTGGTGCTGGGCATCCTGTTCGTGACGCACCCCGACCAGACGGCCACCGGCCTGTCCTGGCTGTTCGGACTGTTCATCCTGATCGGCGGCGTCGTGCTCGTCTGGCTCGCCTTCGTCGCGCGCAAGGGGCCGAGCGACACCGTCGTCGGCTCCGTGATCGAGAGCTGACGACCACCCGCAGGCGGACCGACCGGAGCGTTCGGGCGGCGTACACCTCCGCCGATGCACCGAAAGCCTGAAACCGGCTGACCCCACGCTCCGGTCGAGGTCCCGATCGCGGCGGATCGACGTGGCCGCTTCGCGGCGCGCTGCTCGACGTCGAGATCGAGCGCTACCTCGGCATGCCTGGAAGCCACCGGGCGCAACCGACTATGCACGGCCACGCTCCGCGATCCATGCTGCTGCGGTTCCGCGCCGCCGATGAGCTGCAGAAGACACAAAATGGGTGGGCATGGAGGTCCGTTCCGGGACACGCTGAGGTCATGACAGACCTGAGCATCCAGTGCTTCAACCTCGACTCCACCGACCCGGTCCGCACGGCGGACTTCTGGCAGGAGGCGCTCGGTTGGCGTCGCACTCACGACACCGGCGACGAGGTCGTTCTCGAGCCGCCGGCCGGGAGCCCGCAGGACGGTGTCGCGCCTGATCTGCTGTTCCTGCGTGTTCCGGAGGGGAAACAGGTCAAGAATCGCTGGCACCCCGACCTGCGTCCGAAGGACCAGGCCGCCGAGATCGCCCGGCTCGAAGGTCTCGGTGCCGCCCGCGTCGATGTCGGGCAGCGTCCCGACCAGAGCTTCGTCGTGATGGCCGACCCCGACGGCAATGAGTTCTGCGTGCTGCGCGCGTTCACCCCTGAGGAGTTGGAACAGTGGGCGGCCGAGGACTCGGCGCCCGGCTGATCGCCACGCTCACGCCTCGTGGCGAGACATGATCCGTCCTCGTGGTCCCGGCCGACGACCAAGGGACGTCAGGTCGGGCTCGCCGTCGGCCGAGCAGCGCCTCTGGACCGCCTTCAACATCGCACCCTGGAAGTGACCGGGCACGCCGGTCAGACCTTCGAGGTGTCCCTACGTGATCGGCTCGGACGCCCCGGCCGCGATCTTCGCCAGCAGCTCGTAGACCTCTCCCGCGTTCGCCATGCAGCGACTCTCAAGGCCTGGACCCGTGCCGTCCACGGTTGCGGCCAACGGCGGACGGCGGCGCGCGACGGACCCCGTGGGTCCGTACCGTGGGGGCGGGCGTCGGGCGGAGCGCCCACGACCCTGATGGTGGAACTGGAGGTGGGCCGGACATGGTGCACGAGCGCGACCGCAACGCCCAGGGACGTGCTGAGCAGGCACGCCCGCGCGACCGGCTCGGCCGTCCGCTGCCGTACGGCGAGGCCGGGGTGGAGCCGATCTCCGAGGAGCCGCTGCCGCCGGACGAGACCCTCGCCTACGCGCGCGCTCTGCTGGACGACGGCCGGCCGTTCGCCGCCCACGAGGCCCTCGAGGTCCGGTGGAAGTCCTGCCCCGAGGAGGAGCGCGAACTGTGGCAGGGCCTGGCCCAGCTGTGCGTCGGGCTGACCCATCACGAGCGCGGCAACGCCGTCGGTGCCTCGCGACTGGTCGAGCGCGCCGCAGGTCGGCTGGAGGCTTATGGGCTGGCCGGTGGTCCGACGTACGGCCTGGACCTCACAGCGCTGATCGTGTGCGTCCGGGACCGGGTCGAGCACCCCTGACCGACCTGGTCGGACGGCACGGAGTCGGTCGTCAGGTGCGGTCGCTGACCAGCTCGCGGAGGTCCTCCCGTACCTCGATCAGCAGATCCCGGCCATGGAGGCCGTTGTGGGCGAAGGCACCCTCCAGCAGTAGGAAGACCTGGCAGCGGGCGAGTCGCTTCCGGCCCTTCGCGCCGGGGAGGTCCGCCGCGACGAGCTTCCGAGAGCCGCAGCTCGACGGACCGCTTGTGCTCGAGGACGATGGCATGACCGGGGTGTCGGCGTCCTCGTAGTCGACCGCCCTCGTTCTGGTCCCGCTTCCTGGAGGCCGGCAGAACGCGCCCGGACGGCACGGTGACCGCAATGTGAACCATGGATCTCTCGGGTGCCGCCCCGGCATCGAGTCCCCTGTCGGTTACGTCCGGGCGGCCGTCCGCCGTCGTCGCCGGCGAAGCGTGGCCGGCATCGTGAGCATCACGGCGAGTGCGATCCCGATCAACGCGCCGAGGCCGTTGGCGATGAGGTCGCGGTCGTCGGTCACCCGACCGGGGATCTGGGTCTGCATGCCCTCGATGAAGAGCGTCATCCCGAACGACGACAGCAACGCGAGCCACCATCCGCCCGCGCCGAAGAGCAGCAGCAGGAAGACTCCCACCGGCACGAACAGTGCGATGTTGGCCAGGAACTCGAAGCGCTCGTAGTCGACCGACTCCGCGTACCCGCGCTGGTGCAGCGCGTCCAGCACCCGCTGCACCAGCTGCACCTCTCGGGTGTGGTCGGCCTGCGGGGTCAGGGTGAGCCAGCCCAGGAACACCAGGTAGGCGCCGGTCAGCAGGCTGAGGAACGGGTGGCGGTGCAGCACACCGCAAGTGTGCGTCAGTCGTCGTAGTCCGCCCAGCAGCAGGCGACGCGTCGGTGTCGCACCGTCGATCTGGTCCTCCCTGCCGCTGTCGGAGCCGGAGTATGACCCCGGGAGCACTGCGGGTGGTCCTGATCCGTCGTGACCCCACGGGGAAGTCAGGGTGCTGTGGCACCTCGAGATCGAAGCGCGCCGCGTACCCGAGGTCGCCGACCTCTTCCACACCACGCCGGCCGCGATCTCCTCCCGGGACAAGCGTGTCGCCCCGAGTCACGTCGTGACCCGCGAGAACACGTTGGTGGCCTCCATGAGCTGCGCGGGTTCCCCACGGTGGTGAGGTGCGAGGAGCCCTGGAGACGAGCATCGAGACCACCGCTGCCGGGGTGGTTTCGAGGCTCGCGAGCTCGCACCTCAACCACCGTCACCGGCTCGCAAAGCTCGCACCTCAACCACCGTCAGGGCCCGCGCCTGCCCCAATCTGGGCGGCATGCCGCAGGGTCCCGAGCGTCTGAGCCGAGGTCGTGATCGGCTGACATCCCAGCGCCCGTCGTCGTCCGGCTACCTTGCTGACATGAGCGACGCCGTCGACGACGCCCTGGGCCGCGCGGTCCAGCGGTATGTCGCCACCCATCCGGAGAGCGCGCGCCTGGCGCGGGAGGCGGCGGAGGTGCTGCCCGGTGGCAACACCAGGTCGGTGCTGCACACCGAGCCGTTCGGCGTGCGCATCGCCGGCGCCGACGGTGCTGTGCTCACCTCGGCGGACGGCGACAAGGTCGTCGACCTGCTCGGCGACTACTCGGCCGGCCTGCTCGGGCGCCGGCCCGAGGTCGCCGACGCGATCAGCGCCGTCCTCGACCGGGGCTGGTCCTACGGCGCGATGAGCGAGCCGGAGACCGCGTTCGCCCGGGCACTGGTCGAGAGGTTCGACTCGGTCGACCAGGTGCGCTTCACGAACTCCGGCAGCGAGGCCGACCTGATGGCGGTGCTCACCGCCCGCCACGTCACCGGGCGCGACCGGGTGGTCGTCTTCGAGGGTGCCTACCACGGCGGGCCGATGACGTTCCTGCCCGGCAGCGAGCCGCTGCGGGTGCCCTTCGACTTCACCGTCCTGCCCTACAACGACGTGGCCGCCGTCGAGGCCGAGCTCGCCCGGCACGGCGACCGGATCGCCGGCGTCCTCGTCGAGCCGATGCTCGGCGCCGGCGGCTGCATCCCCGCGGCCCCGGACTTCCTCGCCACCCTGCGTGTCCTCACCCGCCGCCACGGCGCCCTGCTCATCATGGACGAGGTGATGACCTCGCGGCTCGCGGTCGGCGGCGCCCAGGCGACGTACGGCGTCCGCGCCGACCTGACCGTGCTCGGCAAGTACTTCGGCGGCGGGCTCTCCTTCGGCGCCTTCGGCGGGCCGCGCGAGGTGATGGCGGCCTACGACCCGGCGTACGGCGGGCTCACCCACGGTGGCACCTTCAACAACAACGCCTTCACCATGGCCGTCGGCCCCGTCGTCGCGGCCCTGCTGGACGCCGACACGCTCGCCGGGCTCAACGCCCGCGGCGACCGGCTCCGCGAGCGGCTGTCGCAGGCCCTCGCGCCGGTCGGCTTCAGCGTCACCGGCGTCGGGTCGATGATGACCATCCACCCGACGCCGGGCCCGGTGACGCGCTGGTCCGACGTGGCCGACGTCGACCCCCGCTGGCGGCGGCTGCTCTGGCACGACCTGCTCGCCCGCGGCTACTACGTCGCCGAGCGCGGCTACCTCGCGCTCAGCCTCGCCGTCACCGACGCCGAGCTCGACGGGTTCGTCGAGGCTGCCGGTGCGTTCGCGGAGGAGCACGCCGACCTGGCGGGTCGCTGAGGAGCGGGCCGGCGACCCGTGGTTTCGAGACTCGTCGCCAGGGCTCCTCGCACCTCAACCACCGTGGTTGCGGGCGCCGTGATCGGGAGGTACGGCGATCCCGTGGCGCACGGCGGAGCCGGCGTCGATGCCCCATGCTGCGTGGCGGAGCCCGCTCCACAGTCGGCGGAGCACGCCACGCGTGGGCTGCGGGGCGTGCGGCCGGCGCGCGGCGGAGGGGGCGTTGGCACGGATCGTCTGCTGGGCGATGAAGTCGTCGAAGTACATGACTCGAGAGTCGCACCGGATGCGCACCGAGAGGAGTGGCAGGATCGACGTAAACTGCTAGGATCTTGCCACATGAGCCGACCGACGATCACGATCCCCCTCATCGACGGGATGACCCTCTTCGAGATCGGCATGCCGCTGGAGGCGCTGGGCTACGACTGGGACCCCGAGCACGGTCCGCTCTACGACGTGACGCTCTGCGGCGACCTGCGCGGCGTGCGGACCCACACCGGCGCCCGGCTGGTGCCGGACCGGCCGCTGAGCGAGGTGGCCGAGGGCGACACGGTGCTCGTGCCGGCGGTGCCGCCGTGGCGGTCGGCCGGTGCCCCGCTGCTCCGCGAGCTGCGACGGGCTGCTGACCGCGGCGTCCGCATCGCGGCCCTGTGCACCGGCACCTTCGCGCTCGCCGAGGCCGGCCTGCTCGACGGCCGGCGGGTCACCACCCACTGGCGCCACGCCGCGCTGCTGCAGCGGAGATATCCCACGCTCGAGGTCGACACCCGCGCCCTCTACGTCGACGACGGCGACATCCTCACCAGCGCCGGCTCCTCGGCCGGTCTCGACCTCTGCCTGCACCTGATCCGGACCGACCACGGTGAGCGCGCCGCGAACGCCCGGGCGCGCTCCCTCGTCATCGCCTCCCACCGCGACGGCGACCAGGCGCAGTACGTCGAGGCCGAGCCCCTGGAGGACCGCGCCGCCTGGCTGGACGATCTCCGCACCTGGCTGCGGGACAACCTCCGTCGGTCGGTGACGCTGGCCGAGCTCGGCCGCGCGGCCAGCCTCTCGCCCCGCACCCTCGCCCGCCGGTTCGAGCGGGACGTCGGCACCACGCCGATGCGCTGGGTGGCCGCGGAGCGGATCGCCGTGGCCAAGGAGCTGCTCGAGGCCACCGACCTGACCGTCGACCGGATCTCCTACGACGTGGGCTTCGGGTCGCCGGTGACCTTCCGGGCCACCTTCACCCAGGAGGTCGGCATCTCGCCGCGGCGCTACCGGTCGCGGTTCGCCGCGACGCGCGACGCCGTCGTACCAGCCGGCAGCGCGGCACCCGCCGGGTGAGCTCAGCGGCCCCCGCGCACCAGCATCACCACCCCGGCGACGAACGCCGCGAGCAGGACCGGCGACCCGACGAGCAGCAGCCCCCAGATCACGATCGCCAGGTAGCCGTAGGCCGCGTCGTCCACCGATGAGTCAGCGACGACGAGCAGCACGATGCTCACCACGAAGCCCACGACGACGAAGGCCACGGGGACCCAGGTCAGGGCGTGGGCCCAGAACCGGTAGGCGCCGCTGGGTGCCCGGGGAGCAGGAGCGGGTGGTGGGTAGGTCATGGGGCACCTTGATACACCGCGGACTCCGGTGGCTGCCGATCACCCATCGATGCCGGAGCCTGCTCAGAGAGACTGCCCAGCACAGCCGCCCAGGGTGCGCCTCCCGTCGGGTCGGACGCCACCGGTTTCCGTGCGTCACGAGCTGGCTCCGGGCTCGTGGGGTTGAACGTGCTGATCGGCACCTTCAACCCCAGCACGCCCCAACGGGCCTGGTGGCCGGCGGCCAGATCTGACCGGGCCGGCCGCGGCGCGCCACACGCCGATCCCGAAGGCCGTCAGCATCGGCCCCCAGACCGCCGCCATCACGACCAGGAACGGCCGCGACGCGACGCCCGCCGCCGACAGCTCGCTCACCGCCTGGTCGATCGGGTCGTAGTCACCGAGGATCGCCGCGGCGACGACATCGTTGGCGATCACGTAGGTGACGCCGTACAGCACGCCGCAGGCGAGCAGCAGTGCGGTGACCGTGCGCGCCCGCTGCTCCGTGGGGCTCGAGGGCTGACCGGTGGTCGTCATCGCCACCCTCCTCGCGGCGGCCGAGGCGGACGCTCGCTGTCGCCTCCAGCCTGCTCGGCCGGGCCGATCGGTGCCGCGACACTGCTCAGGCGGCGAGCCGTTCGACATCGGGCCAGATCTCCGACCAGGTGCCGTCCGGCCCGTCGCAGACCCAGATCCCCACACCGGCCTCCTCGTTGGCCACGCCCGGCCGATCGACGACGCGGTCGGCGAGCGTGCAGCCCGTGAGATGCGACGTGGCGCGCTCACCGACGGCGACGACCGGGCCGGCGCCGTCGGCTGGTGGACCCCAGGCGGCGTACCCGTTGTGACCGGAGAAGACCGGTACGTCGAGCCCGTACCACTCCAGCGCGCCCGCCTCGCCGTAGTTGCTGGTCAGCACCACGGCGCTCGCCCGCTCCGACGCCGGCAGGTCGCCGAGCACGGCCCGCACCTGACCGACGTACGACGGCCAGCCGACGGTCTCGGCCTGGTCGTCGTCGATGCCGCGCCACGGGCTGTCGGCGTACGTCGTCACCGGCAGCACCGGCACCAGCGCCGGCCACGCGACGATCGGCGTCAGCGCCAGCACCACACCGGTCACGACGCCGTCGCGCCCGGGCCAGCGCTCGGTCAACGCGACGAACCCCGCCGCGAGCAGCGGCACGATCGCACCGGCCAGGTAGTACCCCTTGCCGCCGATCACCAGATAGGTGCCGAGGGTGAGCAGGAAGACCAGCGCCACCGGGCGGGCCGCGAGCCACGACGGCCGGCGCAGCAGCGCGACGATGCCGCCGATCCACACGACCGCGAGGACGGGGGAGTACATCACGACTGCCTGGCCGACGAGCTCGAGACGGCCGCCGAGCCCCCCGTACTCGGCCCGGATGTCCTCCGCGAGCGTCAGCTGCGGCCAGCCCGCGCGGGCCTGCCAGACCAGGTTGGGCAGCCAGATCACCGCCGCGACGATCCCGCCGACCCAGGGCCACGGGGTGGCCAGCTGCCGCCGGCCGGCCGGCACCGTCGCCACCGCGACCAGCACGGTAGCGACGAGCACGACGACGCCCGACTTGTTCGAGAGCCCCAGCCCGGCCACCACGCCCGCGACCAGCCACAGTCGCGGCCGATCGGTGAGCAGCGCCTCGGTGACCACCACCAGCACCGCCGCCCACACCAGCGTGTCGCTGCTCGCCGTCGACAGCCGGTGTCCGTTGGCCATCGTCACCCCGCCGCACGCGGTCGCTGCGGCCGCGAGCGTCTGTGCCACCGGACTGCCGCCGAGCAGCCGCGCCATCCGCGCCGCCAGCAGCGTCACGCCGACCATGATCACCAGCGGCCACACCCGCAGCGCGAGCAGCTCGTGACCGGCGATCTCGGTCGAGATCCGCGCGAGCAGCGGCGTCAGCCACGGCTGGTCGGGATAGCCCCACGCGAGCCGCTCACCGGCGGCCGCGAAGTAGAGCTCGTCGCGATGCGGCCCGTAGAACGGCATCATCACCGCCAGCACGACGGCCTGCACGGCGACCACGACGACGACACCGCGGGCGCGGAGCAGGCTCATGCCCCGGCATCCTCCCCGAGCGTGGCCGCCGCCGCCAGCACGACCCGGCGGACAGCACCCCGCCCGCCCGTGCGGGTATCCGCCGCGGACGTGCGGCCGGCCCTCTCCTCCGCGGGTCGCCCGACTCCTAGCGTCGTGACGACACCCCGCACAGGAGAGACCATGGACACCGCCGCCAGCCCCGTCGACACCACACCGCGCCCGGCCACGCGGAGATTCCGACTCACCGAGGTCACGCTGGTCCGGCTGCTCCTCGCTGTCGTCGCCGTCCACATCGTCGACGACAACTTCCTCCAACCGCCCCCGGGCACGTCGGCGGCCGACCATCTGGCCAGCGGCCTCGTTCCGCTCGCCGTGCTGGCCGCGGTCGCAGCGACCTACCCCCTGCTCCGCGCGGGAGTCCGCGCGACGCTGGCGATGACCGTCGGCGCGTTGGCGATCCTGGTCGGTGTCCCGTCGGTCTACTACCTGGTGGTCGGCAGCCTCGCCGGTGACCACCACAGCGGGCTCCTCACGGTCCCCGCCGGCATCGGGCTGCTCGCGACCGGGCCGGTGGTGCTCTGGAGGTCCCGGCGCACGGGCGGGCGTCCGGCCCTGCGGCGCACCGTCACCGCGCTCGGCGCCGCGGTGGCCGCCGTCGGGCTGGTGTGGTTCGTGGTGTTCCCCCTCGGGGTGGCCTACGTCTACACCCACACCGGGCGCGTCGCCACCACGCCGGACGTGGGCGTCCCCGCCGAGCGGGTGACGGTCACGACCGAGGACGCGCTCGACCTGACCGGGTGGTACGTGCCGTCGACGAACCGGGCCGCCGTGATCCTCTACCCCGGCTCCACGCGCTCCGACGAGGCGCGGATGCTCGTCCGCCACGGCTACGGCGTGCTGCTGCTCGAGGCCCGGGGGCAGGGGACCAGCGAGGGCGACGCCGTGCGCTGGGCCGGTGACCGCGACCTGCTGGCCGGCGCGGACTACCTCCGTGACCGGCCCGACGTGGACCCTGGGCGGATCGGTGCCATGGGGTTCTCGGTGGGTGGTGAGGCGCTGCTCGAGGCCGCTGCGCAGTCGTCCGCGATCGGTGCGGTGGTCTCCGAGGGCGCGGGCGCACGGGTCGGCGAGGTGGACGTGACCGGCCCGTCGCGGTGGTTGCTCGCGCCCTCGCAGGGCCTGATGACGGCCGCCACGACGGTCTTCGGCAACCACCGCCCACCCCCGCCGATCGTCGAGCGCATCGGCCTGATCGCCCCTCGGCCGGTGCTGCTGATCTACGCCGAGCCGGGCATCGGCCAGGAGCACACCCGGCAGCCCACCTACTTCGACGCGGCCGGCGCACCGAAGCAGCTGTGGCGGGTCCCCGGCGCCACGCACACCGGCGGGTTGTCCGCCGCGCCCGCGGCGTACGAGTCCCGGGTCGTGGGCTTCTTCGACCGGGCGCTGCTCACGGGCCGGTGACGGCGGCACGGTCGACGGCAGGGGCGCCGACGACGCCCGCCCGCGTCATCGCCGGGGCGTCACGTGGGTCAGGCTGGCGAAGACCACGGTGTTGCCCACGTGGGTGCCGATGTCGGGGTCGAACCGGCTGCACGTGATCAGCCGCAGCGTGGGGGCGGAGAGGTCCTTGCCGCCGTAGACGAGCTCGGTGGGGAAGGACGACTTCGCCACGTCGCGCAGCGCGTCGACGGTGAAGGTGGCGACGACGCCGTCCCTCCGGGTCACCTCGATCTCGTCACCGGGCTCCAGGGTCGCCAGGTCGTAGAAGACCGACGGGCCCTCCTCGGTGTCGACGTGACCCTCGATGACGGCGGGGCCGGGCTGGCCGGGCGACGGCGACTCGTCGAACCAGGCGGCCTGGTCCAGCCGCGGGCCCGGCTGCGGCACCGCCAGGGTGCCGTCGGAGTTCTTGCCGATCGGGTGCACCGCCGTGTCGACGTCGATCGACGGGATCGAGAGCCGGCGCGGCGGCGAGAGCCCGAGCGGCGACGCCTGCGGGGAGTCGTCCTGTCCCGCCGACTCGCCGGACCCCGCTCCGGCCGACGGGTCCGTGCCGGGATCGACCGTCCCGACGGACTCGGGCGGCGTCGGCGACGGCGTCTGGTGGGTGAGCACCCACGCGACGAGCACGACGCCGAGCGTGACCGCCGCCAGGGCGGCCAGGGGGAGGGCCCGGCCTCCCCGGCGTGCGGTCCCGCTCGTCATCGTGTCTCCTGCAGAGGTGTCAGCCGGTCTCAGGCCTCGACCGGAGCGCCCTGGCGGCGCCGGTGGAGGACGTAGAGCGCGCTGCCGCCGAGGGCCAGCGCCGCGCCGCCACCGAGCAGCCCGAGGTCCTCGAGGCCCGAGGTCGAGCCCTCACCGGTAGCGACCCCGCCGCTCGGCATGGTGCCGATCGAGCCGCAGAGCGCCGGAGCCGTCGCCGCGAGCGGCAGCTCGGGGACCAGCGGGCTCTTCGCGTTCTGCGCCTGCTGGCTCAGCGTGGACGGGTCCAGACCGTGGACCACGACGACGCCGCTGCCCGAGGCCAGCGCGTCGAGGGTGTCCTCGTTCATGGTGAAGGTGCGGCTGTAGTCGGCGCTGCCGCCGCCGGGGGCGAGCTTGATGTTGGTGGCCTCGCCGGCGCCGGTGCCACCGGAGGTCGACAGCGTGGTGCCGACCGCGCCGTACGCCTCCTGGCCCTCCGGCGTGCTGACCACGCCGTCACCGTCGGCGTCGGCCGACGGCGTCGGGCACACGCCCTGGCCGCCGATGTGGATGTGCTGCACGTGGGGGAACGGCCCGCCGTCGAACTCCTCGGCGAGGCCGCTGTAGCTCAGCTCCACGGTCGCCTGGTCGCCGTCGACGGTGACCGTCACCATGCCCGAGCCCCCGGACCCGTTCTGCGGGTCCAGCCGCGAGCTGTAGCTGCCGTTGGCGTGATCGGCGTGGGCTGTCGTCGGGAGCATGGCCAGCGGTAGGGCGACCGCAGCCACCGCGCCGGCGATACGAAGGGAGGTACGCATGATGGATCTCCTCGGGGAGCAGCGGATCATCGGGACCCGCCTCGATGTCATCTCGGTCACACGTGGTTCGACGCCGTCGCGGATCCGGATGGGAGGAATCCGTCAGCGATCCGTCAGCGATCCGAGGAGATCACCGCTGCCGCGGCGGCAACGGCACGAACATCGACGTCCGCGCGGCGTACTCCGGATATCCCGGGCGCTGCATCATCGACTGCTCCAGCAGCCGAGCGCCGGTGGCGAAGACGAGGAAGTACGTCATCGCCAGCGGACCGAGCACGGTCACCAGCCCGACGACCCAGCCGCTCGCGAGACCCGCGGCCAGCCACACGCCCCACCACACACAGGCGTCGCCGAAGTAGTTCGGGTGCCGGGTGTAGCGCCACAGCCCGGTGTCGAGCACCTGCGGCCGTGCGTCACGCGGCTGCCGGCGGTACGACGCGAGCTGGGCATCGCCGACCGCCTCGAAGACGATCCCGAGCGCCCACACCAGCACTCCGAGCACCACCACCGGCCACCACCGCACCTCCAGCACGGCGCCGATCGTGACGGGAGCCACGATGAGCCAGGCAGCAACGCCCTGCACGGCGAAGACCTTGCGCACCGCGACCCCCGTCCCGACCTCGGCGAGGGGCCCGCCGAGCAGCTGCTCGTAGCGCGGGTCCTCGCCACCTCCGCGGCTGCGCTGGGCGACGTGCCAGGACAGGCGAAGCCCCCAGATCGTCACCAGGCCGGCCACCAGCCAGCTGCGCCACGGAGTGCCCGAGTCGAGAAGAGTCGCCACGGCGGCGGCGGTGCACGCCATCAGCACCAGCACCAGCCCCCAGGCCACGTCCACAACGACAACCCGGCCCTGGGCGCGTGCCACCAGTGCCGTCACTGTCATCACCGCCGTGGCGACGATCAGGGTGCCGCCGAGCGCGACGAGGAGGTCGGTCACCACGTGCGCTCCCACGGCAGGTCGTGCGGCGCTCCGGGCCGCACCATCAGGATCTGGTCGACGCCCATCCGGCCGTCGCGGAAGGCCAGCGCGCCGCCGACCAGGTAGAGCCGCCAGACCCGCATCATCTCCTCGCCGACGAGGTCGGTGAGCCGGTCGTGGTTCGCCTCGAAGTTCTCCCGCCAGCCGGCGACGGTGCGCACGTAGTGCTCCCGCAGGGCGTGCACGTCGCGCACCTCCAGCCCGGCCTGCTCCAGCAGCGCCACGGTCTCGCCGACGGGCCGCATGTGCATGTCGGGCGCGATGAACGACTCGATGAACGGCCCGCCTCCGGGCCAGCGGCCCGATCGCGACATCTGCTGCACCAGCACCCGGCCGCCCGGCCGCACGGAGTCGCGCAGGACGCCGGCGTACGTCGGGTAGGTGCGCTGCCCGACGTGCTCGCCCATCTCGAGCGACACCACGGCGTCGTACTCCGCGCCCGGGAGCGGCACGGCGTCGCGGTAGTCGCACAGCCGGAACTCCACCCGGTCGGCCACCCCGCGCTCCCGGGCCGCACGCTCGGCGTGGTCGCGCTGCTCCGCGGAGATCGTGACGGCGTCGACGCGCGCCCCGAAGTGCTCCGCGGCGTGGATCGCCATCGCACCCCAGCCGCAGCCGACGTCGAGCAGCCGCGACCCCGGCTCGAGGCCGAGCTTGCGACACACCAGCGACAGCTTCGCCTGCTGCGCCTCGTCGAGCGTCGCCGACGGCGTGGTGTGGTAGCCGCAGGAGTAGGCCATCGACGGGTCGAGGATCAGCGCGTAGAACGCGGCCGGGATGTCGTAGTGGTGCTGGATCGCGGCCCGGTCACGGAGCCGGGTGTGCAGCCGACCCCGCACCTGCGCCTGGGTCGCCGGCGGCGCCGGCGGCCGCCCGAGCAGGTCGAGCCCCACCGCCGTCCGTACGGCGCTCGCGACCGCCCGCAGCGACGGCCGGCGACTGCTCAGCCCGCGCTCCCGCGCCACGGCGAAGGCGTGGGTCAGCGCCTCCTCGAGGTCACCCGGCACGTCGAGCTCGCCGGTCACGTAGGCCTGCGCGGCCCCCAGCTCGCCGGGGTGCCACAGCAGCCGCCGCAGCGCGTCGGGCGAGCGCAGCTCGACCACCGGCGCGTCGGCGGGTCCGGTCGTCGAGCCGTCCCAGGCGACCAGCCGCACCGGCAGGTCGCCGCCGACGAAAGGCGCCAGCGCGGCGCCCAGCCGGTGAGCCACGCCCTCGTCGGTGGACCGGGTGTCCCTGGTCGTGTCGGTCGCCGCGGACATCAGGCCTCCCTCGCGAAGGTGAGCTGGTGGTCGTCGAGATAGCCGGAGGCGAAGCCGGCGCGGCTGTACTCCAGGTAGAAGTGCCACATCCGGCAGAACGTGCCGTCGAAGCCCAGCGCGAGCACCGCGTCGCGGGCCTCGGCGAACGACTCGTCCCACAGCTGCAGCGTGCGGGCGTAGTGCTGCCCGAACGCCAGGTCGTCGACCACCCGCAGCGAGGTGTGCTCGGCGAGCGTCTCCTCGAGCGCCCGCACCGACGGCAGCGCCCCACCGGGGAAGATGTACTTGGTGATGAAGGTGTGGGTGTCCCGCGTCGCCAGCATCCGGTCGTGCGGCATGGTGATCGCCTGGATCGCGACCCGTCCGCCCGGTGCCAGCACTCGGTCCAGGGTGCGGACGTAGGTCGGCCAGTAGGGCCGGCCGACCGCCTCGATCATCTCCACCGACACCACGGCGTCGTACGCCGCTGCCGCGGCCGGGTCGTCGAGGAGGGCGCGGTAGTCGCACAGCTCCACGTCGACCCGGTCGGCGAAGCCCGCGGCGGCGATCCGCTGCCGGGCCAGCTCCTGCTGCTCGGAGGAGAGCGTGATCGTGCGGACCCGGGCGCCGCGGGCCGCCGCGCGGATCGCCAGCTCGCCCCAGCCGGTGCCGATCTCGAGCAGCCGGGTGCCGTCGGTGACCCCGGCCCGGTCGAGCAGCCGGTCGATCTTGCGCTGCTGGGCCTCCGGCAGGTCGGCGGCCGTCGCCTGCTCGGGCGGACCGTCGAAGAGCGCCGCGGAGTAGGACAGCGTCGGGTCGAGGAACAGCGCGAAGAGGTCGTTGGACAGGTCGTAGTGGTGCGCCACGTTGGTGCGGGTGTTGCGCCGGCTGCCCCGGTCCGAGCGCGGCCGCCGGGTCACCACGAGCTGCCGGAGCCGCTGCAACGGGCCGGGCACGAGCGAGCCCACGTCAGCGGCGAGCACGGCGAGGAACTCCCCGAGCGCGCCCGGAGAGGCGGCGTCGCCCTCGTCCCACGCGCCCGTCAGGTAGGCCTCGCCGAAGCCGATCAGCTGGTCCCGGGCCAGCCGGGCGTAGAGCTCGTCGGGACGGTGCACCTCGATCATCGGGCCACCGCGCCCGAGCACCTCCGCCGGCGTACGGGAGCCGGCCGCCACGCGGACGGTGACGTCGAGCCGGTTGATCGCCGCGCGGAACATCCGGCGGGCGATCGCCGCACCGACACCGGCGGTCGGTGGGGGACACAGGTCGGGCCAGTCGCGGACGGGGTGCCGCTGGGTGGTCGCAGTCATCGCGCACCTTCCTGGTGATGGTGGGGGCGGGGGCGGACCGGGAGCCCGCGCAGCCACAGCCGGATGCCGTGCATCCGGATCAGGGCCGCGCCGCGGAGCGAGGCGAGGGGTGCCCGGGGAGCCCACGTCGGCGCGCCGGTGAGGGCAGCGTCGAAGCGGGCTCCGTCGTCGGTCCGGAGGGAGACGGAGACCCGGACCCGGCCGGTGGCCGGATCGGGAGGTGGGGCGTGGACGGCGTACGTCCCGTCGGTGCCGTGGAACGGCGAGACGTACATCGCCTTCGCGGTGGTGGCCCGGCCGTCGGCGTCGGGCGCGAGGAGGTAGGCGTGCCGGTCGCCGTAGGTGTTGTGCACCTCGACGACGGTCGCGTCGGGCGTGCCGGTGCCGTCGGCGTCGGCCCAGCACCAGTGCACGCTGATCGGGTTGAAGCACTGCCCGAAGGCGCGCGGGTGCGCGAGCATCAGCACCCGGCCCGGCCGGAGCGTGCTGCCCTGCGCCGCGAGGAACCGCTCCAGGCCCGCTCGGATCGTCGGTGCGTCGCCGGTGAAGTGGTCGCGCGCCTCGAAGGTCCCGCCCGCCGGTGTCGCCCGCTCCGGCAGGTGGTCGAGGTCGACCAGCCAGGTGTGCGAGCGGTGCTCGAAGCGCCGCCCGAACGGCTCGCGCCGGGTGTGGGTGATCGTCGTCGCGTACGCCGTCGCGCCGGACGTCTCGATACGCCCGGGGCTCGTCCCTCGCCCCGGGCTACTCGACGAACGACCGCCCCGCTCGCGAGGTGTTCGTTCGTCGAGCGACCCGCGAGTTGGTCGCTCGTCGAGTAGCCCGCGAGGGACGAGCGGGCGTATCGAGACGCCCGAGGACCGCTTGTTCGATGAGCGAGGTGTTCGTTCGTCGAGCGGCTCGCGAGGTGTTCGTTCGTCGAGTAGCCCGCGAGGGACGAGCGGGGGTATCGAGACGCCCGATGGCCACGCGAGCCCGAGCCGCTCGACCGCCGACAGCCC
>CAZJDU010000001.1:89932-110715 GCA_964544855.1 uncultured Nocardioides sp.
GTATCGAGACGCCCGATGGCCACGCGAGCCCGAGCCGCTCGACCGCCGACAGCCCGGAGCGGGCGCCGTCCTCGTGGAATCCCCAGCCGTGGTAGGCGCCGGCGAAGACGAGCCGGTCGCTGTCGATCTCGGGCAGCCGGGACCGGGCGGCGACGGAGCTCGGGGTGTAGAGCGGGTGGGCGTAGTCGCGGCGGGCGATCACGGTCGCCGGGTCGACGAGGTGCTCGCCGCCGAGGGTGACGAGGTAGCGGGTGTCGGTCGGCAGCCGCTGCAGCCGGGTGAGGTCGTAGGTGACGAGCACCGCGTCCTGGTGGGCGCGGGGGCGGCGGAAGTTCCACGCCGCCCGGGCGTCGCGGGTCGTCGGGAGCAGCCGGGTGTCGGTGTGGAGCAGCGCGGTGTTGGGCGAGTAGGGGAGCTCCGCGAGGATCTTCTGCTGCACCGGTGTGGGGTCGGTGAGCAGCGCGAGCGCCTGGTCGGGGTGGCTCGCCACCACGGCGGCGTCGTAGGTCTCGGCGCCGCCGGCCGTGCGCACCCGGACCCCGTCGGCCGTCTCGGTCACGCCCAGCACGGGTGCGCCGGTGCGGATCTCGCCGCCGGCCGCGCTGACCGTGGCGGCCACCCGGTCGACGTAGGTGTGCGATCCGCCGGTGACGGTGCGCCACGTGGGCGACCCGAAGACCGCGAGCATCCCGTGGTGCTCGAGGAACGTGAAGAGGTAGGCCGCCGGGTAGTCCAGCGCGACCGCCGGGTCGGTCGACCACACCGCCGCGACGAGGGGCTCCATGAAGTGCCGGCGGAAGTACGGCGTGAACCCGTGCTGGTCGAGGAGGTCCCCGAGGGTGGTCAGGTCGTCGGTGCCGGCACGCAGCAGCCTCCGCGCCGCCCGGTGGAACCGCGGGATCTCGGTCAGCATCCGCCAGTACGCCGGGTCGCGCCGGGCGGCCGACGAGCCGAGGAGGCCGCGCGGCCCGAGCGCGCCCGCCCACTCGAGCCCGGTCTCCTCGTCGCTGACCGACAGCGACATCTCCGACTCCTGGGTCGGCACGCCCAGCTCGTGGAAGAGCCGGAGCAGCACCGGGTAGGTGCGTCGGTTGTGCACGATGAAGCCGGTGTCGATCGCCAGCTCGCGACCCGAGGCGGCGTCGGTGACCCGGTGCGTGTCGGCGTGCCCGCCGAGCCGGGTGTCGGCCTCGTAGAGGGTCACCCGGGCGGTACGAGAGGCGACGTACGCCGCGGTGAGCCCGGCAACGCCGGAGCCCACCACGGCGACGCGCCGCGGGGTGCGGCTCGTCAAGGGAGTCTCCTCAGCCGTTGATCGCGAAGACGGCGATCGGATCCGTCGTCGGCTCGGGGGAGCCGCCGTCGGGCTCGACCGTGATCCCGACGCCGGTGTGCGCACCGACCTCGCCGTCGAGCAGCACGGTCGCGTCACTGTCGTCGGGCATCAGCCCGGCCGGTTCCATCTCACCCGCGGTGTTCTGGAACCACAGCTCATAGACCTTGCCCTCCGGAGCCGGCGCCATGTCCTCGGTGACGATCACCGCGCGATCCACCGACCGGGAGACGATCACCGTGGCCGTCGACCCGTCGTCGAACTCCAGCGTGGTCCGGGAGGCGTCGTCGGCCTGCAGCACCTGCTCGGTCGCGGTCGGCGCCGGCGCCGGGGCGTCGTCCGACCAGGGCCCGAGCCAGATCGCCGCAGCCGCGGCGACGAGCACCACCACGGCCGCCGCCACGAGCAGCGAGGGCTGGAACCAGCGGCGCCGCCGTGCGGCGAGGTCGTCACGGCCTCCACCGGCGGTCTCCGTCCCCGACGGCTCCGCGTCGTGGGACATCAGCGGCGGCAGCGGCCGGATCGTCTCGATGCCGGCGAGCACCTGGTCGCGCAGCCCCGCGGGCGGCGCCATCTCCTCGGTGCCGAGCAGCGCGGTCGTCTCGTGGAAGCTGTCGACCTCGGCCCGGCACTCCGGGCAGGTGCGCAGGTGCTCCTCGAAGCGGGCACGCTCGGCGTCGTCGAGGGCGTCCACGGCATACGCACCGGACAGCGCGTGCATGTCGTACCTCTCGTCGTCGGTCATCGTGCCACTCCGATCGTGTCGCGCAGCCTGATCAGGCCGTCGCGGATCCTGGTCTTCGCCGTGCCCACGGGCAGGTCGAGCAAGGAGGCCACCTCGGTGTGGGTGTAGCCACCGAAGTAGGCCAGCTCGATCGCCTCCCGCTGCACCTCCGTGAGCTGCCCGAGGGCGGTCCGCACCCGGTGCGCCTCCAGCGACGCGTGGGCGGCATCGGCGGTCTGGTCGTGGTCGACCGCCTGGTTGCGCTGGTGGTACGTCGCCTCCCGGCGGGTCGTCGCCTCCGCGCTGCGGACCCGGTCGACGGCCTTGCGGTGAGCGATGGTCAGCAGCCACGAGAGGGCGCTGCCCCGCTCGGGGTCGAACCGTGTCGCGGTGCGCCAGATCTCGAGGTAGCACTCCTGGGTGACCTCCTCCGCCTGGGAGGGGTCCCGCACCACCCGGCGCACGAGACCGTGCACCCGAGCGGCGGTGGCGTCGTACAGCTCGGCGAAGGCGACACGGTCACCGCGCGCCGAACGACGCAGCAGTGCCGTCAGCTGGTCACCGGCGCCGGCCGGCACCCCCGCGGTGGGAGTGCCGGCCGACTCGGGTTGCCCCGGATCCATGGTGTGATCCTTCCGGGTTCGCAGGTCGTTGGCCAGGGTCAGTCGACCTGGGTCACTGGACCCCGGTCAGGACCTTGTCGATCACGTAGACCGTGGCGTTCGCGGTGGGGATGTTGCCACACAGCACGGTCGCGGTGACGGTGCCGTCGGAGACGGTCATGCCCGAGGTGTCGCCCTCGACGGTGAGCATGTCGCCCGCGAGGGTCTCGTGCTCGCCGACCACGGCGGACGCGTCGGCGTTCGCCCCGACCACGTGGTGCGCCAGGATCGAGTAGAGCTGGCTGTCCTGGCCGTCCTGCTGACCGCCCTCGACCAGCGCGTTGAGGTCCTTCTCGGGGATCTCGGCGAAGGCCGGGTCGTAGGGTGCGAAGACCGTGAGCTCCTCGGCGCTGTTCAGGGTGTCGCCGAGACCGTCGATCGCGCCGACGGCGCTGACCAGCGTGGTGAGCAGCGGGTTGTTGCTGGCGGCGGTGGCGACCGGGTCGTCGACCATGCCGTCAAGCGAGCCCTCGCCGGAGGTCGGGACCTCGCCGCAGGCGTCGCCGAAGACGTCGAACTCGCCGGCGTCCGCCTCGGGCTCCGGGGTCTCTTCGGCCATCTCGCTGGTTTCGTCGCCGCTGCCGGCGCTGTCGCTGGCCTCGTCGTCGCTCCCGCCGCAGGCGACGAGGGTGACCGACAGGGCGAGGCCGAGGGCGGCGACACCGGTCGTACGGCGGAGGTGGTTGAGCAACATGATCGAGCCCTTTCCGTTTCTGGGGTAACTGATGTGAGTGGTTCGGGGCCGGTGGCCCGGCGGATGGGTCGTCGGCGAGAAAAGTTCGAAAGATTCTTCGCGGGCCGCGGCGGTGCCGGTCAGGGCCGGTCAGGACCGGTCAGGAGACCGTGACGAGCAGCTGGTGCAGCCCGCTGGCGCCCTCAGGGAAGGGATCGGCGCGGACCGCCGGCTGGGTCTCGCCGTCACCACTGACCGCGCGCGCGGTGATCGAGTGCGACCCGGGCGAGGCGTCCCAGGGCAGGAACCACTGCCGCCAGTAGTCGTTGCCGGCGTCCGGGCCCAGCTTCGCGTCCTGCCACGGCCCGCTGTCGATCCGCACCTGCACGCCGGCGACGCCGCCGCGCTGCTGGGCCCAGGCGACGCCACCGACCATCACGTTGCCGGCGTCGAGCTGCGAGAGCGCCTTCGGGGTGTCGATGCGTGCGGACAGCTTGATGGGGGCGTCGGTCGCCCAGTCCCGCTCGGTCCAGTAGGCCTGCTGGGCGTCGTACGTCGTCAGCGTCAGCCGGGTCAGCCACTTGGTGGCGCTGATGAAGCCGTAGAGCCCCGGGATCACCAGCCGGACCGGGAAGCCGTGGACCCGCGGCAGCGCCGCGCCGTTCATGCCGACGGCGACCATGGCGTCGCGGCCGTCGGTCGCGAGCTCGAGCGGGGTGCTGATCGTCATCCCGTCGACGTCGGTGGAGAGGATCTGGTCGGCGGTGCCGCCGACCCCGGCGAGGTCCAGCACGTCGGTGAGTCGTACACCGAGCCAGCGGGCGCCGCCGACGAACTCGCCGCCGACCGTGTTGGAGACGCAGGTGAGCGTGATGTCGCGCTCGATCATCGGCATCGCGAGCAGCTCATCGAAGTCGAGCGTGACCTCCTGCCCCACGTCGCCGTCGATGGTCAGCGTCCAGTCCTCGGTGTCGACCACGGGGACGTCGAGTCGCGTGTCGACCCGGTAGAAGTCGCCGCGGGGGGTGCGGAACGAGGTGATCCCCGGGACCTGGTCGTCCAGGCCCCGCGGGAAGCGGGGCGCCGGGTCGGTGGGCGTCGGGAGCGCGACGTCCTCCGGCTGCCGCCGCAGCTGGGCGAGCCAGCGGCCGGCGGCCCCGGCTGCCACCGCGGTCACCGACACCACGCCGACCGCGATCAGCACGCCGCGGCGGCCGTTGTCGGTGCCCGCGGACGCGTGTCGCTGGGCACCGGCCAGCCAGCGCAGTGCGGCGACCGCGGTGATGGCGGCGACCACCGACGGCAGCAGGTCGAGCGCCCGCGCCTCCGGGCGGGTGAGGGTGGCCACCCCGGCGACGGCGACGAGGAGCAGGAGCAGCCCCGCGCCGTACCGGAGCCGCCGCCGGGCGAGCAGGCCCGCCACCCCGGCGAGCACCACCACGCCCGCGAGCACCGAGCCCACCAGCACGATCTTGTCCGCCGTGCCGAAGGTGCGGATCGCCCATTCCTTGAGCGGTGTCGGCGTCAGGTCGATGACCGCGGAGCCGACGGCCAGCACCGGCGAGGCCGCGGGGTTGAGCACCGCCGCGGCGAGGTGGGCGGTCCCGAGTCCGACGAGGGTCGCGAGCACGCCGTAGGCGGCCCAGAGCAGTCGATTCCTCATGGCAGTGGTTCGACGCCGAGGCCCGGATCGGATGGGTCCGCCGCCCGATGGCCGAGGTGCGAGTGGCGGGATCTCTGCGGGGCGGGCGAGATGTAACTCAGTGTTGTGGTGTCCACCAGGGCCGTCGACCACCCTGGTGGACACCACAACACTGAGTTACACGCCGCCGCGAGGGCGCCGTCGATCTCGTCCGCCTCCGGACGGGTGTCACCATGTGGAGGGTCCGGCACGTGAGTCCTGGCGTGACGGCACGCGACGACGGCCCCGGTGATCGACCGGGCGATGGGAGCGCGGATGAGTGGGCGCGTGGCGTTCGACGACTTCGTGACGGCGCGGTCGAGCGCGCTGTTGCGGACGGCGTACCTGCTCACGGGTGATCGCGCGGCGGCCGAGGACCTGCTGGAGACCGCGCTCACCCGGGCGTGGCTGCGGTGGCGGAGGATCGCGGGGTCGCCCGAGGCCGACGTACGCCGGATCCTCGCCGCCACCTACCTCAGCGGACGGCAGCGCGAGCGGGACGAGGTGCCGGCTGCGGAGCCGTCGGCGGCCGGTGTGCCGGACCTGACGGACGAGGCCGGGCCCGGCCCCGACCTGTGGCGGGCGATGGGCCGGTTGCCTCGCAGGCAGCGCGCTGTCGTGGTGCTGCACTACGCGGAGGATCTGCCCGAGGCTGACACGGGTCGGGTGCTGGGCTGCGGCATCGGCACCGTGACGAGCGAGGTCGGCCGTGCGCTGACGCAGCTCCGCGTCGATCCGGCGCCCGAGCGCGCCGCGGAGCACCTCCCGTACGGGATCGACGACCTGCGGGCCGCGCTGGCAGAGCACGCCGAGATCTCCGATGACGGTGTGGCCGGCCGGGGCGACCGGGTCGTCGCGCGCGGTCGCGCCGTACGGCGCCGCCGGCGGGCCGGTGTGCTGGCGGCAGCGACCGCCGCTGTGGTGGCCGTCGCGGCCTGGACCCTGCTGCCTGACGACGACACCGAGCCGGCGGATGCGGTGGTGGGGGTGCCGATCCCGGAGACGATGACGGCGACGGGCCGGACCTATGAGTACGCCGAGAAGCGCGAGGACGAGTCGGGCCGGGTCGCGCTGCACCTGCCGGTGTCGTCCGAGCCCCGTCTCGTGTCGTGGGCGACCGGGGACGACGATCAGCGAGTGCGGGTCTCGGGGAGCGACGGCGAGTCGTTCACCTCGACCCGTCCGGACCTCACCGACTACGTGCTGGTGCCTCCCGGCGGCGCGCGCGAGCTCGAGCTCGCTGCTGACGCACCGGTGGGGCTCGCCGTCTACACGCTCGCCGACGTGGATCCGGAGGGCCTCCGCTCGTTCGGCCTGAGCTATCGCCGGGACGTGGGCGACCGGAGGCTGCTGACGGCCCTCGTCAGCCAGGGGTCGGTGCCGCTGGGGGCGCGGACCGACGTCGAGCTCGGCACCGGCCCGCTCTACTTCGCGCCCTACTGCACCTACCTCAGCGGCGAGCAGCCGCGCTACCGCATCGACATCGACGGCGAGGAGTGGCGCACCGGCACGTGCAGCGGCCGGCACCACTTCGTCCAGGTCGCCGATCCCGGGACCGGGCAGGAGCTGGTTCGCGGCCTGCAGGGACAGCCCGGCGACGAGGTCACGGTGTCGGTGCGGACGATCGGCGGTGGGGGACCGGCCCCGGCCGACGTCCGGGTCGCCGTCGGCGTCTACGCCGGGCCGCCCGTCGACCGCGTCGTGCTCGGCGACCCGGCCGACGGCCTCGTGGAGCACGCTGGTCACACGTGGCGGCTGACCTCGGTCCGTGAGGGCGGCGCCGACCGGATGTGGGCGGTCGTGCCGAGCTCCGAGGAGCGGATGCTGGTCGGCTTCCGGGTGGACGCCGGTGCCCGACCGGGCGTCACCGTGCGCGGGTCCGTCGGCGACCGCAGCGCGGAGATGGCGCTTGCCGGCGGCCGCGGCGCGGGTGTGCTCGGCGTGGCGATGCCGGGCGAGACCGCCGTGCTGCGGGTGCCCGACGCCGGTACGACGGACCGCGCGGCCCTGCTCTTCTACGAGCTCGCCGACTGAGGCTGCCGGCCGTCGGGTGGTGGGGGGCGCGCCTCGTCGCCGCACCGGCACCGCCCCGCGCCACGCACGACGCCTCGGGCAGGATGACCCCATGACTGACACGCCCGACGAGCTGGTCCACTACGAGGTCGCCGACCGCGTCGCGACGATCACGCTGGACTCTCCGCACAACCGCAACGCGCTGTCGAAGCAGCTGGTGACCGAGCTCGCCGCCCACTTGGAGACCGCCGACCGGGCCGAGGACGTGTCAGCGGTCGTGATCCGGTCGTCCGGCCGGGTGTTCTGCTCGGGTGCGGACCTGTCGGAGGCGTCGACGGTCCCGATGGACGAGGCGACCCGCTCGATCGTGGCGCTGCAACGGCAGATCGTCACCCACAGCAAGCCGGTGGTCACCGTCGTGCTCGGCGCGGCCCGGGCCGGCGGGATCGGCATCGTCGCGGCCTCCGACATCGCTCTGGTGGCCGAGGACGCCACCTTCGCGCTCACCGAGGTCAAGCTCGGGCTCGCGGCGGCGATCATCAGCCTCACCGTCCACTACCGGATGGGCTCCCGCGGCGCGGCCCTGACCACGCTCGGCGGCGAGGTGTTCGACGGGGCCGCGGCAGCGTCGTACGGGCTCGTGACGCAGGCGGTGCCGGCCGACCAGCTCGACGCCCTGGTGGAGCGGACCTGCGCCAGCCTCGCGACCGGCGCGCCGCAGGGGCTCCGGGAGTCGAAGAGGATCCTCAACGCCGAGCTGGTGCAGCGCATCGACGCCGGTGCCGAGGAGATGGCGACCCTCAGTGCGCGGCTGTTCGGATCCGACGAGGCCAAGCAGGCGATGACCGCATTCCTGAACCGCAAGAAATAAGCGCCCGCCCCGTGGCGCGCGCCGCCGCGGGGGCGAGTACGCTCACCGGGGTGATCAGGCACTCCACCACTCGGGGCACGGCGATGGGGGAGGTCCTGCGGGCGTGAAGGACTCCCAGCGCCGGAGATTGGAACGCACCTCCAGAATGTCGGCGACGCCGACCCTCGAGGCGCGCGCACGGATCCCCGTGTTCCGGATGGATCCGCAACGCGCCCAGGACTGGCTCGACCGCTACGTCGCCGCCTGGCTCTCCTACGACCCCCAGGCCATCGGCGAGCTGTTCAGCGACGACATCGCCTACCGCTACCACCCCTACGAGGAGCCGATCGTCGGCCGCGACGCCGTCGTCGCCTCCTGGCTCGGCGAGGACGACGACCCCACGTCGGCTCCCGACGAGCCCGGCACCTACGAGGCCTCCTACTCCCCGCTCGCCATCGACGGCGACATCGTGGTGGCCATCGGCACCAACCGCTACCGCGACGACCCGGACGGTCCGATCACCCAGGTCTACGAGACCTGCTTCCTGCTGCGCTTCGACGAGGCCGGCCGGTGCCGGGAGTACATCGAGTACTACATGAAGCGCCCGTGAGGGGTTGAATCGGGGTTCTTCGGGACTCGAGTCCAGGCTTTCCGTGCAGGCCTCTCGCGTCGGTGAGCAATCGCGCGGTGTGGGGGCCCAGGAAGCCTGCATTCGAGTCCCGAAAGACCCCGATTCAACCGCGCTCTGTAGAGTTGACCTCTTGCCACGCGCCGCCGCGGGGCAGCAGGGCCGGTACGGATCACGGCGGGGGAACAACAGTGTCAGAAGAGCACGTCGAGCGCGAGGTGGCCACGGAGCAGGCGTTCGTGGACCGGGTCTACGCGCAGCTCGACCATGCGGGCCGCGCGGCACGGGAGCTGGCCACCGAGGGTCACTCGCGCGGCCGGCTCGGCCACGAGGGAGGCCTCGTCGAGCGCGACGCGATGGTCTTCCAGGCAGCGAAGCGCCAGGCGCAGCTGGACGCCGCCCACGAGGGGCTCGTCTTCGGGCGGCTCGACCTGGTCGGCGACGTCGACCCCGAGCCGCGGTACGTCGGCCGGATCGGGCTGCGTGACGAGCACCGCGACGTCCTCCTCATCGACTGGCGCGCCCCGGCGGCCGCGGTGTTCTACCAGGCCACGGCGGCCGAGCCGCACGACGTGATCCGACGTCGCGTGCTGCGCTCCCTCGGTCCGAAGGTCGCGGGCGTGGAGGACGAGCTGCTCGACGCCGAGGCGCAGGCCGAGGCGGAGGCTGCGGGCCGCGAGCTCCCGATCATCGGCGAGGGCGCCCTGATGGCCCAGCTGCAACGGGCACGTGACCGCTCGATGCACTCCATCGTCGCCACCATCCAGGCCGAGCAGGACAAGGCCATCCGCGCCCCGGGCAAGGGCGTGGTGTCGATCTCCGGCGGTCCCGGCACGGGCAAGACCGTCGTCGCGCTGCACCGGGCGGCGTTCCTGCTCTACAACGACCGGCGCCGCTACGAGTCGGGCGGCGTGCTGATCGTCGGCCCCTCCGGCGTGTTCATGCGCTACATCGAGCGGGTGCTGCCCTCGCTCGGCGAGACCGCTGTCGCGCTGCGGTCGCTCGGTGAGGTCGTCGACGGCGTGCGGACGGTGCGCCACGACGAGCCGGCGGTCGCCGCGCTGAAGGGCTCCGCCCGCATGGCCGAGCTGATGCGTCGTACGGCGCGGCAGCAGGCGCCGGGGAGCCCCACCGAGTTCCGCGCGTTCTGGCGCGACGACCGGCTGGTACTCGACCGCGGCAGGCTCGGGCAGATCCGACGCCAGCTGATGTCGCAGGGGCGTCGCAACAAGCAGCTCCCCAAGGTGGCGGCCGCGCTGCTCGACGCGATGTGGCGCCAGGTCAAGGGCGAGCGCGGCCGCGAGCGCGGCCGCGAGTCGTTCGACGACGACATGCTGGGCCGCCAGGACTTCCTCGACTTCGTCGCGGGGTGGTGGCCCGCGGTGGACGCGCCGACCGTGCTGTCCTGGCTGCGCGACCCGGATCTGCTGGGGCGGGTGGCCGACGGCGTGCTGTCGGCGGAGGAGCAGCGGCTGCTCACGAAGTCGTGGGGCGAGGACCTCGCGGTCGAGGACGTGCCGCTGCTCGACGAGCTGCGCTATGCACTGGGCGACGTGCCACAGCGCACCGAGGACGAGCGGGACGACCCGCTGGCGCTGATCGAGGGAGCGGTCGACATCGAGGAGCTGATGACCGCGTCCGACCGCGAGTTCTCCGCTGGCCCGACCTGGCGGCCGCCGACGCACAGCATCGAGGACGACGGCTACGCCCACGTGCTCGTCGACGAGGCGCAGGACCTCTCGCCGATGCAGTGGCGGATGGTCGGCCGGCGCGGCCGTACGGCGTCGTGGACGATCGTCGGAGACCCGGCGCAGTCGTCCTGGCCGGTGCCGGAGGAGGCGGCCGCGGCGCGGGCCGAAGCCCTGGAGCGCAAGGCGCTGCACGAGTTCCACCTGTCGACGAACTACCGCAACTCGGCCGAGATCTACGCCTACGCGGCCGACTACGCCGAGCGGGCCGGCCTCGACGCCGACCTGCCGGACGCGGTGCGTCGTACCGGCTCGGAACCGCGGGTCGTCACGGGGGTCGCGGACCTCGAGACCGCCACGCGGGACGCGGTGCTCGGGCTCGCCGGCGAGCTCGAGGGCACGATCGGCATCGTGGTCCCGGCGGCCCGCCGCTCCGAGGTGAACTCCTGGCTCGCGTCGTGGGCCGACCTCGCCGCCGACGCCCCCAGCGCCGCGAAGGCCGCGGCCGACGCCACCCTCGCGCCCTCCGGCGAGGACCGGGTCGTGGTGCTCACCGGGCTCGACACCAAGGGCCTGGAGTTCGACGGCATCGTGGTGGTCCGGCCCGAGGAGATCGAGACCGAGTCCGCCACCGGCCGGGCGACGCTCTACGTCGTCCTCACCCGCGCGACCCAGCAGCTGGTCACGCTCAGCTGAGTCGCACGGGCGCCGGGTGCCCGCGGAGCCGTCGCTGAGCACTCCCCGGCGGTGCCGCGGGCTGACCGGGTGACGGGTGTGCGATTCACGCTCCGCCGCCGTCGGGCTCTGGCAGAATCGACCGTGCGCTCGGCTGAGGGTGAGGTGGGAGATGGTCGAGGTCGCGGCGGAGCCGCCATCCGACAGGACGGTGCCGGACAAGCGGGATCTGCGGGAGATCGTCGCGGTGCTCGTCCTGTCGGTGACAGCGGTGCTCACGGCCTGGTGCGGCTTCGAGTCCTCCAAGTGGGGCGGCGAGATGTCCATCGCCTTCAGCGAGGCCTCCAGCGCCCGGATCCAGGCCGTCGCCGCCGAGGGAGAGGCCCGGACGGCCCGCTCGTACGACCTGACGATCTATGCCCAGTGGATCAACGCCGTGGCCGAGGACCGCACGCGGCTGGCCGACTACATCGAGGAGCGGTTCACCCCCCACTTCGCGGTGGCGTTCGACGACTGGGAGGCGAACGACCGCGCGCTGCCGGCGCCGTTCGCCGAGCCGTCGTACCTGCCACCGGGCATGGCGGAGGCCGAGGAGCTGGCCGAGCGTGCGGACAGCAAGTTCCAGGAGGCGCTCGACAACAACCAGCGCGGTGACGAGTACTCCCTGCTGACGGTCCTCTTCGCCCTGGTGCTGTTCTTCACGGCCATGTCCGGGCGGAACTTCCCGGAGTGGGCGGCACGGGCGTTCCTGATCGTCGCGGTGGTGCTCGGCGTCATCGGCGTGACGGTGATGTCGACCTTCCCGGTGGTCATCTAGTGTCCCGAACGCGAAGTCCGCACCAGAAGTCGCACCCCGAGCACGCGCCTCGCTGTGTTGGCATCGCTCGAAAGACCCCGGTCTGCCAGCGCGACGCCGCCTTGCGATGCACGCACTCATGGCACGACTTCTGGCACGGACTTCGCGTTCGGGACACTAGCGACACCGTCCGACGCGTCAGCCGAGCGGGAGGGGATCCGGCTCCGCCTCCTCCGCCGTCCTACGACGCCGCAGCTGCCGCACCGAGGGCACAGCCAGCGGCGCGAAGGCAGCGACCGCCATCACCGCCGCCACCGTGAGCAGCCAGTCGTGGACCCCGACCAGGGCGGTGACCGGGCCGACCAGCACCAGGCCGAGCGGCCGGGCGACGAACGACCCGACGAGGTCGAAGGAGTAGACCCGGGCCAGCTTGTCGGGAGCGACGTTCTGCTGGATCGAGAGGTCCCACTGGACCGAGAACAGCTCGAGCCCGTAGCCGTGCAGGGCGGCGCCGAGCAGCAGCAGCCAGAGCTGGTCGGCGGCAGCCATGGCGAGCGGGAAGGCGGCGGTCAGCGAGAGCAGCACGACGCCGGCGCGCAGGCCGTACGTCGGCCGCCACCGCAGCGCGACCAGGCCGCCGAGCACGAACCCGCCCATCATCGTCGCGAGCGACCACCCCCAGGCGGCCGCGTCCCACTGCTCGCCGACGACGATCGGGCCGAGCACGCCCTGCACGCCGCCCCACACCAGGTGGTAGAGCAGGGCCTGGAGGATCAGCAGCCACAGCCAGGTGTGGCGCAGCACCTCACCGAGGCCGTCGCGCAGGTCACCGAGCAGGTGGCGGCGCTCGCCGGTGACGATCGGGCTCCCGGTCCGGATCGCCGAGAAGCAGATCGCGGCGACGGCGAAGGTGGCTGCGTCGACCGCGATCGCCCACCCGGCACCCACGGCCGCGACGATCATGCCCGCGGCGGCGAACCCGGTGACGGCCGCGAGCTGCAGCCCGAGCCGGCGGAAGGTCACCGCGTCGGAGAGCTGCTCCGCGGTCACCGTGAACCGGGTCAGGGCGTGCGACGCCGGCTTGGAGAGCGCACCGAGGCAGCCGTTGACGAGGCCGATCGAGGTGAGCATCCAGATCTCGGCCTGGCCGCTGATCAGCAGGAACGCGAGCAGCCCCTGGGAGAGGGCGGTCGCGGCCTCGGCTCCCTGCATCAGCAGCTGCCGGGGGACGCGATCGCCCAGCACGCCGCCGAAGAGCATGGTCACGACCTCGGCCGCGGCGAACGCCGCCACCACCAGGCCGAGCTCCGTCGCCGAGCCACCGAGGTCGAGCACGGCGAAGGCCAGCGCCACCGGCGTCATCGCGGTGCCGAGACCGCTCACCATCACGCCGGAGACGAGCAGGCGGTAGTCGCGCGACCGCAACGGCGAGGTGGGGGCGAACACGCGCATGCGAGGAGGGTACTTCGCTGACGAACTATTCGCCAACTGAGTATTCGCTGGCGAGTGACCGGCTAGCCTGGGGTCATGGCAGAGGACTGGGCCGACCGGCACGTCGCGCGGTGGCACGACCACTGGCTGGACCTCGAGTTCGACGCCGCCGTGGAGGCGGCCGTGGTGCGGATCGGGCGCATCGCCCGCCACCTGGGCCGGGCCAAGCAGACCGCGGTCGCCGAGGTCGGGTTGAGCGACTTCGAGTACGACACGCTGCACCACCTGATGATCCGCGACACCCCGGGCTCGGCCTCGCCGACCGAGCTCGCCGCGGACCTCGGGGTCTCCGGCGCCGGGATGACCGGCCGCCTGGACGGCCTGGAGAAGGCGGGCTGGGTGCGTCGTACACCGTCGGTCGACGACCGCCGCCGGGTGGTCGTCGAGGTCACCAGGGAGGGGCTGGCGATCTGGAAGCGCGCCATGGGCATCCGCGGCGATGCCGAGGAGGAGCTCGCCGCCGCGCTGACCGAGCGGGAGCTCGCCACCCTCAACCGGCTGCTGAAGAAGATGACGCTGCGCCTCGAGCAGGGCTGACCGCGGGCGGGTGGTGTCGAGGCCCGTCGCTGGCGCTCCTCGCACCTCGACCACCGAGCTCACGGTGGTTGAGGTGCGAAGGCCGTCAAGGCCTGAGCCTCGACACCACCGGAGGGCGTGCGGCAACTACGCTTGCGCCATGACCGCCACCACCGCCGCCCGGGACGCCATCGCCGCGATCCAGGGGTACGACGCGTGGGCGATCATCCGGCGCTCGACCCGGGCCGGTGACCGCGACACGGTCGGAGTGCTGGGCGGCCGGCCGTGGCAGGCGGCGTCGCTGCTCGACATCCCGCTGGAGGAGGGGCCGCCGGAGCCGGGCAAGCAGTGCGACCGGCTGGTCGCCGTCCCGTTCCGTCAGGTGGCCGAGCGCGGCTTCCGGGCCCACGACGACGGCACCCCACTGACGGTGGTCGACGTCGAGAGCGAGACCGAGTTCTCCGTCGCCGAGGTGGTCGACGCGATCGAGCCGGTCGAGGTGGACTTCGCCGACCGCGGCGGCTTCGAGACCGACGACGAGGACTACGCCAAGGTCGTCGAGGCGATCATCCGCGACGAGATCGGCCAGGGCGAGGGCGCCAACCTGGTGATCGGCCGCAACTACCGCGCGGTCGTCGCCGACTGGGGTGCTGACCAGGCGCTCGCGGTCTACCGCCGCCTGCTCGCGCGTGAGCGCGGCGCCTACTGGACGTTCCTCTTCTTCACCGGCGACCGCTACCTGATCGGCGCCAGCCCCGAGCGGCACGTCAGCGTGCACGGCGGTCCCGACGGCGGCGACGTCCGGATGAACCCGATCTCCGGCACCTTCCGGGTGCGCCCGCCCGAGGGCGACGACCGGCCGATCGAGGCCCGGCTGCAGGAGTTCCTGCGCGACCAGAAGGAGATCTACGAGCTCTTCATGGTCGTCGACGAGGAGCTCAAGATGATGTGCGACATCTGCCATGAAGGCGGCCAGGTGCTCGGCCCGTTCCTCAAGCCGATGACCCACCTGATCCACACCGAGTACCTCCTCGCCGGTCGCACCCACCGCGACGTCCGCGAGGTGCTCCGCGACACGATGTACGCCGCCACCGTCACCGGCTCGCCGGTGGAGAACGCCTGTCGGCTGATCGAGGAGTACGAGGGCGAGGGCCGCGGCTACTACGCCGGCGCGCTCGCGATCTTCGGCCGCGACGCCGACGGTGCGCCGGTGGTGGACAGCCCGATCGTGATCCGCACCGCCGACGTCGATCTCGACGGCCGGCTCAAGGTCACCGCCGGCGCCACGCTCGTCCGGGACTCGGATCCGGCGTACGAGGTGCAGGAGACGCACGCCAAGGCCGGCGGCATCCTGTCGGCCTTCGGCCTGGTGCCGCCCGCACCGGCGCCCTCGGTCGACCTCGCCGCACTGGCGGCCGACGAGGACGTGCTGATCGCACTCAACGCGCGCAACCAGCGGCTGAGCAGCTTCTGGCTCACCGACCAGGCCGGCACCCCGCCGGACCCGCGACTGGCCGGCCGGAGCGTGGTGATCCTCGACGGCGAGGACGACTTCGTCAACATGCTGCGGCATCTGCTCGCGGTGCTCGGCATGACCAGCGAGGTGGTGCGGTACGACGCCTATCGGCCCGGCTGCCTCGACGGCTACGACCTGGTGATCGTCGGGCCGGGCCCGGGCGACCCGCGCGACGACGCCGACCCCAAGATGGTGGCGCTGCGCGACGCGGTCGCGACGCTGCTCGCCGACGAGCGCCCGTTCCTCGCGGTCTGCCTCGGTCACCAGGCGCTGTGCCACGAGCTCGGCATCCCGCTGGCCTACAAGGACATCGTCTTCCAGGGCACCCAGTCGCTGGTGCAGGTGGGCGGGCGCCCCGAGCGGGTGGGGTTCTACAACACCTTCGTCGGGCGGGTGTCGGCGCTCGCTGGCGATGAGCCGGTGGTCGAGGGGGGAGAAGTGCCAGCGACGAGCCTCGACACCACCGTGGCGGAGGGCGTCACCGTCGAGTGCGACCCCGACACCGGCGACGTCAACGCCCTCGCCGGCCCGCACTACCGGGGCGTGCAGTTCCACGCCGAGTCGATCCTCACCGAGCGCGGCTACGACATCGTCCACGACCTGGTCCGCGCCGTCCTCCTGTGATCCGCGGTGCGGCATGACCGACCGACCTGCTGACGTCGTGGTGGTCGACCACCACGACTCCTACACGTGGAACCTCGTCCACCTGATCGCCGGTGTGACCGGGGTGCTGCCGACCGTGGTGCAGCACGACGAGTGCGAGCCGGAGGACGTGCTCGCCCACGAGTACGTCGTGCTCTCGCCGGGGCCGGGTCATCCCGACGTCGAGCGAGACTTCGGGGTCGGGCGGGAGGTGCTGCGCTCGGCGCGTCGCCCGGTGCTCGGAGTGTGCCTCGGGATGCAGGGGCTGGTGACGACGTACGGCGGCCTCGTGGATCGCGTGCCGCCGGGGCACGGCGTCGACGCGGTGATCCGGCACAGCGGCACCGGCCTCTTCGCCGGCATCCCCGACGGCTTCCGTGCGATCCGCTACCACTCGCTCGCGGCGGTGGCGCTGCCGGCCGGGGTCAGTGCGACCGCGGTGGACGAGGTCACCGGTCTCACGATGGCGGTGGTGCACGACGAGCTCCCGCTGGCCGGGGTGCAGTTCCACCCCGAGTCGATCCTGAGCGAGCACGGAGCGGCGCTGGTCAGCAACTTCCTGCGGGACCGGCCATGGTGACCACCGGCGATGCCGCGGCCGCCTTCGAGCGTGTCGCTGCGGAGCACCCGCGCTGCGTATGGCTCGACGGCGGCGGCGCGCGCGCGTGGTCGCGGCAACGGTCGGTGATCGGCTGGCTCGACGACGACGACGTCTCGCTGACCTACTCCGCCGCCCGGCGCGAGGTCACCCGCCACGCGGGCGGCCGTGCCGAGGTCGTGGGCGAGGACCCGTTCCACGCGCTCGAGGCCGAGCTGCGGGCGGGCGAGCCGAGCGACCAGTGGTTCGGCTACTTCGGCTACGCCGCCCGCCCCGATCTGCCGGCTCGTCCGGATGCCGACCTGCCTGACGCCGTGTGGATGCGGCCGAGCCACGTCCGGATGTATGAGCACTCGCCGGCCGAGCAGGACGTGCCGTCGGCAACGTCCGTCCCTCCTGTCACACCGGGACGAGAAAACTCACGCTTGTCGGGTGAAGGTTCATCGTCCCAGCGGGAGTTTCACCGGCCGGCCGGTGAATCTCCCGCCGCGCCGTCACCCCCGCCCTCCTACACCGACGCCTTCGACCGGGTCCAGGAGCACCTCCACGCCGGCAACTCCTACGAGGTCAACCTCACCCACCGGCTCCGCATCGACAGCGACCTGAGCCCCGCGGCGGCGTACCTCAGGCTGCGGGCGATCAACCCCGCGCCGTACGCCGGCTTCCTCCAGCACGACCTGCCGGGCGCCCGGGCGCACCTGCTCAGCTCGAGCCCGGAGCGTTATGCGCTCATCACCGCCGACCGCACCCTGGAGACCAAGCCGATCAAGGGCACCACCCCCCGCGGCGAGACCGCGGCGGAGGACGAGGCAGCACGCGAGCTGTTGGCCACCGACCCGAAGTTCCGCGGCGAGAACCTGATGATCGTCGACCTGCTGCGCAACGATCTGTCGCTGGTGTGCGAGGTCGGCTCGGTCGAGGTGCCGGTGCTGATGGAGGTCGAGTCCTACCCGTCGGTGCACCAGCTGGTCTCGACGGTGCGTGGCCGGCTCCGCGACGACGTGTCCACCGTGACCGCGCTGCGCTCGCTCTTCCCCGCGGGCTCGATGACCGGTGCGCCCAAGCTGCGCACCATGGAGATCATCGGCGAGGTCGAGGCCACGCCCCGAGGCGTCTACTCCGGCGCGTTCGGCTGGGTCGCGGGCGACGGCCGCGCCGACCTCGGCGTGGTGATCCGCAGCCTGCTGACCGCCGGCGACGGCAGCTACCTGCTCGGCACCGGCGGCGGGATCACCGTCGCCTCCGACGCCGCCGAGGAGTACGCCGAGACCCGGTGGAAGGCGGAGCGGCTGGTCCGCGCGCTGGGCTCGGACGTGTAGCGGCGCGGCGCTCGGGCGTGTAACTCGGTGTGATGGCATCCACCAGGGCCGTCGACCACCCTGGTGGACACCAGAACACTGAGTTACACGTCGGCCGCGCCCCGCCCCCTCACTCCGACTCCGGCGTGTCCCGCTCCGCCGCGGTCTGGGCCAGCACCCCGAGCATCCGTCGTACGCCGCGCTCGGCCCGGGCGGTGTCGTAGGGCGCCGGGTCGACGAGGTTGACGATCTGGATCAGGTCGCCGTTCTCGACGAACCCACTCACGGAGAGCTGCTTCTTCGACTGGTTGACCACCAGCCGGGCGTCGTCGGCGTCGGCGATCGAGGGGCTGCGTACGGCGGCCTCCTCGGGCTGCTGCATCGTCTGCCAGGCGTCCTCGAGGCTGCCGATGAACAAGACGTACTCGGCGGTGATCACCGGGTCGCCGTCCACCTTCGGGCGGAACCGGCACTCCGGCTCGCTCGCCGTGCCGGTCTCCTCGGTGGTCGCGACGCCGAACTGCTCCTCGACCCAGGCGACGTCGAGGGCGTCGCAGGGGTTCCAGAGCGCCGGTGTGTCCGACTCGCTGAAGTCGGGCGGCTCCGGGGTGTCGTCGCCGCAGCCGGCCAGCAGTGCGGTCAGCAGCCCGGTGGCGACCAGCCCGGCCGCCACCCTCAGCGGTCCCGCAGGTAGGTGGTGCCGGCTGCGCGCCGCCCCGCGGGCACCGGGCGGCGTCGTCGGCGCTCGACAGGCATCCAGCCCGCCTTCGCACCTCCTCCTTGCCCGGCCCTCCGCGGGACGACGCTCGCTCCGACGCCACCGACCCGCGGAACCTCTAGGCATCGGCTTCCTCTCCTCCGGTCTCCCGTCCTGGCAGCCGCATCACCAGCCGCGCGCCGCCCGAGGAGTTCTCGGTCGCGGCGACCGTCCCGGAGTGACGCAGCGCCACCTGTCGCACGATCGCCAGCCCCAGCCCCGAGCCGGGCAGGGTGCGGGAGTCGTCGGAGCGCCAGAACCGGTCGAAGATCTTGCTCCGGTCGGTCTCGGGGATGCCCGGGCCCTGGTCGTCGATGGTGAGCACGCCGTCGCTGAGCCGGACCGTGACCCGCCCACCCGGCGGGCTCCACTTGGCGGCGTTGTCGAGCAGGTTCGTCACGGCGCGTTCCAGCGCCCACGCCTCGCCCTCGACCCACCACGGCCGGGTGAACGCCTCGAACTCCACGTCCGGCGCGCGGCGGCGGACCCGCTCGACCGCGTGGTCGACGACGTGGCCGAGCTCCACCGGCTCCACCTGCGGTGCCACGGGCTCGTCGCGCGCGAGCTCGGTCAGGTCGCCGATCAACGCGGTCAGCTCCTCGGCCTGGGCGCGGATGTCATCCATCAGCTCGGCGCGCGCCTCCGGCGGCAGCCGGTCGTCGTCCCCGGACGACATCGCGAGCAGGTCGATGTTGGTGCGCAGCGACGTCAGCGGCGTCCGGAGCTCGTGCGAGGCATCGGCGACCAGCTCGCGCTGCCGGGTGCGGGAGGCGTCGAGCGAGGTCAGCATCTGGTTGAAGGCGGTCGCGAGCCGGGCGACCTCGTCGTCCCCCTCCACCGGCAACGGCGTGAGGTCCTCGGTCCGGGCGATCTCCTCGACCACGCTGGTCAGCCGCCGGACCGGCCGCAGCCCGTTGCTGGCGACCATCCAGCCCGCCAGCGCTGCGATCAGCACGCCGACGACCCCGAAGGCGAGGGTCACCCAGCCCAGCCGGGCCAGGATCTTGTCCTGGTCCTCCAGCGGCTCGGCGAGCACCATCGCGATCCCGTCCTGCTCCATGGGGACGGCCGCGACCCGGTGGCGCTCGCCGGCGATCACGAGCGTGCGGACGCTCGACGGCTGCTGGCCGCGGGCGACGGCGAGCTCGTCCTCGCCGAGATCCATGGTGGGGCCGCGGTCCAGGATCTGGGCGCGCCGGTCCTCCGTGACGACGGCGACGCGGACGTCGGACGCGCCGAGCCACCACTGCGGGATCTGCACGCCGCTCAGGGAGCTGGCCTTGGCAGCCGAGTGCGCACGCTCGCGGAGCGAGTCGTCCAGGCTGTCCTGCATCTGCACCCGGATCGTGAAGTAGGCGCCGACCGCCACCAGGGTCACGGCCATGCCGACCGTCACGGTGGTGAGCAGGATGACCCGGCTCGCGAGCGAGCGACGGTAGTGCCACCGGCCGTCGGTGGCGGGACCGTCCGTGGGCCCGGACGAGCCCGTCATGACTCCTTCAACACGTAGCCGACGCCGCGCACGGTGTGGATCAGCCGCGGCTCGCCCTCCGCCTCGGTCTTGCGGCGGAGGTAGCCGACGTAGACCTCGAGCGAGTTGGCCGTGGTGGGGAAGTCGTAGCCCCACACCTCCTCGAGGATGAACGAGCGCTCCAGGACCCGGCGGGGTCGCCGCAGGAACATCTCCAGCAGCGTGAACTCGGTGCGGGTGAGCTCGATCGAGCGAGCGCCGCGGGTGACCTCGCGGGTGGTGACGTTCATCGTGAGGTCGGAGAAGGTGAGCACCTCCTCGTCGCCGTCCTCGCCCAGCGGGACGACCCGCCGCAGCAGCGCCCGCAGCCGGGCCAGCAGCTCGTCGAGCGCGAACGGCTTGGTGAGGTAGTCGTCGGCGCCGGCGTCGAGGCCGTCGACCCGGTCGCCGACCGCGTCGCGGGCGGTGAGCACGAGGATCGGTACGTCGTTGCCCGCCGCGCGCAGCGCCCGGGTCGCCTCGAGGCCACCCAGACGAGGCATCATCACGTCCATCACGACCACGTCGGGAGCCAGCGAGCCGATGCCGGCGAGCGCCTCCGCGCCGTCGTTGGCCAGGTGGACGTCGTACCCGTTGAACTCGAGGGAGCGTCGCAGCGAGTCCCGCACCGCGCGGTCGTCGTCGACGACGAGGACGCGGGACGAGGGGGACTCAGGGCGCGACGGCATAGGTCCCATGATGCCGAACCCGCCTGAGGGTCTGCTGAACGCG
>CAZJDU010000001.1:110815-127619 GCA_964544855.1 uncultured Nocardioides sp.
TCGACACCACCTCGGCGCGACCTGGGCTAGGACATGGCCTAGAGGTATCGCCGCGCCACGCTCGCCGCGCGGGCGCCGTACCCGCCGCCGAAGAGGCAGGCGTGCACCAGCAGCGGGAAGAGCTGGTGGAACCCCAGCCGGTCCTCCCAGCCGTCGGCGAGCGGGCTGGCCTCGTGGTAGGCCGCCATCACGTGCGGCAGCTGCGGGAGGCCGAAGAGCGCCAGCATCGCGAGGTCGACCTCCCGATGCCCGGCGTAGGCCGCCGGGTCGATGATGGTCACGCCTCGGTCGGCGCTCCAGAGCACGTTGCCGTTCCACAGGTCGCCGTGGAGCCGGGCCGGCGGCTCCTCGGGGACGATGTCGGCGGCCTTCGCCGCGGCCTGCTCGACGGTCTCCGCGTCGCTCGCACCGACCAGGCCCTTGTCGCGGGCGACCCGGAGGTACGGCGTGATCCGGCGCTCGACGTAGAACTCCGCCCAGCTGTCGAGGGGCTTGTTGTGCATCGGCAGCCGGCCGATGTAGCCGTCCTCGTCGGCGCCGTACGTCGCCGCCCCGGCCCCGTGGGTGTGGGCGAGCGCCCGACCGAAGCCCGCGGCCGCGTCGGTGCCGGGCTTGGCGGTCTCCACCCAGCCGAGCACGAGCATCTCGTCGTCGACGCCGAGCACGTCGGGCGTCGCTGCGCCAGCCGCCTCGGCCAGCCAGCGCAGCCCGGCGGCCTCCCGCTCGAAGAACCCGGGAGGCGCACCGGTCATCGTCTTGAGGAAGGCGGTGCGGCCGGTGGACAGCCGCAGCTTGTACGCCGTCCCGATGTCACCACCGGCGACCGGGGCGGTGGCGATCACCGACGCACCGAGCAGCTGCTCGGCGCGCCCGGCGACGACCGGCTGTCGGGCCAACCGTCACTCCTCCTGCGCTGCCGTGGCCGGGCGTGCGCCCGCGTGGCCGCCCTTCAGCGCCTGGGGGATCTCGCGGCCCTGGGCGATGGCCTTCTCCGGCGCCTTGACCTTCTTGAACCTCCGGACGCCGAGGTAGGCGAGCAGGGCGGCCAGCAGCACGTAGGCGCCGAACACGATGAGGAAGGCCCAGTGCAGGCTCAGGCCGTCGCCGTTCCAGTTGATGAAGTAGGCGATCGCGACCGACAGCATGATGATCGCGAGCACCAGGATGAAGACCGCTCCGAGCAGCAGTCCGATGCCGGCACCGCCCGCGGTGGCGCTGACCTTCAGCTCGGCCTTCGCCAGCTGGATCTCCTTGCGGATCAGCGTGGAGAGGTCGGTCTGCGCGTCCTTGATGAGACGACCGATCGTCGGCTCCTCGTCGGGCCGGGGCTGGTGCGTCTGGTTCGTTGCCATGGGTCCTCGTGCTCGCGCCGGTCGGGGATGGTCTCCCGGCTGACCTTACAGAAGCGCGACCCCGAGCGGAGGGACCGGCCACGGGGGCACACCGTTAGGATCCCAGAAGAGGTGAGCCGGGAAGTCTGGTCGGCAGCCGTCGACCCGACCCCTGACGCCGCGAGGAGACTGATACATGCAGCCGCCACCGCCGCCCGCCGGCCCCGGATCCGACCTGTGGAGGCAGGGTCCGATCTGGACCCGGAGCAACAAGCCGATCGCGCGCTACCTGGCGCGGCCCCTCCGGGAGTTTCTGCGCGTCGAGGCGGCCGGCTCGATCCTGCTGCTGGTCGCGGCCGCAGCGGCACTGGTCTGGGCGAACTCCCCGTGGGCGGAGTCCTACGACGAGTTCTGGCACCTCCACGTCTCCCTCGACTTCGGGACCTTCCACATCGAGGAGACCCTGCAGCACTGGGTCAACGACGGCCTGATGGTCATCTTCTTCTTCGTCGTCGGCCTGGAGATCAAGCACGAGATCGTCCACGGCGACCTGCGCGACCCGAAGACGGCGTCGGTCCCGATCATCGCTGCCCTGGGCGGCATGGTGGCGCCGGCGCTGCTCTACGTGGCCATCGTCGGCGGTGGCGAGGGCAGTGGCGGCTGGGGCATCCCGATGGCCACCGACATCGCGTTCGCGGTCGGTGTGCTGGGTCTGCTCGGCCGGCGGATCCCATCGGCGGCCCGGGTCTTCATGCTGACGCTCGCGATCGTCGACGACATCGGCGCGATCATCGTGATCGCGGTGTTCTACACCGAGGAGCTGCACCTGCAGTGGCTCGCGATCGCGTTCGTGCTGCTCGCCGTGGTGTTCGTGATGCGCACCGCGAAGATCTGGGCGATCCCGGCCTATGTCCTCGTCGGCATCGGGATCTGGTACGCCGTTCTCGAGTCGGGCGTGCACGCGACGCTGGCCGGTGTCGCGCTGGGGCTCATCGCTCCGGCCACACCGCTGCTGAAGGAGGACGTGGCGCGCGACTACGCGCAGAGCGCGCTGCGGGACCGGCACCTCAACTCCGACGAGCTCACCCGGCTGCGCTTCCTGCTCGACGAGTCGGTGCCGATCGTGGAGCGGCTGCAGACCAAGCTGCACCCGTTGTCGGCCTACCTCGTGCTGCCGGTCTTCGCGCTGGCCAACGCGGGCGTGAACCTGCAGGGCGGAGTCCTGGGTGACGCGATCAGCTCCTCGGTCGCGCAGGGCATCGCGGCCGGCCTGGTGCTCGGCAAGCCACTCGGCATCGTGCTGTTCGGCTTCGCCGCGGTCCGGCTGGGGCTCGGACGACTGCCGCACCGCACCACCTGGCCGCAGATGGTCGGCCTCGGCTTCGTCGCCGGTATCGGCTTCACGGTCTCGCTCTTCATCGCCGGGCTGTCGTTCCCGGGCTCCGAGGCGCTCACCGACGACGCGAAGGTCGGCATCCTGCTCGCCTCGGTCATCGCTGCGGCGCTGGGCGTGCTGTTCCTGTTCCTCTTCTCCCCGAAGCCGGCGCCGGGCGAGGACGCGAACGGCGAGGAGCAGACCGACCCCGACCCCGAGGACGCCGAGGAGACCGCGAGCGCCGAGGCCTCGACCTGAGGGTGGTGTCGAGGCGGCCCGCAAGCCGGAGGGGTGGTTTCGAGGCTCGCAAGCTCGCACCTCAACCACCGTGGTGACCACGGTGGTTGAGGTGCGACGGCCGCCTAGCGGCCTGAGCCTCGCCACCACCACCCGCGCACGATCAGTCCTCCGAGCCCGACTTCAGGCCGGTGGAGATCAGGTCCATCACACTCGAGTCGGCCAGCGTGGTGACGTCGCCGACCTCGCGGTTCTCGGCGACATCACGCAGCAGCCGGCGCATGATCTTGCCCGAGCGGGTCTTGGGCAGCTCGGGGACCACCATCACCTGGCGCGGTGTGGCGATCGGGCCGATCTCCTTGCGGACGTGGCTGCGCAGCTCCTTGACGATGTCCTCGCCGCCGTCGCCGGCGTCCTCACGCAGGATGACGAAGGCGCAGACGGCCTGGCCGGTGTCCTCGTCCTTGGCGCCGACGACGGCGGCCTCGGCGACCTTGGCGTGCGAGACCAGCGCCGACTCGATCTCGGTGGTGGAGAGCCGGTGGCCGGAGACGTTCATGACGTCGTCGACCCGGCCGAGCACCCAGATGTCGCCGTCCTCGTCCTTCTTCGCGCCGTCACCGGCGAAGTAGTAGCCCTGGTCCTTGAAGCGGGCCCAGTAGGTGTCGGCGTAGCGCTGGTCGTCGCCCCAGATGGTGCGCAGCATCGACGGCCACGGCGAGGTCACCACCAGGTAGCCGCCCGCCCCGTTGGGCACCGGAACCCCGTCGTCGTCGACGACGTCGGCCTCGATGCCCGGGATCGGGGTCATCGCTGATCCGGGCTTGCCCGCGGTGACGCCGGGCAGCGGGCTGATCATCATCCCGCCGGTCTCGGTCTGCCACCAGGTGTCGACCACCGGCGTGCGGTCGCCACCGATGACGTGGCGGTACCAGACGTAGGCCTCGGGGTTGATCGGCTCACCGACCGAGCCGAGGATCCGCAGGCTGGAGAGGTCCGACTTCGCCGGGATCTCGTCTCCCTGCTTCATGAACGAGCGGATCGCGGTCGGTGCGGTGTAGAAGATCGTCACGCCGTACTGCTCGACGATCCGCCACCACCGGCCCCGCTCCGGGGAGTCCGGGGTGCCTTCGTAGAGCACCTGGGTGGCGCCGTTGGCCAGCGGGCCGTAGACGATGTAGGAGTGGCCGGTGACCCAGCCGACGTCGGCGGTGCACCAGTAGACGTCGGTGTCGGGCTTGAGGTCGAAGACCTCCCAGTGCGTGAACGACGTGCCGACGAGGTAGCCGCCGGTCGTGTGCAGGATGCCCTTCGGCTTGCCGGTGGTGCCGGAGGTGTACATGACGTAGAGCGGATGCTCGGAGTCGAAGGCCTCGGGCGTGTGCTCCGTCGAGGCGCCGCCGACCACGTCGTGCCACCACACGTCCACGCTGTCGTCCCACGCGACGTCCTGCCCGGTGCGTCGTACGACGAGCACCTTCTCCACCACGTCGGTCTTGGCGCGGGCCTCGTCGACGGCCGGCTTGAGCGACGAGGGGTTGCCGCGGCGGTAGCCGCCGTCGGAGGTCACCACGACCTTGGCCTGGCAGTCGTCCAGCCGTGAGGCGAGGGCGTCCGCGGAGAAGCCGCCGAAGACCACGGTGTGGGGCGCGCCGATGCGGGCACACGCCAGCATCGCCACGATCGCCTCCGGGATCATCGGCATGTAGATCGCCACCCGGTCACCGGTCGCCACGCCGAGCTCGGTCAGCGCGTTGGCGGCCTGGGACACCTCGTCCTTGAGCTCGGCGTAGGTGATGTCGCGGGTGTCGCCCTCCGGCTCGCCGACCCAGTGGATGGCGACCTTGTCGCCGTTGCCGGCCTCGACGTGCCGATCGACGCAGTTGTAGGCCGCGTTGATCCGGCCGCCGACGAACCACTTCGCGTGCGGCGAGCCGCTCCAGTCGAGGACCCGGTCCCACCGGGTGTCCCAGCTGAGCCGCTCCGCCTGCGTCGCCCAGAAGCCCTCACGGTCCTGCGCAGCCGCGTCGTAGGCCTCGGCGGTCAGATTGGCCTCCGCGGCGAGGTCGGCCGGCGGGTCGAACCGCCGGTTCTCCTGCAGCAGGTTGGCGAGGGTCTCCTCGGTGTCACTCACTTCTCACTCCTGTGGTCGGACGGGTGGATCGGTGGCAGTGCTCACACTAGGACCCACCAGTGTGCGCCACCACGGTTGCATCGGGGTTGCTCGTTGCACGGGGCCCCGACATGCCGAGCAGGCACGTCGAGGCCCCGTGCGGGTGGAGGGCGTTGCGCGCCCTTACTCCTCCTCGATCTCCTCACCGGCGGCGTGCTTGGCCACGAGGTCGGTGTGACCGGGGTAGCGGACCTCCTCGACCAGCTCCTGCATCGCCGGCGACGGCTTCGCCGTGAACTGCGAGACGATGATCGTCACGGCGAAGTTGACCGCCATGGCGATGACGCCGAACCCGGTGGGTGCGATGTCGAGGATCGGGTCCTTCCCGAGGAAGAACCAGGCCGAGTCGGCCGGGAGCGTCCACACGAAGTACGCCATCGTGATGCCGATGCCGACCGCCATGCCGGTGGCCGCGCCCGCCGCGGTGCACTTCTTCCAGAAGATCCCGAGCACCAGGATCGGGAAGAAGCTGGCCGCACCGAGGCCGAAGGCCAAGGCCACCACCTGTCCGGCGAAGCCGGGCGGGTTGATGCCGAGCCATCCGGCGAAGAGCACCGCGACGCCCATGGCGATCCGCGCCACGAGCAGCTGCTGCTTCTCACCGGCTCGCGGGTTGATCCGCTTGTGGTAGACGTCGTTGGCCACCGACGAGGAGATCACCAGCAGCAGCCCGGAGGCGGTCGACAGCGCCGCCGCGAGGCCACCGGCTGCCACCAGGCCGACGATCGGCGCGGGGAGGCCGCCGATCTCCGGCGAGGCGAGCACCAGGATGTCGTTGTTGATCACGACCTCGGAGCCTTCGCCGAGGAACTCGATCGCCCCGTTGCCGTTGGTGTCGACGATCTCGCCACCATCGGCTCCGGTGATCAACCCGGCATCGGCCCAGGTGTTGAACCACCCCTGGTCCGCCAACGTGCCGTTGGCCGACTCGGTGAGGATGTTGTACTTCGCGAACGCCGCCACCGTCGGAGCGGTGGTGTAGAGCAGCGCGATGAAGAACAGCGCCCACAGTGCCGAGTAGCGCGCCGCCCGCACGTTCTTGGCGGTGTAGAACCGCACGATCACGTGGGGGAGACCCGCCGTACCGAACATCAGCGTGGCGGTCAGCAGGAACATGTTGAGCTGACTGGTGCCGGTGAGCGCCGAGGTGTACTCCGAGAACCCGAGCTCGGCCTGCAGGACCTCCAGCTCGGCCAGGATCTCGCCGAACCCGATCTGCGGGAGCGGGATGTCGGTGATCTTGGTCGAGATGGCCACCGCCGGGATGAGGTAGGCGACGATCAGCACGGTGTACTGGCACACCTGGGTCCAGGTGATGCCCTTCATGCCGCCGAGCACGGCGTAGAAGAACACGATCGCCATGCCGATGATGACGCCGACCGTGGTGTCGACCTGGAGGAACCGGCTGAAGACCACGCCGACGCCCGCCATCTGGCCGGTGACGTAGGTCAGCGAGACCACGATCGCGCACACCACGGCGATGAGGCGGGCGGTCTCGTTGTAGCGGTCACCGACGAAGTCCGGCACGGTGTACTTGCCGAACTTGCGCAGGTACGGCGCCAGCAGCATCGCCAGCAGCACGTAGCCGCCGGTCCACCCCATCAGGAACGCGGTCCCCGAGTAGCCGTTGTAGGCGAGCGCGATCAGCCCGGCCATGGAGATGAACGACGCCGCGCTCATCCAGTCCGCCGCCACCGCGGCCCCGTTGGCGGGCGCCGGGATGCCGCCGCCTGCGACGTAGAAGCCGGAGGTGTCGTTGACCCGGCTCGCGTAGGCGACGTAGATGTAGACACCGAAGGTCAGGACGACGAAGACGAGGGTCCACACTTGGATCTCACTCATGAGTGGTGCACATCCCCTTCGTAGTCGTCGATGTTGATCCCGTACTTCTCGTCGAGCTTGTCCATCCGCCACACGTAGATGGCGATCAGGGCGAGGAAGACGAGGATCGAGCCCTGGTTGGCGAACCAGAAGCCGAGCGGGAACCCGGCGATCTCGATGTTGTTGAGCGCATCGGCGAAGAAGATGCCGGCGCCGAAGGACGCCAGAGCCCAGATCACCAGCAGCACCGTCATGAGCCTCACGTTGCTGCGCCAGTACGACTGACGCGCTTGCTCATCCACGGCAACCCCTTTCGTTTGGTCGGTCGGTCGGTCCACGGCCCCACCCCCGAGGCGGCCGCCAAGGAGTGAGGCAAGCAACGGCACATCGGACCGGTCAATACGAAAATGTGGCTCCGGTCACATCGTGCGCTGAGCGGCGTGAACGTCTCGGCCAGCGGCGAACGGTCGGGTGTGAACGGGGTCACAGGGGGTGATGCGACCGCTCGTCGCGCGAGATCGACCGCCCGTCGCGGCTGGGCCCGGATCGCCGTACGACGAACGGCGCGGATGCCGCTCGACGGGGGCTGCACAACACCGGAGGGTCGGGTTACCTTCGCTGCATGGCCACCAGCACGCCCGAGTCCCGCGGTCGGATCAACCTCGCCGCGTCGAACCGTCCGCGCCGCCCGATGCACCCGGCGCGCAAGCGCCTGATCCTCGGCGTGCTCCTGGTGATGATCGGCTCGTTCCTGCCGTGGTTCTACGTCGGCGGCGTCCCGCAGTCGGGTGCCCTCGGCCCGGGCCTGTGGACCTTCTACGGCTCGATGCTCGGCCTCGCCGGGGTGCTGCTGCCGTTCCACCGGATCAACGGCTGGCACGCCGTCGCGATGGCCGGCCTGTGTCTCTTCATCCCTGCCTGGCAGCTCGCCCGGTTGCTCAGCCAGGTCGGCTTCAGCGGCTGGATGCCCGGCCCCGGCATGGTGATGGTCGTCGCCGGCGGTGTCGTCGCGGCCGGCTGCGCGCTGCGGCTGCTCCGCGAGCCCGCCCCCGCCTGAGGGCTCCGTCGCTGCTGGTGGTTTCGAGGCTCGCAGGCTCGCACCTCAACCACCGTCCAGACGCGGTGGTCGAGGTGTGAGGAGCGCCAGCGACGAGCCTCGAAACCACCCCGATCCCGCCGGTTCACCTGAGGGTCGCGGCGGCGCCACCCGGCTCCGATTGCCTGCGAGGGTTCTGTCCTCGGATGTCAGGAGCCCTCATGACCGCCACTCGTCGTACGCTGCTCGCCGGAGGCGCCGCCGGCGTCGGACTCGCCGTCACCGGCACCGTGCCCTCGCTCGCCGCCGCCACGCCCGGGCGTGGCCCGAAGCACGGCGGTGCGCCCGCACTCTTCCCGCCGCTCGCGGACGACCCCGCCGGCATCCTCGCGCTCCCGGCGGGCTTCCGCTACACGATCATCACCGAGACCGGCCGCACGCTGCTCGACTCCGGTGAGCCGACGCCGGGCGAGCACGATGGGATGCACGTCTTCCGCGGCCGCGGCGGCACCCACCGGCTGATCCAGAACCACGAGCTCGGGCCGGGCGAGGCGCACGCCGTACCGCACCTCGACGGCACCGTCTACGACCCGGGCGCTCCCGCCGGCGGCTGCACGGTCATCACGACCGACGACCGCGGCCGCAACCTGGGCGAGTACGTCGCGCTCTCCGGCACCGTCGACAACTGCGCGGGCGGCCCGACCCCGTGGGGCACCTGGCTGACCTGCGAGGAGACCGAGGACACGGCGGGGCCGTGGGAGGAGGACGGCGTGACCGGCGTCTTCGAGAAGGACCACGGCTACGTCTTCGAGGTCTTCCACGACGGCAGCACCCTGCCGGAGCCGATCAAGGCCTTCGGCCGGTTCGCCCACGAGGCCCTGGCGATCGACAAGCGCCAGCAGCACGTGTACCTGTCCGAGGACGAGGACGGTCCGAACGGCCTGTTCTATCGCTGGACCGCACCGCGCGGCTTCCGGATGGGGCCGCGCCTCGCCGACCGCCTCGGCGACACCGACGGCACGCTCGAGGCGATGCAGATCATCCTGCCCGACGGCTCCGTGCTGCCCGACGTGGCCTACCTGACCTCGGCGCAGCTCAACCGCCCGTTCCCCGTGCAGTGGGCCGAGGTGCCCGACCGCGACGCGCGGACCACCTCGATCCGCCGGCAGTTCGCCGACGGCGAGATCACCCGCGGCCGCAAGTTCGAGGGCGTCTTCGGCACCGACGAGGGCGTGTACGTCGTCAACTCCTACGCCTGGGAGGACGGCGACCTCCCCGAGGACGCGGTGCCGCACGACGGGATGGTGTGGTTCTACGACTACCGCGAGCAGACCATCCAGCTCGTCTCCTACTTCCCGCACCAGGAGACGACCGAGACCGAGGGCCCGGCGGCGTACGACGACCTGACCTTCGACGGCCCCGACAACGTCACCGTGACCCCGTGGGGCTCGCTGGTGCTCGCCGAGGACGGCGTCGGCGCCTCGCACGTGCTCTCCGCCGTGCCCGGCGGCCCCGCGCAGGCCATCGCCCGCAACCTGCTCAACGACTCGGAGTTCACCGGACCGGCGTTCTCCGAGGACGGCACGGTGCTCTTCGTCAACATGCAGGACCCGGGCTACACCTTCGCCATCACCGGTCCCTGGCGGCGCTACCTCGGCTGACGGCTGGTGGATCGTCACAAGAGAAATCGTCGGGTTACCGACAAGTAGGCGACCGATTCTCTTGTGACGATCCACCTCACCGGTGCGGCTGTGAGGTCCGTGAAGTCGTGAGCACAAGTTGACCCTGTTGCGACCGTCACGCACGCCTCGGTGAAACGCCGCGACTCGATCGTAGAGGCACTGAACGTACCCGTGCCTTCCACGAGGAGTCCCGATGACCACGACCGTTTCCCGCTCACCGGTAGCCGCCGCGCCGCCCCCTGGCGGCACCTGGATCGACGACTGGCGCCCTGAGGACGACGAGTTCTGGGAGTCGACCGGCAGGCCGGTGGCGCGCCGCAACCTGATCTGGTCGATCTTCGCCGAGCACATCGGCTTCTCGATCTGGCTGTTCTGGTCGATGAGTGCCGGCATGCTCGCTGCGGTCGGCTTCAACTACAGCGCCGAGCAGCTGTTCATCCTGACCGCGGTGCCGAGCGGCATCGGCGCCTTCCTGCGACTGCCCTACACCTTCGCCGTGCCGATCTTCGGTGGCCGCAACTGGACGATCATCAGCGCGCTGCTGCTGCTGATCCCGACGATGCTGTTCGTCTACGCGGTGCAGAACCCGGCGACGCCGTACTGGGCGATGATCCTGATCGCCGCGACCGCCGGCTTCGGTGGTGGCAACTTCGCGTCGTCGATGGCCAACATCAACGCGTTCTACCCGCAGAAGGCCAAGGGCCTGGCGCTCGGGCTGAACGCCGCCGGCGGCAACATCGGCGTCGCGGTGCTGCAGCTCGGCCTGCCGGTGCTGGTCGGTGCGGGCGGCCTCTTCGGCCTGATCCAGGCGACCGGCCCGGACCGCCACCTCGAGCGCGCCGGCTACCTCTACGCCCTGCTCGCGCTGGGTGCGGCTGCGGCGGCGTACTTCCTCATGAACAACATCACCGGCGCGAAGTCGACCACCAAGGAAACCGCCGCGGTGGTCAAGAACAAGCACACCTCGATCATGTCGTTCCTCTACATCGGCACCTTCGGCTCCTTCATCGGGTACGCCGGCGCCTTCGGCCTGATCATCAAGCTCAACTTCTCCGGCACCTTCGACGGCGAGTTCGTCGGGGTCAACTTCGCCTACTACACCTTCCTCGGCGCCACCATCGGCTCGCTGTGCCGTCCGTTCGGCGGCTGGATCGCCGACCGCCTCGGCGGCGCGAAGGTCACCCTCGGCGTCTTCATCCTGCAGGCGCTCGGCACGGTCGGCATCCTGCTCACCGTGATGGCGCTGGAGCCGGCCGACTCGGTGGCGGCGGTCGAGGCCAACGAGGCCGTCTTCCCGTGGTTCCTCGCCACCTTCCTCTTCGTCTTCGCGATGACCGGCTTCGGCAACGGGTCGACCTTCAAGATGATCCCGTCGATCTGGAAGACCGAGGCGATCACCAGCACCCCGGAGGGCGGCGAGTCGCGGCTGGCGGCGATGAGGAAGGCGACGATCGAGTCCTCGGCCGTGGTCGGCATCGTCTCGGCGGTGGGCGCCTTCGGAGGGTTCCTGATCCCGATGATGTTCGCGGCGCCGTGGGTGCCCGCGTCGGAGAAGCTCGGTGCGGTCCAGACCGCGTTCTGGATCTTCACCGCCTTCTACGTCATCTGCGCGGTCGTGACCTACTGGGTCTACACCCGCAAGAGCGCCCCGATCGTGCGGGAGACGGTCGACGGCCACATCTGAGGATCGCTCCCGATCACGGGGCTCACGCAGTGAGTGCGTGAGCCCCGTGAGGGCGTGAGAACTAGTTGACGTCGGGGTCGCAGCGAGTCACGAACCGCGAAACGAGGGTCGCGTTACATGACGGACATGACCGAGAAGACCGGTGGTGCGACGACCACGCACTGCCCCTACTGCAGCCTCCAGTGCGGCATGACGCTCGCACCGCAGGGGCGGCGCGGCGCGCTCGAGGTGCAGCCGTGGGACGAGTTCCCGGTCAACCAGGGCAGCCTGTGCCGCAAGGGATGGACCGCCGCCGGCCTCCGCGGCAACCGCGAGCGGCTCACCCGGCCGCTGGTCCGCGATCGAGTCACCGGGGAGCTGCGCACCGCCGACTGGGACGAGGCGCTCGACCTGGTCGCCGGCCGGATCCGCGACCTCCAGGCCGCGCACGGCCCGGACGGGGTCGCGATCTTCGGCGGCGGTGGTCTCACCAACGAGAAGGCCTACCAGCTCGGCAAGTTCGCCCGGGTCGCCCTCGGCACGAGCCAGATCGACTACAACGGCCGCTGGTGCATGAGCTCGGCCGCCAGCGCCGGCAACCAGGCCTTCGGTGTCGACCGCGGACTGCCGTTCCCGCTCGAGGACGTCGAGCACGCGGACGTCGTCGTCCTCGTCGGCTCCAACCTCGCCGAGACCATGCCGCCCGCTGCGCGGCACCTCGACCGGCTCCGGGAGCGCGGCGGCAAGCTCGTCGTGATCGACCCGCGTCTCACCCCGACGGCCGAGCGTGCGGACCTCTACCTCCAGCCGGTCCCCGGCACCGACCTGGCGCTCGCCCACGGTGTGCTGCACCTGATCGATGCCCAGAGCATGGTCGACGAGGAGTACGTCGCCGCGCGCACCACCGGCTGGGAGGACGTACGACGCTCGGTGGCCGCGTGGTGGCCCGAGCGCGTCGAGCGGGTCTCCGGCATCCACACCGGCGAGCTCGAGGAGCTGGTCGACCTGCTGCGGGCGGAGAAGGTGATGGTGCTGACCGCCCGCGGCGCCGAGCAGCACGCCCAGGGCACCGCCACCGTGCTGGAGTGGATCAACGTCGCGCTCGCGCTCGGCATGCCGGGCAAGGAGTACGCCGGCTACGGCTGCCTCACCGGCCAGGGCAACGGCCAGGGCGGCCGCGAGCACGGTCAGAAGGCCGATCAGCTCCCCGGCTACCGGATGATCGACGACCCCGAGGCGCGCGAGCACGTCGCCCGGGTCTGGGGCGTCGAGCCCGACACGCTGCCCGGCAAGGGGCGGTCGGCGTACGAGCTGCTCGACGCGCTCGGCACCGAGGACGGCCCCCGGAGCCTGCTGGTGTTCGGGTCCAACATCGTCGTCTCCGCGCCTCGTGCCGGCCACGTGACCGAGCGGTTGGAGTCGCTGGACCTCCTCGTGGTCTGCGACATGGTGATGAGCGAGACCGCCGCGCTCGCCGATGTCGTGCTGCCGGTCACGCAGTGGGCGGAGGAGACCGGCACCATGACCAACCTCGAGGGCCGGGTGATCCTGCGCCAGCAGGCCGCGGCGGCCCCCGACGGCGTCCGCAGCGACCTCGACGTGATCGCCGGCCTCGCCGAGCGGCTCGGCTCCCCGGTGGCCTTCGGCACCGATGTCGAGGAGATCTTCGCCGAGCTGGGCGCCGCCTCGGCCGGAGGCAAGGCGGACTACTCCGGCATCACCTACGACAAGATCCGCGAGCAGCACGGCGTCTTCTGGCCGTGCGTGAGCACCGAGGACCGGGGCACGCCGCGGATGTTCACCGAGTCCTTCGCCACCCCGGACGGGCGGGCGCGGTTCAAGGTGGTCGAGCACGGCGGCGCGGCCGAGCAGCCCGACGCGTCGTACCCGCTCCACCTCACGACCGGCCGGGTGCTCGCGCAGTACCAGTCCGGCGCCCAGACCCGCCGCATCGACGCCCTCCCCGACACCGGCGCGTTCGTCGAGCTGCACCCGATGCTCGCCGACCGGCTCGGAGTCCGTGACGACGACCTGCTCGCCGTGCGCACCCGCCGAGGCGAGATGACCGCCCCCGCCAAGGTGGTCAGCACGATCCGGCCCGACACCGTCTTCGTGCCGTTCCACTGGATCGGCGCGAACAAGCTGACCAACGACGCGCTCGACCCGTTCAGCCGGATGCCGGAGTTCAAGGTCTGCGCCGCGGCTGTCGAGCGTCTCGATACGCCGGCCGCTCGTTCCTCGCGTCCGGCTACTCGACGAGCGACAGGAGCAGCGAGAGATCGTTCGTCGAGTAGTTCGCGAGGGACGAGCGAACGTATCGAGACGCCGTCGGTGGTGAGGGCGCCATGAGCAGGCGCATCGTCATCGTCGGCTCCGGCATGGCCGCGACCCGACTGGTCGAGCAGCTGGTGGCTCGCGACGCCGACCAGCACATCACCGTGCTGAGCGGCGAGCCGCACCCGCCGTACAACCGGATCCTGCTCTCCGCCGTGCTCGAGGGCACCCACCGTCCCGAGGCGCTCACCCTGCGCACGCCGGAGTGGTACGCCGAGCACGGCGTCGACCTGCGGCTCGGCGCGCGGGTGCTCGAGATCGACCGGGAGCGCAGCGACGTGATGCTGGTCGACGGCACCACGATCCCGTACGACGAGCTGGTGCTGGCCACGGGCTCGATCCCGACCCTCCCGCCGATCCGTGGCCTGGTCCGGATGGACGGCAGCCTCCACCCCGCCGTACACGCCTTCCGCAGCCTCGACGACTGCGAGCGCCTGCTCGAGGCGGTCCCGGCGGCCCGCCGGGCGGTGGTCGTCGGCGGTGGGTTGCTCGGGCTCCAGGTGGCGCGAGCACTGAGCGTGCGCGGCCTCGACGTCGAGATCGTCGAGGGCGCCGACCACCTGCTGCGCAGCCAGGTCGGGTCGCCGGCCGGCAAGGTGCTCGCCCGCAGCCTGAAGAAGCTCGGTACCGCCGTCTACACCGGCGCCCGGGCGGTGCGGATGCACGACCTCGACGACGGCTCGGTGGCGTTGCGGCTCGACAACGGCGCCACCCTCGACGCCGACCTGGTGGTGCTGACCGCCGGCGGCCGCCCCGCGACCGCGCTCGCCAAGGGCGCCGGGCTCGACGTCCGCCGCGGCATCGTGGTCGACGACCGGCTCGCCAGCCTCAGCGACGGCCACGTCTTCGCGATCGGCGACTGCGCCGAGCACAACGGCCGCACGACCGGCTTCGTGCCGCCGGCGTGGGAGCAGGCGGAGGTGCTCGCCGAGGTGCTCCACGACGTCCCCGCGAAGTACGACGGCAGCCGCAACGTCGCGCGGCTGCGCGCCACCGATCTCGACGTCGCGGTGCTCGGCGACCCGGAGCACACCGAGGGCGAGGTCGTCGAGATGTCCAACCCGGTCCGTGGCTCCCACCGCAAGCTGGTCGTCCGCGACGGCCGCATCGTCGCCGGCGCCCTGGTCGGCGACCTCAACCGGATCGGCCTGATCACCCAGCACTACGACCGCCAGACCGTCCTCGGCCCGGATGAGCCGGGGGATCTGCTCCAGGCCGTCACGACCGGTAGCGGCAACCCCACGCAGCACCTGCCCGACGACGCGGAGGTCTGCAACTGCGCCGGTGTCACCGCCGGCCGGATCCGCGCCTGCTCCTCCCTGGAGCAGGCGAAGGAGACCACCCGCGCGACCACCGGCTGCGGTGGCTGCGCCGAGTCCGTCCGTCAGCTCCTGGCAAGCCGTCCCGCTGTGAACGCAGCCCGCTGAAAGGAACCCGTCATGTCACCCCAGTACCGCAAGCAGCTCGTGGTGGTCGGCCACGGCATGGTCGGCCACCGCTTCGTGCAGGCCGCGATCGAGCGTGGCCTGACCGAGACCTACGACATCACCGTCATCGGCGAGGAGCCACGGCCGGCGTACGACCGCGTGGCGCTGACCTCGTTCTTCGAGGTCGGCAGCGAGGCGCTGTCGTTCCTGCCGGAGGGGGAGTACGACGACCCGCGGGTCCGGCTGCTGCTCGACACCGCCGTGACCGGGCTCGACCCGGAGGCGCGCACGATCACGCTCGACGACACCGAGCAGCTCCCCTACGACGACCTGGTGCTGGCCACCGGCGCCGCGCCGTTCGTGCCGCCGGTGCCGGGCCACGACCTCGGCAACGTCTTCGTCTATCGCACCATCGAGGACCTCGAGGCGATCCGGGAGGCGGCCCAGGGCGCCCGGGTCGGTGCGGTGGTCGGGGGCGGTCTGCTCGGCCTCGAGGCCGCCAACGCGCTGCACCAGCTCGGCGTCGAGACCCACGTGGTCGAGCTGGCGCCCCGGCTGATGGCGGTGCAGGTCGACGATGCCGGCGGCCGCACCCTGGGTCGGCACATCGAGGAGCTCGGGCTCACCGTGCACACCGGTGTGATGACCGAGATGATCGACGCGACCGACGACGGCAACGTCAACAGCATGCGGTTCAAGGACCAGGAGGAGGCGCTGCCGGTCGACCTCGTCGTCTTCTCCGCCGGCATCCGCCCCCGTGACGCCCTCGCGCGGCAGGCCGGTCTCGACGTCGCCGAGCGGGGCGGCGTGCTGGTCGACGAGTCGCTGCGCTCCTCCGACGAGCACATCTGGGCGATCGGCGAGTGTGCCGCCCCGGCCGGCACGATGTACGGCCTCGTGGCCCCCGGCTACGACATGGCCGAGATCGTGGTCGACCGGCTGCTGGGTGGCGCTGGTGAGTTCACCGGCGCCGACATGTCCACCAAGCTCAAGCTGCTCGGCGTCGACGTGGCGTCCTTCGGCGACGCGCACGCGACGACCGAGGACTGCCTCGAGCTGGTCTTCGCCGACGCCGTCGCCGGCGTCTACAAGAAGCTGGTCATCTCCGAGGACGGCAGGCGGCTGCTCGGCGGCGTGCTCGTCGGTGATGCCGAGGCGTACGGCGTGCTCCGGCCGATGGTGGCCTCGGGCATGGAGCTCCCGGACAACCCGGAGGAGCTGATCCTGCCGGCCTCGCGCGGCGGCGTACAGCTGGAGATGCCCGACGAGATGCAGGTCTGCTCGTGCAACGACGTCAGCAAGGGCGAGATCGTCGCCGCAGTCAGTGACGACTCGACCACCAACGACGGCGAGCCCTGCACCGACCCCGGCTGCGTCACGAAGTGCACCCGCGCCGGCAGCACCTGCGGCTCGTGCAAGCCGGTGGTGAAGAAGATCGTGGAGGAGCACTTCGCCTCGGTCGGCAAGGTGGTCGACACCTCGCTGTGCGAGCACTTCGCGATGACCCGGGCCGAGCTCTTCGACGTGGTGCTGGTGCACGGCTATCGCAGCTTCGACCAGATCATCGAGGGCCACGGCACCGGCCGCGGCTGCGACATCTGCAAGCCGGCGGTGGCGTCGATCCTCGCCAGCCAGCTCAACCACCACGTGCTCGACAGCGGCAACAGCACGCTGCAGGACACCAACGACGCCTATCTCGCCAACCTGCAGCGCAACGGCACCTAC
>CAZJDU010000002.1:0-83465 GCA_964544855.1 uncultured Nocardioides sp.
GATCCGGGCACCGCCCTCTCCTCGCCTGGTCGTCCGGTTGACTCCCCAGACCTAGTGTCCCGAACGCGAAGTCCGTGCCAGAAGTCGTGCCATGAGTGCGTGCATCGCAAGGCGGCGTCGCGCTGGCAGACCGGGGTCTTTCGAGCGATGCCAACACAGCGAGGCGCGTGCTCAGGGTGCGACTTCTGGTGCGGATCTCAAGTTCGGGACACTAGCTCGAGGTCTCCTCGATCCACTCCCGATAGAAATCAGGCATCTGCGAGGCCCGTCCGGTGAACTCCGGGTCCCGCTTGGCCAGGAAGGCGGCGACGCCCTCCTTGCCGTCGCCCACGCTGGTCCAGAACATGCCGAGCGAGTCAACGCGGTGCGCGTCGGCCGGGTGCTCCAGCGCGGCGTTGCGGAGGACCATCTGCCGCGCGAGCGCCGTGCCCACCGGCGACCGTCCCCGGGTCCAGGCGTCGGCGACCTCACGGGCGCGCGACAACAACTCCTCGGGGGAGGTGACGTCGTCCACCAGACCGACCTCCCGCGCCTGGGCCGCACGAAGGATGTCAGCGCGGTGGACGAGGTCGAGCGCGGTAGACGGTCCGACGAGCCGACCCAAGAACCAGGTCGACGTCGCCTCGGGGACGATGCCCAGCCGACCGAACACCAGCCCGATCCGCGCGGAGTCGGCGATGATCCGACGATCCATCGCCAGCGTCATCGTCGCGCCGATTCCGACCGCGGCGCCGTTGATCGCGGCGATCACCGGCTTGCGGCAGTCGTAGATCGCCAGCGCCACGCGACCGCCGGTGTCGCGGACCCGGGCGATCTGAGGGTCATGGAGGTCGTCCATGTCCCGAAGGCCAGGACGCTTCGACTCATCCAGCCCGAACACGTTCCCGGGCACGGACAGGTCCATGCCGGCGCAGAACGCCCGCCCCTCGCCGGTCACGATCACGGCACGGACGCGGTCGTCGTCGTTCACCTCGCGGAACGTGCGCTCCAGCTCCTCGGCCATGGTGACCGTGAACGCGTTGAGGTTGTCAGGACGGTCGAGCGTGACCAGGAGGATGCCCTCCTCCAGCTCGTGCCGCAGGGTCTCGAAGCTCATGTCATTCTCCTCACTGGCCCGCGGGCACCCGGGCACCGCGGACGGTGTCGAGTTCGGCGAGCACCTGCTCTGCCTCGGCCATGATGTCGTCGACGATCTCGGCGCAGCTCTTGACCGAGCCGATCAGTCCCTGTGACTGACCGGCCCACCACATGCCGCCCTCGACGTCGCCGTCCTGGAGCACGCGCTGACGGGCCGTGGCGCCGGACGCGAGCTCGGCCACATCGGCGAACGTCGCGCCCGGCACTGCGGACCTGCGGACGATCTCCTCGGACACCGCGTTGCGTGCGACCCGAGCCGTGTTGTTGAACTCCCTGAAGACCAGCACGGTTGAGCGCTCGTCGTTGAGGACGATCTGCTGCTTCACGTGGTCGTGGACCGGCGCTTCGGTCGACGCGACGAACCGGGTGCCCATGTTGATCGCACTGGCACCGAGCGCCAAGCCCGCGACCAGTCCACGGCCGCTGGCGAAGCCGCCACTGGCGACGAGCGGGATGGCCACCTGCTGGGCCGCGGCCGGGATCAGAACCAGGCCCGGGACATCTTCGTTGCCCGGGTGGCCCGCGCACTCGAAGCCATCGATACTGACGGCGTCGACGCCCAGCGTCTCCGCCTTGCGCGCGTGGCGGACCGCGACCGCCTTGTGGATGACCTTGGTCCCGGCAGCCTTGAACGCCGCGACGTGCTCCGCCGGGTTGGCTCCAGCCGTCTCCACGATCGGGACGCCGGAGTCGATGATGACCTGACGGTACTCGTCATACGGCACGGGATCGATCGTCGGCAGGATCGTGAGATTCACGCCGAACGGCCGATCGGTCATGGCGCGACAGCGGGCGATCTCCTCGGCGAGCGCAGCCGGAGTCGGCTGAGTCAGGGCGGTGAGGAAGCCCAAGGCCCCGGCGTTCGCGACCGCCGAGATCAGTTCCGCGGTCCCGACGGCGGTCATCCCTCCGCAGACGATCGGGTGCTCGATCCCTAACTCCTCGGTGAACCTGGTGGTGAACATTCCCTCTCCTGTCACGGCACTCTCGAGATCGAGGAGACTGACCTGTCAGTTCTCCTCCGCGGTCGCTGTTCAGACGGTTCGCACGTCCCCCGGCGTGAGTGAGGTCGTGAAGCCCCACGGCACCCCATAGCTGGTCGCAGGGTCAGTCACGATCGCGGTGTCCGTCCGCCGTGCGACGCGGACTCCCTGCCGCTGCAAGTGGGCCTCGGCTCGCTCGAGCTCTCGGACCAGGAAGGTCATCGAGTGATAGGAGTCGTACGGCTCCGGGTTGAGTGCGCCGGCGACCGTCAGCCCGCCCGCCGCGGGGACAGCGCATTCGAAGACGCCATCGCCCAGCGCCACGTAGGTGCTGTGCGATCCGAGCACGTCGTTGGGACCCTCGTGCAGTACCCGGCCGCCGAGCACGTCCACGAACAGAGTCAGCACGCGCTCCGGCCGTTGCGTGACGACCGTGTGATGCGAGCAGAACTCGATCCCGAGGTCGTCCTCTTCAGGTGGCGGCGTCAGCTTCCACCCGGGAGCGAGGCGGGCGTCGCCGGTTCGGGCAGCGTTCTCCTCACCCGGCCCGCACTCGACGAACTGGTAGGCCAGTCCAGCGTCCTCCCGCAGAACGTAGAAGGACGGGTAGCCGACCTTTCCCCCGAACGCCATCTCAGAGGTGATCTCGCCGACCTGGTTCTGGCACTGCATCCCGCGTTCCTGCAACGTCGCGAAGAGCGCGGACGCGTCGTCCAGATACCAGCCGAAGTGCCCGAGCATCGGGGTTGCGATCGGAGGAATGCCGCGCAACGGGAAGCTCGTCGTCCCGCCGATGACCAGGCGGTCCGGGTCGATGGACTCGATGAAGGTGTCCTGCACGAGGTGGAAGATTCCGTAGTCGAGCCCGTACCCCTCGCGCTCCTCCACGTAGTGCATGAGCTGGCGCGTCGTCGTCGTCGGAACACCGAACACACGCTCGAACCAGCTCGCGGCGTCGTCGAGGTCATCGACCCAGAAGATCGGGTGCTTGACCGTGCTGATGGAGAACGTGTTGCCGTCGTTCGCCACTGCGCGAACTCCTCACTCCGTGATCGGAACAGGCGCGTCGGGGTGCGCTTCTCGAACCATCGACGCGCAGGGAAACAAAGTAGATTCAAAATAGCATGCTATTTACGGGAGGTAGGTGTCCGAGGCCGACCAGCCCATCAGAGTTCGGGCTCGGAACCCCCTGCGATGGCGTCGCGACCCTCATTTGATCGCCATCGGCGTGACGGGCGCACCGACTGCGTTGGTGACCTTGAGCCCGGTGCCACAGAACATGAACTCGTAGACGCCGTCGTCCGCACAGTCTTCTGCAAGCCCCTCCAGGTCGAACATCTCACCGAGCATCAGGCCCATGTCACGGATCGCGACCATGTGGAAGGGGATGGAGTATCCGTCGAGGTCCGCGGGTTGGATCTCGACGCTCCAGTTGTCCGCCGCGACTGCGGCGACCTCGCGCTCGTGCAGCCACTCCAGCGTCGAGAGGCCGAGACCCGGCGCTGCTCCCATGAAGCGGTCGTGGTCGCCATCGAGGAAGTGCCGGTAGTGGCCGGTGCGGACCAGGAGGATGTCACCGGACCTGACCTCGACCTCGCCCATCGCCGCCGCAGCGTCGAGGTCGTCCGCGGTGATCTCGGTCCCGGGCGAGAGCGTGTCTACGCCGTGGAGGCGGGCGATGTCGAGCAGAACCCCGCGCGAGATGCATCGGTCGATGACAGCGGTAAACGAGTTCTGCGAAGCGCCGCGCCGGGTCGAGATGGCTTGCGGAGGTACGTCGTTGTAGAGGCGATCGCCGTAACCCACATGCGCGAGGCCGTCCCACTGGGTAGCGCTCTGCAGCCCCATGATGATGATGTCGTCGGCGCCGACGAGGTCCTGGACCAGCGAGTCGACGGGCGACATCCACATGAGGTGGATCGGATTGAAGCGAGGTTTGCCGGGACCGGCCAGGGGCCCCCCGCTGCCGAAAGCCATCCCGAGGTCGAAGATCTTGCCGGTCCGGATCATCCGGCCGGCCGCGACCCGCACCTCGGGCGTGACGTAGTTCAGGGTGCCGATCTCGTCGTCGGCGCCCCACCGCCCCCAGTTGCTCAACTGCCGTCCGAGCTCCTTCAGGTCGGCAGCGTCGGTGGGTAGGGGTCTGGTCATGCGCACACCTCTTCGTCGACAATGGCGGCCGGCCGGGTGACGAACCTCAGCAGGCGTCTCACTTCACGACCATCGGGGTGACCGGCGATCCGACCGCGTTGTCGATCTTGAGCCCGGTCCCGGAGAAGAGGAACTCGTACACGCCGTCCTCCGCGCAGTCCGCCGCCAATGTCTCGAGGTCGAACATCTCGCCGATGGTCAGCCCCATGTCCCGAATGCCCACCATGTGCACGGGGAACGGATAGTCCGGCAATGGACTCGGCAGCACCTCGCAGGCCCAGTTGTCCAGGGCGACCGCCGCGACCTCGTGCTCCGCCAGCCACTCCAGCGTCGAGATCCCGAGGCCCGCCTCGGCCCCCATGAACCGCGCGTGGTCGCCGGCGACGAAGTGCCGGTAGTGGCCGGTGCGCACCAGGACGACGTCCCCCGACCGCACCTCGACACCCGCCATCGCAGCAGCGGCCGACAGGTCCTCCGCGGTGACGTCAGTGCTCTCGGGCAGCATGTCCACTCCGTGAAGACGCGGGATGTCGAGCAGGACGCCGCGCGAGATGAGTCTGTCGTTGCACGCGGTGAACGCGACCTTCGTCGCTCCGTGGCGCGTGTTCACCGCATCAGTCGGGACGTCGTTGTAGAGCCGTCCGCCGTACCCAGCATGCCCGAGGCCGTCCCATTGGGTCGCGCTCTGCAGGCCCATGATGATGACGTCGTCCGCGGTGTGCTGGTCGTAGACCATCTCGTCCTGGGGCGATACGGACATGACGTGGATGGGGTTGAAGCGCGGCACGCCCGGGAGGTCCCAGGGGCCGTTCCGACCGAACGCCATACCCAGGTCGATCACCTTGCCGGTTCGGACCAGTCGCGCGGCAGCGACCCGGACCTCAGGCGTGACGAAGTTCAGCGTCCCGATCTCGTCGTCCGACCCCCACCTACCCCAGTTGCTGAGCCGACGTCCCAGCTCCTTCAACGACGCCTGGTCCGTAGGAAGCTGTCCGGTCATCCCCGCTCCACCGATTTCGCGCACCTACTTCTGCAGCGCCGGGAGCACTTCGGTGGCCAGCAAGTGGTCGGACTTGCGTCGCGCTTCGGGATCGCTGACACGGAAGGCGCCCGAGAAGAGAAGCAGCTTGATCAAGCCGACGTCGATCATCGCACGGAGCCGTTCGATGCAGTGATCAACGGGGCCGGCGACCGCGAACGCATCGATCGTCTCGTCGGGAAGTCCACGGCCGTGCGCGGCCTGGTCGGACGAGTGGTCGTTCATGTTGTAGTTCCGATGCACCTCCTCCAGGGCCACGCGAGTGGCGTCTGACACCGGACCCACGACCTTTCCGTGCATCACCGAGAATCGAGCCATGGAGGCGACCGACGGCGCCACGATGTCGCGGCCTTCCGCCAGAGTGGGCGCCACGACGACCTGGACGCACGCCCCCACTCCGACCTCACCGTGGGAGCGGCCGACGGCGGCCATCTCCTTCGTGGCGATGTCCATGCCCCAGCGCAGCCGCTCGGGGTCGGCGCCGACAGCGAGGGTGATCCGGTCCGCGACGCGAGCCGCGAGCTCGATCACCTTGGGGCCGGAGGCTGCGACGTCGACGGGGACCTTCGCGCCGGCCTGCGGGATCCACTGCATCCGGTTCTCGGCCGGCCGGCCGGCCTCCGACAGGACGTTCGAGTCGTCGAGATTTCGCGACGCAGCACCCGCACCGCCGGGCGAAGCGCTGTGATCGACGCTCTCCCCCCGCAAGTAGCTCTGCAGCTGATTCAGGTACTGCTCGAACGCCTTGACCGGCGTCGGCGAGAGGCCCAGGTGCGCGAGCGGTGAGTCGCCCCGAGCGATACCCAGATACGCCCTGCCCTGGGACTCGGTCTGGACGGCGCCGATGCTGGCCGCCGTCACGGCAACGTGACGAGTCACCGGGTTGGTCACCCAGGTTCCGAGCTTCAGACGGCTGGTCGCTGCTGCCGCGGCACCAAGACACGGGTACGGGTCCGGTGCGAAGTTGTGCGAGTCACCCAGCGCATAGCCGTCCCAGCCCTCGTCCTCGAGTCGGCGCGCTGTGTCCGACGTCCGCTGGTCGGGTCGGCCCCCGTCGGCGAGCCAGATCTCAGCACTCATGCGAACACCCTTTCGTCGTCCTCTGCGGCCCTCCGACACGGGCCGGTGACCACGTCATGGCAGCCATTCGAAGGTCCAAGTTGAATGCAAGTTAATATACATGTGATTGGTCGCCTGGCAACCCCTCCATCTTTGCGACCGTGAATAGCATTCAATTTAGCCTGCTATGCTCGTTGGGTGACCCGAACCACACGCAACGACGCCATCGAAGGTCAGGGCGGTCGCGACGACCGGTCGTCGGCCCAGCACTGCGACGCCGGGATGGGCGCGATGAGTGGCCCCGACCGTCAGGAGATCGAGGCGCGCACGCAGGTCGTCTCGCACCTGCTCCAAGCACACGGCGGAGGCGTCGAACTCGTGCCGACGACGCGGCCGGACGTCGTACGCCTCCGCTTCACCGGTCTGTGCTCGGCTTGTTCGCTGCGCCCGCTCACGCTGGCCAGGATCATCGAGCCGGTGATGAGCGACATCGACGGAGTCAACGAGGTCGAGGTCGACGGCTGCCGGATCTCGACCGAAGGCGTGGCCGCGCTCCGGTAGCCGGGCCGCAGACCTCGCTCGATGCCACCGGGCACGATGCCCGGCAGCATCGAGCGTACGTGCGATGCTCAGGTGTGCACCGAGCGTGCCTCCGGCGCCCGAGGCGAGTCTGCGTGCGCCTGTTCCTGGGCGACGTGCACCTGGTCGTGGGCGATCTGCCGCCAGTGGTGGCATGCCACCACCCCACCGGAGTCGGGCACGTCACGCGGCGGTCGCTCGGTGTGGCAGATCTCAGTAGCGTGCACACAGCGCGCGGCGAACGGGCAACCGGTTCCGGCATCAGCCAGGGGCAGGCTCGGTGGCTTGGTCGGTGCGGCCCGCTCGATCCGCCGCTGGCGCTGCACCTCCACGTCAGGCACCGGAACCGCGTCCAGGAGCATCTGGGAGTACGGATGGAGCGGCGTCGCGCAGACGACATCGGCAGGGCCTTCCTCCATGACCTGGCCTCGGTACAGGACGACGACGCGGTCCGCCGTCAGCCGCACGACCGCGAGGTCGTGCGAGACAAGTAGATAGCCCACCCGGGTGCGCTCCTGAAGGTCCGAGAGCAGGTTGAGGACCTGCGCCTGGACTGACAGGTCGAGGGCGCTCGTCGGCTCATCGCACACGACGAGCTTGGGCTTGACCATCAACGCTCGGGCGATGGCGATCCGCTGCCGCTGACCGCCCGAGAACTGCGCCGGGTACCGCTCCGCGGCGGCGGCGTTGAGGCCCACGGCCTCGAGCATCTCCGCGACCTGCCGACTCAGCTCGGCGCGACCGATCTTGTGGTGCACGCGGACCGGCTCGGCGAGCGTCTCACCGATCGTGCGCGTTGGATTGAGCTGGCTGTAGGGGTCTTGGAACACCGCCTGGAGCCCCGCGCTCAGCCGACGCCGGTCACGATAGCCAGCCTGGGTGATGTCCTCGCCCTCGAACGTGATCGTGCCTTCGGTCGGCTGCACCAGACCGAGGATCGCGTTCGCGATCGTGGTCTTGCCGGAGCCGGACTCGCCCACCAGGCCGAGCGTCTCACCGACACCCACTTTGATGTCGACGCCGTCTACCGCGCGAAACGCGGTCTTGCGACGCGCCTTGAACTCGACCACGAGGTCCTTCGTCTCGAGAAGGTCAGCGGGATACTCGTTCGACATGTGGGTCACAGGGACTCCTCGAGCTGGTCGACGTGGATGCAGCGGGACTCACGCGCCGGCTGGATCTGGAGCAGCGGGACTGCCGCCATGCGGCACTCTTCCGTGGCGAGGGGACAACGCGGGCTGAAACGGCACCCCGACGGCCACTCTCCCGGCTGGGGCACCGTGCCCGTGATCGTCGGAAGACGACGCCGGCGAGTGGCACGGTGCGGGTCCGACCGGAGCAGCGCGGCGGTATAGGGGTGTCGCGGGGTGCGCACGATCTCGCTGAGCTCGGCACGCTCGACGACCTCGCCGGCGTACATCACGATCGCGCGGTCACAGATGTCGGCGACGACGCCCCAGTCATGCGTGACGAAGAGGAGCGCCATCCCGTCCTCCTGCAGCTCACGGAAGAGGTCGAGAATTCCGCCCTGAACCGTCACGTCGAGCGCGGTCGTCGGTTCATCCGCGATCAGCAGGGCGGGCGATCCGGCCAGCGCTCGAGCAATCGAGACGCGTTGCGCCATCCCGCCCGAAAGCTCGTGAGGATAACGGGTCGCGGCGCCGGCGGGGTCGGGTAGGTGCACCCGTCGAAGCAGTTCCTCGACGCGCTGCCTGGCCTCGGACCGCGACACGTCGTGGTGGCGGCGGACGACCTCGGCGAGCTGAGTGCCGACGGAGTACGCCGGATTGAGGCTGACCATCGGCTCCTGGGAGATGAAGCCGATGCGCTTGCCGCGGACCGAGCGCAGATCCGCCTCGCTGAGCCCGGCGAGGTCGTGTCCCTCGAACCACACGCGACCCGACTCGACCTGGGCGACCGGCGGGAGGAGCCCCAGGATGGCGAGAGCGGACATGCTCTTGCCACACCCGGACTCGCCGACCATGCCGACGGCCTCGCCAGGACGGATCTCGAAGTTCACGCCGTCCAGCACCTTGCGGGGGGCAGCCGGCCCGTGGAGTGTCACGGTGAGCTCCTCGACCCGTAGGAGCGGCTCCGAGGACTGCTCGACCGCGTCCGACGTGACCGTCGGTGCGGTCGTCGGTGTCGTCGCCGGCTTCGGCGCCTTCCGCTTTCGCGTCGTCTGCTGCGCCGGGGACCACGTGCTGGCGGTGATGTCACGCAGCGCGTCGCCGAGCATGCCGAAGGCGAGCACGGTGAGGAAGATCACGATGCCCGGGGGCCAGATGAGCCACGGCTGCTGGACGAGCGCCATGGCACCATCTCCCACCATGCCGCCCCAGCTCGGCGCAGGAGCGGGGGCGACGAAGCCGAGGAAGGCGAGGCCCGACAGCGCGATCAGCGCGGTGCCGGCGATCAAGGCGCACTGGACGATCACGACCCCGCCGAGGCGGGGAAGCAGGTGCCGAGCCAGGATCCGCGGATGCGAGAGGCCTGACACACGCGCCGCAGCAACGTACGGCTCCTGCCTGAGCGGGAGCGTCGCCGACCGGACGACCCGCATCATGGTCGGAGCCACCAGGAGACCGAAGGACACCATCGCGGCGGTCGTGCTCCCCGGGAAGACCGCGAGGACGACGAGAAGCATGGCGATGCCGGGAAGCGCGAGGACGAGGTCACCGGACCAGTTGATGGCCCGGTCCACGCGACCGCCGAAGTAGCCCGCGCAGAGTCCGAGCGGCACGCCCAGGACCGTGACCACGACGACGGCCTCGACCACCGCGATCACGGTGATGCGCGTGCCCACCAGGAGCCGGTCGAGCACGTCGCGGCCGAGGAGGTCGGTGCCCAGCGGGTGTTCCGCCGACGGGCCCTGACCGGCCGCCGCGAGGTCGCCAGCGTGCTGGGTTGCCACGTTGGGCAGGAGGATCGGTGCGATGATCGCGACCGCGAGCACCACGGCAAGGTAGGCAAGGCAGACAACGGCGACGGGGCTGCGCAGCAGCCGCCGGAGGACCGACTGCCGGCCTCCGGCCGATGTCGTACCTTCGGCGGTGGTGGGGACGACGGAGGTCATGAGACACGCACCTTCGGGTTGGCCCAGACGTAGCCCAGATCGACGACGAGGTTCAGGACGACGACCACGATCGCGTAGTAGGTGACGACCGCCTGGGCGATCGGGAGGTCACCCCGCGACGTGGAGTCGACGAGAGCGTTGCCGAGGCCAGGCAGCGCGAAGACGGACTCGATGACGACGGTGCCACCAAGCGCGCCGATGCCGACCAGCCCGAGGACGGTGAAGATCCGCACGGATGCGTTCTTGAGCGCGTGACGCAGGATGATCGACCTCCCCGACAGACCGCTCGAACGCGCCATCCGGATGTACTCGCTGCCGAGGACGTCGAGCATCGCCTCACGGGTGTGCTTCGCCACGAGGGCGACACCTCCCGCAGCCAGCGTGGCCACCGGCAGCACCAGGGATCTCAACCAATCGCTCGGCGACTCGGCGAGCGGAACGTACCCGGCCGACGGGAACCAGCCGAGCCTGACTGCGAAGATCGAGGCGAGGATGGCGCCGAGCCAGAAGGCCGGCATCGCGAACCCGAAGAGAGACAGCGCGTCGATGGCACGGCCGATGATGCTCTTGCGGACGGCTCCGATCACCCCGAAGGTCACGCCGACCACGAGGCTCACCAGCATGGTGCCGACGACGAGCCAGAGGGTGACCGGCACGCGCGGCTCGAGGATCTCGGTGACCGGCTGTCCGCTCCAGACCGAGCGACCGAAGTCGCCGCGAACAGCGCCCTGCACCCACTCCCAGTACTGCTGGTAGAGGGGCAGGTCGAGCCCGAGCTGCTGCCTGAGTGCCTCGATCTGGTCTTCTGTCGCATCGATGCCGAGGATCGATCGCGCCGGGTCGCCCGGGATGAGGGACACCAGCACGAAGCTGACGGCCGTGACGACGAAGATCATCACCAGGCCGTTGAAGAGGCGTCGGCCGATGACGCGGAGCAGCGCTGTACCGACGAAGTCGCGTCGAGACTTCCGCTTGGGCTGCGGCTTGGGAGCGCCGCCGGCCACGGCCGGGGCTCCCCTACTCACCACGGCTGACATGTCAGGCCCCCCGCACCGGGAGCAGTCCCACCAGCGCTCCGTGTCGCCACTATCGCCATCACGCGAGAGCTCCTTCTCTAGTCGCCGCCGATCGGCCGCACACAACGGACATGCAAGATTGAATCCATTCTTGGTGCTCACGTCAAGGGTTTGAGTGACGGTCGTCTCGTATCTCGCCCGCGCGACACCTCGGATGGGTGGGGTTCTCTCACCAGATCCTCGCCGCACGCCGCTCACGAGGTGAGACAAGGTTCGGAGTCACCTCCAGCGTATTCGATCTCACATGCACGCGCTCGGGGTCGAACCTGGCAAGCCACGGGCGCGCCGCCCGACCCCTTCCGCCATCCCCAGCCGGCACCAACGACCACCGGACGTCGGATCGTCATTCACCCCCGAGCCGCCCGCACCGCTGTCGTCGCCGCCGGTCGACAAGGTCGGCCTCGCTCCCCATGTCGCTCGGGGCCGCGGCGTGCTCGACGTACCGGCTGGGGACGAGCGTCACCACCGGTCGGGCGCGCTCCTCAGCGAGACACTCCAGCGCCCTGCCTGGAGGACGTTCAGCATCATGAAGGTCCCGAGCGAGGGATGCCCGCCACGACCGTGATCGCCATGACTACCCGGTCCCCAAGGACGCCGGCACCGTTCGAAGCCAGGCCGACAACACGGGGACGGTCGAGCTCATCGCCCGCGGAAGGTCGCGGCACGGCGTTCCAGGTTGGCGCCGATGCCCTCGGCACAGTCCTCGGTCTGCCACAGCCGGGCCTGTTCAGCGATCTCTCGCTCGAGCACCTTGTCGACGCGCTCGGCGAGGTCACCTCGCAACGTGGTGCGGATCGACGCGACGGCGAGCGGCGCCTGCTCTGCTATGCGCTGGGCGAGCGCGAGCGCGCCCGCACGCACAGTCTCCTGAGGATCGCCTGACTCGTCGACCAGGACGTCGGCCAGCCCCATCGAGGCCGCCTCCGTCCCGGTGACTCGCTCCGAGGTCAGGAGGAGTCGGGTGGCGAGCTGGTCACCGACGATGCGCGCCAGCGACACGCTGAGACCGAAGCCCTGGTGGAAACCGAGGGAGGCGAAGTTCGCATGGAACCTCGTCGACGGGGCGGCCACGCGGAAGTCGGCTGAGCAGGCCAGGCCCAGCCCACCACCCACGGCCGAGCCCTGAACAGCGGCAACGACCGGAACCGGAACACGGAACAGCCTCGCGCCGGCGGCGTACACCCGGCGCGTCTCGGCCACGCGCTCCTCCCCCAGCCCGCCACTGGTGAAGTTGGCACCCGCGCAGAAGTGCTTGCCCTCCGAACACAGCACGATGGCGCGCGTGTGGCCATCCGCTCCCAGCCTGGCACCGAGGTCGGCCAGGGTCGTCAGGACGTCGACATCGAAGAAGTTGGCCGGGGGGCGGTGAACCTCGACGACGGCGACATGGCCCTCGTGTTGGACAGAGACTGCGTCGGTCATGCGGTGGTGCGTCCTTCCTCGGGATGGCGGGCAACGAACGCGGAGTACGACGGCCCGGCATGCGCCGCGGCCCCGAGTCTTGCGGCGACAACGCTGGTCGGAGTCCACAGCTGGCGCCAGGCGTGCACACGGCGGGACACCTGCTGCAGGGGATACTCACGGGTCATGCCGATCGCACCGTGCGCCTGGTGTGCCGCTGCGACCGCATCCCGGGCGCAGTCATCGACCACGAGCGAGGTGGCCGCAACCTCGAACTCCCCGCATCCGTCTGCCACCGCAGCGATCGCGCGGTCGACTGACACCGATGCCGTTGCCACGGCTTGCGCGAGCGTGACGAGATGGATCTGGACGGCCTGGAACGCGCCGATCGGCTTGCCGAACTGGCGGCGCTCGCCGACGTACCTGCTCGTGATCTCGTACATCCGCTGGAGCAGTCCGACCATCACCGCGCCGCGCAGCACCTCCGCACGGCGGCGGATCGCAGCCAGGTCGGACACGACCCCCACGGCGACCGTCGCGTCGTCCAGGACGATCGACGGACAGGGGACGCCGGCCAGGTCACGACCGGGCTCGACCGTCGCGACACCCGGCTCGACGACGGCGACGACGTCGCGCCCGTGGTCGTCGGCGGTGAGGACGACCACCGCAGCCGCCGAGTCGCCCCATGGGACCGAAGCAACCCGACCCGTCATCCGTCCGCCGGAGACTCCAGGAACGTCGTCAGCGCCGAGGCCCGCGACGGTCAGCGCCCCCGCAACCCTCTCCAGTCCCGCCGAATCGAGGAGATGGGCAGCGAGGTGGTGCTCCACCAGCGAGATCGGCGCGGCGTGGAACGCCGCCGCTCGGACGAGTGCACCGACGTCGGCCAACGATCCGCCGACCCCGCCGACCGACTCCGGGAGCCCGATCCACGGGAGCTCGATGCGCTCCATCTTCTCCCAGAGTGCGGCAGGCCAGGTACCGGCGCGCTCGATGGTGTCGACGACTTCCGGCGTGACCTCGGTCGCGAAGAAGTCGCGAAAGAACTCCTCGAGCTCCTCGTCAGCGCGCATCATGACGACCTCAACCCCTTCGCGATCACGGAACGCAGGATCTCCGTGGTCCCGCCGCGGATGGTCCAGCTGGGGGCGACCTGCACCGCAGTGGCCAGCAGCCGCTCGTACGGATCGTCCGCATCGGGACGCGGCGGCCGCCCGAGGTGGCCGACCATGATGGTGACGCACTCCTGCTCGAAGCGGGTCGCCATCTCCTTGACCAGGGCAGCTTCGGTCACCGGCGACCTGCCGTCGTCGACCATGCGCGCGATCGCGAGCGACATCCCGCGCAGCGCCCAGCAACGCGCGAGAATGCCCCCGAGGTCGGCGGCAGCGGACGCACTGGTAGTCGTCTGCTCCTGCTTCGCCCAGAGCTCGAGGAGCGGCATCGCCGACATCCAGCGGTCCACTCCGCCGCGCTCGAGCGCGAGCTCGTCAGTGTTCTGCGCCCAACCGTCCCCGACTTCTCCGAGCCGCCGTTCGTCGGGAACGAACACGTCCACGAACGACAGCTCACAGAAGTCCCTGGACCCATCGACGAACTCGATGGGCGACACGGTCAAGCCACTCGAATCTCGATCAACGACGAACTTCGTCAGACCGGCGTGCTTGTCCTCAGAGGTACGGAAGAGCGCCAGGATGTGGGTGGCCGCCTGGGCTCCGGAGGTCCAGACCTTCGTGCCGTTGACGATCCACCCGCCATCCACGCGCGCCGCCCGAGTCCGCACCGAAGCAAGGTCGGAGCCGGAGTCCGGTTCGCTCATTCCGATCGAGAAGGACAGCTCTCCGCTGGCGATGCCGGGCAGGAGTTCCTTCTTGAGACGATCGGTGCCGTGCGCTGCGATGCTCGGCCCCATCTGTCGGTCGCCGATCCAGTGGTAGCCGATCGGTGCGCCTCGGGCGAGAAGCTGCTCGACCACGACCAGCCGATCGACCGCAGTGCGCCCGTGGCCACCGAACTCGACGGGAAGCGTCATGCCGAGCCAGCCCTGACGACCCAGGTCGCGGGAGAAGGTGGGGTCCGGCGCCGCCGCAATGCCGAGACCGGGTTCGTAGCTGCCCTCTGGAAGGCGCTCGTCGAGCCAGACGCGCACCTCCCGCTGAAGCTGACGCTCAGCCGGCGTCAGCTCGGTCGCCTCGAGCTTCACGCCAATCCCTGAACGCTGGTCGCGGGAGCAGCGGCCCCGATCCCGGGGACCGGCTCGACCTCACCGAGCAGCTCCGCGAGCACCTCTGCGGTGTGTTCACCGATAAGGGGTGCGTGCCGGCGCACGCCACCAGGGGTCGAGCCGAAGTTCGCCAGCTGCGGGAGAGCTCGGTATGCCCCGGCAGACGGGTGCTGCGTGAGCTCGAGCTCGTCCACCAGATCCTGAAGGGTGGCCACCCGCGTCGCCGGAATGCCCTCGATCCGGCAGAACTCCAGCCACTCCTCCGTCGTCCTGGAGGGCCCGAGTGCGCGCACGTCGCGGTACAGCGAGTCCGAGTGAAGGATCGTCGAGCGCATGTCGCGGTAGCGAGGATCGTTGTCGGCGTCGCTCACCCCGGCATGCGAGAACAGCCGGGCGTAGTGCCGGGGAAGATAGGGGAAGAGGTGCACCTGCCCGTCCTTGGTCGGGTGCGGGCGACGCTCGGGACTGAGAACTCGCGAGTAGCCGACGGCGGGCCGGCCGCGCTCGCTGACAGGCGGCTCAGCAATGGCGCCGGCACCGTGCTCGACGAGCATGAATGCCGCGGTCGCCTGCTGCATCGGCACCTCGACGTGCTGGCCTTCGCCGGTTCGCTCGCGGTGGAGCAGCGCGGCAGTGATCGCCTGGGCGATGACGAGTCCGCACACCTTGTCGGCGAAGATCGTAGGGAGGAGCGAGCCCTGCCCCGTGACGCGCTCGACCATGTCGGCCACTCCGCTCGCGGCCTGGATGATGTCGTCGTATGCCGGCTCCCCTGCCCGGTCACTCGCGAGCGGGAAACCTTGCGCCTGGCAGTAGACGAGGTCCGGGCGCAGTGCCCGCAGCGACTCGTAGTCGAGGCCGAGGCGCTCGAGCACCTGGGGTCGCATGGTCGCCACCACGACATCGCACTTCGGAACGAGTTCGCGGATCGCCTCGCGCCCGTGGTCGGACTTGAGGTCGATGTCGATGGAGCGCTTGTTACGGAGCAGGTTCAGCGCGATGCCGGACAGATCAGGATGTGGGCCCGGGCCCATGACTCGGTTCGTGTCACCGCCTGGCGCCTCGACGAGAATCACGTCGGCTCCCTGGTCGGCGAGCAGCTGGGTGGCGAAGGGACCCATGATCACGCGAGTGAGGTCAAGGACGCGGATCCCGTCGAGCGGTCCGCGCCGCTCCTCGGTCGTAGGCGGCACTGCAGTCCTTCCCACTTCGGCTGCGGGGATAAATGAATAACATCATGCAGGCTATCTGTACCCCGCCGTCGAGATCAAGCCCACGGTGCTCCTGCCTGGTCCGAGAGCGCCCTGCCCGACCCGCGGGCCTGCCCCGGTCGACCGCGCGCGGGCACCGGGACGTGAGGCTCTTCACGACCGTCGGTCGAGACGCGAACCGCCTCTGGTCTCGGGGTCGAGGCATGGTTCCGCCGACGCACCGACATCAGAGCCGCATGCGCGGGGCCACGCACGGCGCCGCGCTGCGCGAGCTCCCCTCGGGCGGTCACGGTGTGCTCGCGGGCAGCGCTCATCGCGGGGAACCTCTCAGCCCCTGCTCCCTGCACCTCCGGGATCGACTCACCGGTGGCGCTCACCGCGCCGGCTTCGTCACGCCTGGAACGAACGGATCCCGCACTGTCCGCGATCTTCGCCACGGACCTCGCCATGACTCGGTGCACCCAGGCGAGGACCGTCCTCCAGGTCGATCCAGACGGAGTCGGCGCCCGGTGGCGCGACGTCGCGGGCACGGAGGGTGCTGCCCGCCATGAGCGGGCCTGCGTCGGTCGGTCGCCGCGATCGGTTCCTGACCTCGAAACCGTCCTCGATCACGGTGCTGCGACACCCTCTACCGCGAAGGGTGGGATCGACTCGACTCCGACCGACTACGAGGCTGCCAGCTCCTTCTTCTTCGCCTCGACGTCGATCCCGAACATCTCGACCAGGTTGAGCCCGAGGATGCGAGCCTTGTCCTCAGCGGTGATCTGCGGGAAGCCGTAGCCCTTCCGGATGTCCTCGGGGATGTCGAAGTCGACGATCGACTGGATGTAGCGCGTGGGGTTGCCCGCGAGGGCACCCTCCGATCCGTAGATGAGCTTGTGCGAGCCGACCTGCTGGAGCAGTTCGCCCATCATCATCTGCACCCGGCGCGGTGCCCAGATCCCCATCTGCACCAGCGGGGAGATGAGCAGGTGGATGTTCGGGAACCGCGCGGCGATGTTGACGGTCTCGTCGAAGTAGAGGACCTCGGGGTGATGCATCACGACAGTCAGATCCGGGAAGTCACGGGCCACGCGCTGCAGGTAGTTGGGTCGTTGCATCTCGACGTCGTGGAACGCGTCGGCGGGCCGAGACATGTGGAACTGGATGATGTTGATGCCGAGTTCTCCACACCGCTCGTACAGCGGGTAGCCGAGCTCCTTGTCGTCGGCCGGCCACGCGAGCGGGTAGAACTTCATCGACTTCGCGCCGAGCTCCTTGACCTGGTACTCCAGCGACTCGAAGGTCGCGGCCCGCTCCTGGCCGAGTGGCTCGATGCCGCCGACGAAGATGCAGCGCTCGGGATAGGCGGCCGCGAGACGGTGATTCACCATCAGCGGGTGGTCCGGGTCGATGTAGTTGTTGTCCCGGCCGAAGAAGGGCAGGCTGCCCACCAGGGCCATGTCGGTGGGCGCATTGCCGAAGACGACGTCGTAGTTCGCCTCGGGTGTGCCCTTGGCCTCCTCCGAGATGTCGTTGCCCATCCGATGGTCGAGAAGGCCTCCGAGCAGGCGCTGGGTCCGATCCAGGATGGCCTCCACCTGCTCGGGCGTGGGGATCGACTTCAGGTGCTCGAAGGACAGGTCGCTGACGTGGACTACGCCGTCGACGACGAACATGTCATCAATCAAGGCAGTAAACTTCCTTTCGTGGGCCCCGGGCCTCGACGCCTCGCGGCTTCGGGTCAGCCGCCGCCCGTGTCACCCTGACACCGAAATGTATCCGATTTCGAATGCATCCTCCAGTGGCGTCGTCCCTGATCGACGAGTCATTGGGCTGGCGAGGTCGGCGGACGCGGCGCACGCCCGCGACGAACCGTGGCCTGTTCGGAGAGGGCCCGGACGCCGGAGCGCCCGGAGCCAGACACGATGCGATCCGATTCGGGTCAGGCCTTCTTGGTCACCTGGAACGAGCTGATCCGCCAGTGTCCGTCGACCCGGCGCCAGACGCCGATCGCGTTGGCGATCACCTCGCGCATCTCGCTGCCATCCTCGGGCCAGAGCTTGGCGTTGAACGGACCGGCCATGATGGCCGCGTCGCCGTACTCGCGCACGATCAGCTCGCCACGCCCCGACTCGTACCGGCCGGGCGTACGCGTGCCGAGGGTGGTGAAGTACTGGTCGCGGTTCTGGTCGAAGATCCCGTTGCCGTGGACGTGGATGTAGTCCTCGGCGACGATCGTGCGCAGGGTATCGAGGTCCATCGCGTCGAAGGCCGCGCAGCGCTTGCGCTCCAGCTCGAGCAGTTCCGAACTCATCTGTTCTCCTCTGGTCGTTCGTGCTCGGGGCACGCTCGGGTTGTCGGGGGTGAGCCCTGGGACGACGGCTACACGGACGCCCTCTGGGCACGCTCGTCGAGCACGTCCTTGACCATGGCCAGCGCCGCGCGGCCGCCCTCGATCATCCAGGTCAGGTCGAAGCCCGGGAGGATCGAGTAGTCGATCCCGAAATCCAGGGCGGCGTGCAGGTCCTCACGGCTCATCGCGGGGAGCGTCGCGTAGATGCCGTTGTCGTGCGCGACGTCGATGATCCGCCTGAGCCGGACGACCTGCTCGTCCAGGAAGTAGTTCGTTCCGGTGGGGCCACCGAAGGCGACCGACAGGTCCGTCGGACCCGGAAGCACGGCGAAGAGGCCGGGCGTGGCCATGATGGCCTCGAGGTTCTCGAAACCCTGACGCGACTCGATCTGGACGACCGGGAGGACCTCCTCCGACGTCTGTTTGGACCCGACGATCCGATTGGCCCGCACGCGTGCACCGTCCTGGCACTGCTCGACCAGTTCGGCCGCCTCCTCGGGGGTGTCGCACTTGGGGAGGATGACGCCGTGCACCGCGGCGTCCACCACTGCCTTCTCGACCAGACCGCCGTGCAGGGAGGGCACCCGGACGAACGGGCAGTTGTCGTGGCCGACCGCCATGACCAGCTGAGCGAGCTGATCGATCCCCGCTGCGCCGTGCTGCAAGTCGATCCAGATCGAGTCGGCGCCGATGAGCGTCGCGTTGTTGATCGTGATCGGGCTTCCCGACATCACGCACGCCTGGGTCGGCCGCTCACCCCGCTGGATCATGGCCTTCAACTTGTTCTCGATCATGGTGCTTCTCGATGCCTCCTGTTGAGCGGACGGACGCGCGGCGTGCAGCGCGGATTCTGGCGAGTCCGATCTCCCTCTTCCTCGCCTCGACGTCGATGTGGAACCTCTCCGCCAGCGTGCGGCCGAGGAACCACATCGTGCTCTCGTCGGTGAGCTGCGGGAAGCCGCACCCCATGCGGATGTCCTCGGGGATCGATCACCAAGGTGTCCTGAGTCAAGACCCAGCTCCCTTCAGCTGCTCGTCAGTCAACGCCCTGTCATGCGGTCGTCCTGACCACCATCGGGCTACGACCGGCTCGACAAGCTCCTCCCGCGAAATGTATCCGATATCGAATGCATCTGGCCAGTGCTCCGACCCGTGCCTGGGCGGCCGACTCCCGCCGGGCACGGGACTCGGAGACTGCGCCCAGCCTCACTCCCAGCTGATGGTCAGGTACCCGTGCCCCGACTGGTGGCCCCTCCTGTGCACGACCTCGGTCCCGCCGACGCAGGAGCTCGAGCCGCCGCCTCCGCTGCCCTCGCCTCCGGGTGTGCTCTCGGTGCCGCCACCGCCGCCTCCGTAGTAGCCGCCGCCACCGCCGGCGCCACCGACCACATTCGACGTCGGGTCACCACTCGCGCCCGTGCCGCCCGCACCGAGCGAACCATGCGAGCCGTCGACGAGACCACGCCCGCCGGCGTCCTGCTTCCCACCGGCCCCACCGCCCTCGCCGGACAGCCCTCCACGACCGCCGATCGTGTCACCGCCGTCGCCGCCGGTCTGACCACCTCGCCCCGCTCCGCCGCCACCGCCGGCGACCGCGATCCGATGCTCGAGGCCGGCTCCGCCGACGCGTATGTCGGTCGAGCCGCCGCCACCGGGTCCGGAGCCGTTGATCGCCCCCGAGGCCGTCGACCCGCCCGCACCGCCGTAGCCGCCGCCGTTGTAGCCGCCGGTCGACCCGGCGCCTGCACCACCGACGAACAGCTGCCAGACGTCACCGGGCACGGCGGCCAAGACCGCCTGGAGCCGGCCCCCCTTGCCACCGTTCTCGCCGGTCGGCGACGCGCCTTGGGCGCCTGCGAGATCCACCGTGACCGAGGTGACCCCGGCCGGCACCGTCCAGACCTGACGGTCGCCGGTGTACCAGTACCGCTCCTCAGGCATGGTGCCTCAGATCAGGGCTGGTGACCCGCGCCATCGCCGCCAGGTCGAGGGGACGACCGAGGAACCGCTGGATGCGCAGGCACTCGTCGGGGGTGTTGCGCAGGACATCGTCATACCAGATCTCCAGGTGCGGCTTGTCCGCACACCACAGGCGGATGCTGTCCAGATTCCCCTGAAACAGCTCGGTGCGCTGGAAGCGCGGCAGCCCGAGCCCGTCCGAGATCGCCCACATCGACGCCAGGGCCTTCTCCATCGCCCGACGCATGACGATCACCCGCACATCGACGTCGGCCGGGAAGCGCGTGATCATGTCCAGGATCTTGACGGCCTTGCCGTCCCAGGCGACCAGGTCAGCATCGGTCCACTTGCCGGTCAGGGCCGCGGTGTGCTCGAAATAGCCGTTGGGGTTGAACTGCGCCACCGGTCCGGCGCGCTCCTCAGCGAGACACTCGAGCCCCCCTGCCTGGAGGATGTTCATCATCATCGAGGTCCCCGAGCGAGGGATGCCCGTCACGATCGTGATCGCCATCATCTACCCCGTTCCTCAGCGCACCGGCACCCTTCGGAGCTGGGCCACCAACACCGGAGAATCAGCATTCAACTTAGTATACAGATTTCCCCGGCTGCTCGGCAATCCGTCGGCAACGGTGAGCCGATCCTGAGCGGCGCCTCTGCCACGACCCGGATCGGTGACCGCCTCGAGCCAGGTCCCCGGAGAGGGTCGCTGGAGCCTGCTGCGGAGTCCTCGCTGGTCGAGCCGGCCGAGTGCGCCCTGCCGCCGGTCACGACATCACCGAACGGAAGATCTGCGCCATCCGCTCGTTGTGACCCGGATCCTGTCCGTCGAGCACGACGCCGCCGGAGAACTCCACGACGCGCGAGGCGAACAGCCACTGTCCGTCCGCCTGCCGAACGACCCGATCGTGATAGCGCCCCGAGCCCAGGACCCGCCAACCCGTGCGCTCGAACACCAGGATCAGAAAGTCGGTGATGGTCGTGCCCGCGTCCCCGTCCACCTCGATCAGCGAGTTCATCTGGGTGTGCCGGTGGAAGGCGGTGAGGTCCCCGTCCTTCTCACGGAGGGAGTCTCCGTGCGCCATCATCGCGCGCAGCCTGTCCCGCCCCTGCACCGTCTCGCCGTACTCGGTCATCGTGCCGTCCTCGGTGAACACCGCGGCGTAGGCATCGGGATCGATGGCCTCCACCGCGTGCGAGTAGCGGGCGATGAGGTTGCGGATCGCGTCGTGGTCGTTCATGGCGTCTCCTGTTCGGCTGGCTCATGGTGGTGGGCACCGCCCCGTCGAAGGGTGCTTTCCGCGCTGCCGGTCGCTCGTGGATGCCGGTGCCGGCTACCGGAGGGCGGGCAGCACCTCGTCCACGAGGAGCCGCTGCGCCTCGCTCTGCGACGTGGTCTTGCGGAACGCGGCGTGCATCAGCTGGAGCTTGGTGACCCCCAGGTCATGAATGGCGAGCAACCGCTCGATGCAATGCTCAACCGGCCCAGCGATGGCGAACGAGTCGATCAGGCCGTCAGTGAGGCTCGCGCCGTGCTGTGCATCCTCCAGCACGTGGTCGTCCATCCTGTACGCGCGCTGCATCGCTTCGACCGCTGACCGGTTCTCCTCAGAGATCGGACCCTGGACCCTGCCGTGCATCGCTGAGAAGCGGATGTAGGACGCGGCACCCCCCGCCACCAGGGCGCGTCCCTCAGTCTGCGTCGGAGCCACAACGACCCGGACGGCGACACCGAAGCCAACCGCGTTCGCCGGCCGCTGGGCTGTCGCCATCGCCCGTCTGGCCACGTCCATGGCCCACGTGATGCGGTCGAGGTCGGCGCCGACAGCGAGGGTGATCCGGTCAGCCGTGCGGGCCGCCAGCTCGATGACCTTCGGGCCTGAGGCGGCCACGTCCACGGGAACTTTCGGACCGGCGTCGGCGATCCACCTCAGCCGGTTCTCCGAGGGCCGGCCGGTCTCCGCCAGCACCCCTGAGCTCTCGAGGGAGCGGGCCTTGCCCCCGTGCTGCGAGGCGTGGTGCTGCACGTCCTCGCCACGGAGATAGGCCTGCACGTCGACTACGTAGTCCTCGAGGTCCCGCGGCGAAGCGGGTCCGTAGCCCAGATGGGCCAGCGGCGAGTCTCCCCTTCCGATCCCCAGGTAGGCCCGGCCCCCGGACTCCGACTGGATGGCGCCGATACTCGCGGCGGTCACGGCCGCATGTCGCGTGACCGGGTTCGTCACCCAGGTGCCCAGTTTCAGCCGGGTCGTCGCGTGGGCGGCCGCTCCCAGGCAAGCGTAGGGGTCGGGCGCGAACGGGTGGGAATCGCCCACGGTGTAGCCGTCCCAGCCCTGGTCCTCCATCCGACGCGCGGTCTCGCCCGTCGACATACCCGCACGGCCACCGTCGGTCAGCCACAACTCGACACTCATGCTCGCATCACACTCCCCTCCGCCATCTCCGACTTCCTCCGATGACAGCGGCTGGCGCACCCCTACTGTGGTTTCGAGGCGATCGTGACCCCGGCCGCTGATTCGAAGAGACCGGCCATGGTCTCCACCGACAGGTCTGGGCCGAGCTGGCTGATCGCCAGGCGGTGCAGGTCTCTGGTGAGTCCGCCGAAGAACGTCGGCGCGCCGATCGTCGAGGCGAGGTCGCAAGCGAGAGCGAGGTCCTTGAAGGCAAGGCCCAGGCTGAACCCGCCCTTGCGGTCGATCGCGCCTGTGACGACATTGTTCCCCTGGATCTCCAAGAAACCGTTGCGTGCCGCCCCCTTGCACAGGATGTCGACCGCCAGCACGGGGTCGATCCCCTGCTTGGCCGCGATCGCCAGAGCCTCCAGGGTCACCAGCCGCTGACTGCACGAGATCAGGTTGTTCACCAGCTTCATCGTGTGCCCCGCGCCGACCGCGCCGACATGGGTCACGTTGTCGCCGATCGTGCGCAGCGCCTCGGTCGCGCGGTCAGCGCACCGCTCCGGCGCCCCGAGCATCATCGAGATCGTGCCCGCTCGTGCCCCGGGTGCGCCACCACTCACGGGCGCATCGACCAGGTCGATACCGACCTCGGCCAGCTCAGCAGCCATCGCCGTCGTCTCACTCGGGTCGCCCGACGTCTGGTCGATGATGAGGGAGCCACCCGCCATCGATGCCGCGAGTCCGTCGGGCGAGAAGATCACCGACCGGACGTGCGACGACGTGGGCAAACACAGCATCACGACGTCACAAGCGCGCCCGAGGTCCGCCAGGCTGTCCGCAGCGGTCGCGTTCTGCTCCACGGCCGAGGTGACAGCATCGGGGTTCGCGTCGAACACGAGGACGTCATGCCGGGAGGCAATGCGTGCGGCAAGCGCGCCTCCCATGTCGCCGAGACCGACGTATCCTAGCCTCACAGCGCGTGCTCCGACTTGGTGATCGTGAAGTCAGCGAGGTCGGGCTCGCGCGATGCACACCAGTACTCGAAGTTGGGCTTCGGGTATCCCAGGATCACGTGTCCGTTCTGACGGAAGTAGCTGCGCGCCGTACCGGAGTGCTTCCACACCGTCTGCTCGATGCGCTCGTCGAGGTCCTCGTTGTAGGCCCGCGCCGCCTCGGAGGTGACGTCGAGCGAGGCAATCCCCTCGTTGACCATCGTCTGGAGCATGCTGACGATGTAGTGGACCTGCTCCTCCCCCATCATCGAGTGGCCGGAGCCCGACGCCCCACTGTTCGGACCGGAGGTGATCAAGAAGTTCGGGAAGCCGGACGCCATCAGCCCGAGGTACGCCGTCGGCCGGTCCTCCCACTCCTTCTGGATCGTGCGCCCGTTGCGACCCTTGATCTCGTACGGCACACGCAGGTAGTCGAGGGAGAACCCGGTCGCGAGCACGACCGCGTCGCACGCAATGACCGTGCCATCACTCAGCACCACCCCTTCCTCGGTGAAGCCCGACAGCGCACCGGTCACCAGCTCGACCTGCGGCTTGCGGAGCGTCTCGAGGTAGCCGGGATCGATGACCGGCCGCTTCGCGAAGGGCGGGAAGTCCGGCGTGAGCTTCTCGATGAGGTCGGGTCGGTCACCGAGCGAGTCCTCCAGGTACTGGAGCGAGATCCCACGAATCCGGTCGTTGCCCTGTGAGAAGCCGCCCGTCCGCTCGTTCCACTCCGGGTCGAAACGCAGATAGTCACGGGCGCGGGTGGCCTGCTCGATGATCGAGTACGCCCGCGCCCACTGGTAGCTGTAGGGCACGAGCCGGTAGGCCGTCCGCTCCTCCTCGGGCACCTCCCGCATGACCATGTCGTTCGGGAGGTACCACTGCGTCTGCCGCTGAACGATCGTCAGCGTCGAGGCGCTGTCGGCGATGCCGGTCGCCAGTTGCGCCGACGTGCACCCGGTGCCGACCACGACGACGCGCCGACCGACGAGCGCCTCGTCGATCTCCGGGCTCCACTCCGTCGAGTGCACCACCAGGCCTCGGAAGGCATCCCGATTCTCCACCTTTGGGATCAGCGGCCGATTGAGGTGACCGAGCGCGGTGATGACGACATTCGCGGTGTAGGTAACGGTCTCGCCGTCACGCTCGGCGACCACGGTCCACAGCTGCCCGGCCTCGTCCCACTCGCACGAGACCATGCGCGTCCCGAAGTCGATGTGGCGCCGGACGGCGTACTTGTCAGTCACGCCCCTGAGGTACTCGAGGTACTCCTGGCCGGTCGGGAAGTACCGCGACCACTCCAGGTTCGGCTCGAACGAGAACGAGTATCCCAGTGCTGGGGTGTCCACGGCGGCGTTGGGATAGCGGTTGATCCACCAGGTCCCGCCGACCTCCATCTCCGCCTCGAGGATGCGGTAGGAGAATCCCGCGGCCGCGAGCTTGACGCCGGCATTGATGCCGACCATGCCGGCACCGACGACGAGCACGTTGAAGTCCTCGGGCGGGACCCGGCGAGCCGGGACATCGCGATGGTTGGTGATGAAGCCAGCCTGCTCCAGGAAGTAGGCCGCCTGCTCGATGCGCACGTCGAAGCCCATCGCCAAGCGGCTCATCTCCGCGAACAACGCCTCGTCCGGCACAGGAAGCAGGGCGGGCACACCCGAGCACAACGCGTCGGCCAGGCGTCGACGGAGCTCCCGCTCGACTGCATCCGGCACAACCGGGTGGTCGCCCTGCTGGGTGTTGCCCAAGAACCGGTCCGGACGCACCTGGGTCCCGTCGAGGTCGTCCCAGTACTCCCGCAGGAGCGACCGGTCACCGGTCTGCTGGATCAGACAGAGCAGGACGGTGATCGGATCGAGTCCGGCAATCGCCTCCTCGATCTCAGCGCGTCGTATCACGTTGTCTGCGCCCATCGGCTCTTCACATCTCCTTGGTGGTTGCGTTGGCGGCGCTTCGGCCACTTGCGTCGATCTGCTTGTCACCCTGATCCCCCAAGCCGAGGCGGGATCCCAGCGCCGCTGCCATGTCCGAGGCGCAGCGATCCGCCCGCGCCAGGCGGCTCAGGTTGGACAGGAACCCATGGAGGACGCCCGGGTAGCGCATCGTGGTGGTCTGGACTCCGGCCGCAGCCAGGCGGTTCACGTAGGCCTCGACGCCGTCGCGGAGCGGGTCGACATCGGCGACGACAACCACCGCCTCCGGGAGGTCCGCCAGGCTCTCGGCCAGCGCCGGCACACCATAGGGCGTGTCCGTGGCGGGATCGGGACCGAGGTACTGCTCCTTCATCCACTCGATGGTGGCGCGAGTGATGCCCGGACCGTCCCCGAAGTCGCGCATCGAGGGGCGGTCCCGCACGCGTTCGAGGCCCGGGTACGCGAGAAGCTGGAGGGCCAGGCGCGGGCCGCCCTCGTCACGGGCGCGGAGCGTCACCCCTGCGGCGAGCGATCCACCCGAGCTGTCGCCGCCGACGGCGACCCGCATCGGGTCGACGCCGAGCCTGTCGGCCTGGCTGACGACCCACGCGACCGCGAAGTACGCCTCCTCGCTCGCCACGGGGTAGCGGTGCTCCGGGGCGAGCCGATAGTCGACGCTGAACACGCTCGCCCCGCTCTCGGCGCAGAGCCGACGACACAGGGCGTCGCAGTACTCGATGGATCCGATGACCATGCCACCCCCGTGGAAGTACACGAGTGCAGCGCGCGTTCCGGCCGACGACACCGCATACTGGCGGACGCGAAGGGTCCCGTGAGGCCCGTCCAGGAGGTGGTCCGTGACGACCGGTAGATCGGGTCCGCCCTGAGCAGCCCCCGCCACTGCTCTCGTACGGACGGCGACGAGATCCTCGCGCACATCGGGCTGCGGGGCTCGCCTGGCAGCTGCGACGAGCGATGCCTGATCGTCGTCCAGGCAGAAGAGGTCCGCCGTCATCGGCTGAGTGGGGCCTGGGCAACGGAGGCTGATCGCTGCATCGCTGTCCTCACTCACCCGCTCTTGGTAGACGCTCCGACTCCGTAAATGTATGCTATTTCGCATCCAACCTCAAGGTTTCGCGTTCTTCCCGCGGCACCGGGCGCGGATACGGAACGGGGAGCGCACGGGGCGCACCCCACATCAATCGTCCGCGGGGCCATGGCTCGCGGTGGGGAAGAGGGGCGCAGTGGAGTATCGGGTTCTGGGAAGGACTGGCGTTTCGGTGAGCCAGATGTGTCTGGGGACCTGGATGCTCGGCGCCGACGGCAACGCCGACCACGACGACGCCATCCGGATCATCCACCGCGGCCTGGACGCGGGCATCAACTTCGTCGACACCTCGAACAGCTACTCACGAGGTGAGTCGGAGGCCATCATCGGCAAGGCCCTGTCCGGTGGCCGTCGCGACGACACTGTTCTCGCCACCAAGGTGGGTGCGCCGTTCGGCGACGGCCCGAACCAGCGCGGTGCCTCGCGCCGATGGATCGTCGCTGCCGTCGAGGACTCGCTCAGACGTCTCCAGACGGACTGGATCGACCTGTACCAGATCCATGTGCCGGATCACTCCACCGACATGGACGAGACCCTGGGCGCCCTGACCGACCTCGTGCGTGCGGGCAAGATCCGCTACTTCGGCACCTCGAACATGACTCCGACAGGCCTCGTCGAGGCACACTGGAAAGCCGAGCGTCACGGCCACGGGCGACTCCACACCGAGCAACCGGCGTACAGCATCCTCGTCCGCGCCATCGAGTACGACCTTCTCCCCACCTGCCTGCGCCACGGTATGGGCGTGCTGACCTACAGCCCGCTGGCCGGCGGATGGCTCTCGGGGAAGTACCGCAAGGGTAGTGACGTGCGCAGCCCGGGATCGGCTCGCCGCGCAACCGTTCTGCCCGACGTCTTCGACGCCACCAATCCCGCCAACGTCGCCAAGCTCGATGCTGCCGACGCGCTGGGCCGGCTCGCCGACGAGGCGGGCCTCTCCCTCATCCAGATGGCGATTGCTTTCGTCACGCGACACCCGTCCGTCACCTCGGCGATCATCGGCCCGCGCACGAGCAGCCACCTGGACGCCTATCTCGCGGCCGACGGAGTCACCCTCTCCGACGAGCTCCTCGACCGGATCGACGAGATCGTCCCGCCGGCCGTCTCGGTGAACGTCGCCGACAACATGTGGTGGCACACGACCACCTCGCTGCGGCCAGAGTCGCGACGGCGCTAGGCCGTGACTCCCGGGTCTGGACCGTCGCGAGCGTCCAGTCCGGCCGATCTGGCAAGGCGAGGTCGCGACGGCATGCTGGATCGCACGTCGAGCGGCCCCAACGCCGCCAGATCGAATCGGAATCGGCGCGGAGCAGGCAGGGACGTGGGAGGCATGGCCTCGCCGAAGCCGCGTGCGCCCACGGGCGATCGTCCGCTCACTGGACGATCGTCCCGGCATCGACCGGGAGCGGGACACCGGTCACGTAGCGGGCCTCGTCGGACGCGAGCCACAGGACAGCGTGACTGATCTCGCGCGGGTCGAGCTGCTCAACGGGCAGCGCCCGCTTCGACTGGAATGACTCGCGCAGCGGCGCGGTCGCAGGGTCGCTCGGGTCGAAGAGCCGCTGTACCGGCTCACTGTTGACCATCGGCGAGTCGACCGATCCGGGGAGCACGGCGTTCACTCGGATGCTCGTCGGGCCGAGCTCCTTCGCCAGGGAGCGCATCAGACCGACGACGCCATGCTTGGCCGCGCTGTAGTGCGCCATGAACCGCATGCCGACGGTCCCGGCGACGGAAGCCGTCACGATGATGGAGCCGCCGCGCTCCGCCGCGATCATCGGCGGCACCACGGCCTTGACCGCACGCCACACGCCCGTCAGGTTGATGTCGAGCATGTCCTGCCACGCCTGGTCATCCAGTTCCCAGGCCCGGCCGAACGATGCGATCCCGTGGTTGATCACTGCGATATCGATCGGGCCGAGCTCGTCGACACCGCGGGCGACCGCCTCGTCCAGCGCGACCTGGTCGCGCACGTCGGCCACCACGCCCACCGCCTTCCGGCCGAGGCTCTTCACCGCCTCGACGGTCTCCTTGAGTTCGGCGTGGGTGGCCGGCGGGGCCGGCGACGAGCCGACGTCGGCACAGAGATCGACAGCGACGATGTCTGCGCCCTCCTCAGCCAGCCGGATCGCGTGCGCACGCCCCTGGCCACGCGCACCCCCGGTGATGAACGCGACCTTCCCGTCCACTCGTCCCATGCCTCTCCTTCGCGTGACCGCGCCGAACGGTCCTGTCTCAGTCCTGCGGGTACGCGGTCGCGCTGGCACGCGCCCGCCAGGCGTCCACGTCAGCACCGAGCACGGTGCACGCCTCGTCCATGCCGTTGACCGCGTCCGCTCCCACGGGCAGGTGCCGGGGCGGATCGTCCGATGCCGCGACATCGACGAGCAGGCGCGCGAGTGCGGCCGGGTCGCCAGGCTGGGTGTGGTTGTAGGTTGCGATGACCCCGGCCATGAAGTCGCGGATCTCGTCGTAGTCGGCGATGACGTCGTCGGCGTCATGGCGGACCGACGACGGGTCGAGGAAGTCGCTACGGAACAGACCGGGGGCAACGCTGGTCACCTTGATACCGAACGGCGCCACCTCGACACCTAGCGTCACGGAGAAACCGCGCACGGCGTACTTCGAGGCGTTGTAGAGCACCCCGCCCGCACCCTCCCCGTAACCCGCTGAGGACGAGATGTTGAGGATCCTCCCGGCGCGCTGGCGCCGCATGACCGGAAGTACGGCGCGTGTGGTGCGCATCAGTCCGAACACGTTGGTCTCGAAGACCGCCCGAGCCTGCTCCTCCCCCGTCTCCTCGAAGGCACTGAGCAGCCCGTAGCCCGCGTTGTTCACGAGTACGTCGACCCGGCCGAATCGGTCGACCGCGGACCGCACGACCGCCTCGTGCTGCTCGGAGGGTCCCGTCACGTCGAGGTTGCAGACCAGCAGCCGTTCCGAGTCCTCCAGATCCTGGCTCGGCCCGCGGACCGTGGCGACGACCAGGTGGCCGGCATCGAGGGCGCCGTCGACGATCGCTCGGCCCAGCCCGCGCGACGCGCCCGTGACCAGCCACACCTGGCGCGTCTCGACCCCCGACATCAGGCACCCGTCCCGTTGGTAGCCAGCGCTGAGGCCCGCAGGCGTAGTCGACCGATGACGCCCTCCAGGTCCTCACTGAGCAGCTGGAACAGATTGCCGTCCGGGTCGCGGAAGTAGGCCTGGACGAGTTCGGAGCCGTCCGCGTCCTGCATGATCCGGGTCTCTCCGAACTGCTGACCGCCGTTCGCCGCGACGCGCTGCAGCGTCGCAGTCACGTCGGGGTCCGTGAAGCACCAGTGCATGAGACCGTCCTCCCACGTGTTGGTCGGGCCGATCGGCACCTGCGGCTCGACGAACTCGATGAGCTCGAACGCGGGTTGGTCCCAGGACTCGAAGCCGATGAACGAGAAGCGAGCAGACCCACCCGGGGGGCCGGCGAACAGCCGGTGACAGGACAGCTGGTCGAGAGGGAGCGGATCCGTGAGTTCGACCGTTCCGAGAACCTCACGGAAGAACGATGTCGACCGCTCGAGGTTGCTCACTCGTAGCGCGATGTGATGGGAGCCGATCGCAGTCATGACGCCTCCGCCGTACGAACCGCCTGAGCACGTGGCCCAGATTTCGCATGCATTCTGGCATGCAGAATGGCGGAAGGCAAACCGGAGAGCTCGGGAAGCTACACCTGCTTCAGCACCTCGGCGGCCGATTCACGGGTGGCGACCTTGACGCGCGGTCGTCCCGATGTCCTGCCCGCGGCCTCCTCGTGACGGCGCAGTGTGGCCCAATCTGCGCCGCGCAGCAGGGGCACCCGCCGTCCGGACAGCAGACCCTCGAGGTCGTCGTCGCTGCCGACCGGTCGGGCAAGGCGACCCGAGACCAGGTCGTCGATCAGGCTCGCCGCCGTCTCCTTGGCACACAGCTTGTTGGTGCCGATGACACCCGACGGTCCACGCTTCGCCCAGCCCGCGGTGTACACGCCCGTGACGTGGTCAGCCCCGTCCACGACTCGTCCGCCGTCGTGGACGAACCGCCCCCGGTCGTCGTCGAAGGCAAGCCCCGGGACCCCAGTGCCCCGGAACCCGGTCGCCGCGATCACCAGACCCGTCTCGATCTCACGCGGCTCGCCGGTGACGGTATCGCGCACCTTCAGCACCCGGAGAAGCCCGTTCTCGCCGGCCATCTCGACAGGCGTGGTGCCGAAGTCCAGCACGAGGCGCTTGGTGGCCTCGGGACGGGAATCGCGTGCGGCGAGCTCACGCAGGAGCGCAGCCTTCTGCATCCGACCGAACCCGGTGGCGGTGGCGTCAGGCTCGGGAGACTCGGGCAGCGCGCCGGACACGACGATGTCGAGATCGTTGCGATCCGCTAGGGCGCGCAGCTCGGGTGAGGTGAAGGCGGCGTGCTCAGCCCCTCGGCGCCCCAGCACGACGACCTCTTCGACGGCGCTGGCCCCGAGCACAGCGATAGCGTGGTCGGCCATGTCGGTCTGCCGGATCTCGTCACCGCTGATGAGCATGAGTCGCGCGATGTCCAGCGCGACGTTGCCGTTGCCGATGATCACCGCTCGAGGCGTGTCGAGGTCGTACTGCTGTTCCGAGTGGTCGGGGTGGCCGTTGTACCAGTGCACGAAGTCGGCCGACGTCGTGACGCCGTCGAGGTCCTCCCCGGGCAGTCCCATGGTCCGCCCCTTGTCGGCACCGGTGCAGTAGACCACCGCGTGGAAGTGAGCGAGCAGCTCCTCGTGGGTGAGGTCGGTACCGATGTCGACGTTGAGGGCGAGGTTGACCTGTGGGTGGTCCGCGAGCGCGTCGAACGTGTCTCCGGCCCGCTTCGTGGCCTGGTGGTCGGGAGCGACACCATGACGCACGAATCCATGGGAGGCCGGTACCCGGTCGAAGATCGTCACCTCGACGTAGACGTCCGGTGACCCCACCAGCTCGTCGGCGACGTACCAACCGCTGGGGCCGGCTCCGACGATCGCGACCCGGGTCGGGTCGGTCGCATCGCCCACGCGACCTCGGAGGCTGGGCAACTCGCCGATCACCGACGGCGTGCCCGTCCACGCGAAGTACTCCTCGTTGATGGCTTGGTACGCCGCCAGGGGCTCGGGCAGGAAGAAGTCGTCGTAGATCGCATCGACCGGGCACGCCTCGACGCACGCGCCACAGTCGATGCAGTCGGCCGGATTGATGTAGAGCATCTCCGCTGAGGCGAAGTCGGGCTCGTCCGGCGTGGGATGGATGCAGCCCGCGGGGCACACCCGGACGCAGGACGCGTCGTTGCAGCAGTGCTGCGTGATGACGAAGGTCAACGCGCGTACCCCCCCGCAGTGGCCGCGGCCAGCTCGAGTGGCTCGCTCGAGTCCGGGCCCGCAAGCCGCTCGACCTCCACCGGGACCGAGGTCATGATCGGCTGAGCCGTCAGGGGGTCCGGTGTCGGGTCGATGAGGTTGTTGACGTTCTGTTCGAGCCAACCGTGGTTGATCCACACGGTCTGCGCCGTCAGCGAGGGGTTGATCTCAGCCCACCCCTCGACCGAACCGAACGACGTGCTGACGCGAACGCGGTCGCCGTTGCCGATCAGGCGGGTCTCGGCGATGTCGGGGCTGACCTGGATCGGCGGAGGAACGTTGCCACTCTCCGGGAGGGCCCAGGGCGTCAGGTTCAGCTTCTTCATGATGCGTCCGCACACCAGATGCGGCTGGTCGGCGCGGGTCTCCCACACTCGGGGAAGGCGATCGACCAACACCTGCGGTGCGATGCGCCACCGCCCGCCCGGCAGGACCTTCTCGTGCAACCAGCCGTGGCGGTAGGGAATGTCCATGCCGTGCGGTCCCGCCGCGATCAACTCATCGGCGAAGTCGACGTTCGAGACGGAGAACAGCCCCTCGGAACCGGCACCGCCACCGGCACCGGTGTTGAGGTGACGTACGACGGTCTCGTCGTCGACGGTGTCGGCATCGAGCCCGTAGAGGGTGTCGATCCCGATGCGGCGCCCGATCTGAGCCAGGATCCACCACGGGTGCTTGCGATCCGCAGCGGGCTCTACCAGGGCCGGGGAGTACGTCGATCGCAGCGTCCCGAGGAAGGGCCCGTGGAGGAAGCGGGCGCCCTCGGTGAACCACGTGCACGGGGCGACGTGGGTCGCAAGGCCCGTCAGCTCGTTGTCGAAGATGTCCATCACGAGGAGCACATCGAGCTTCTTGAACGCTTCACGCAGGCGATCGGGCTGCGGGATCGAGGTCAGCGGGCTCGAGCCGTAGAGGACGAGGACCTTGACGTTCCCGGCCTCGATCTCGTCCGCCAGCGTCACGGCGGGGTACTCGCCGAGGAAGCCGGGCAGGTCCGGTCGGCTCTCCGGCCCCGGCGTGTGGCTGCCCTCGGGAGGAGCGTGGCCCTCCATGGGCGGGGCGTCGAGATCGCCGCGCGACATCGGATGGAACTTCATCCCGCCTTCGCGGTCGGCTGAACCGGTGAGGATCAGCACCGCCCACACGAGCCACTGCGCAAGAATGCCGTGCGGACCGAAACCGAGGCCCGTCCCGCAGACCATGGCCACCTGCTGGTGGCGCCGGATCGCTGCGAGCAGGTCGGCGATGTCCTGCGCGGCGATCCCGGTGCGATCCGCCGCTGCCTCGAGGCTGAAGTCCGCCACTGCCGCCCGCAGCTTGTCGATGTCCGCAGGGTCGCAGGCCGCGGCCACCTCGTCGGCGTTGTGCCCCGACTCCAGCAGCTCGCGCACGAGGTACCCCAGGACGAACACGTCAGTGCCGGGCCGCGGGGTCAGGTGCCGGTCGGCGAACTCGGTGCTCTTGGTTCGCTTCGGGTCCACGGCCCAGAGCTCACCACCGCTGTCGCGGAAGTCCTGGAGGCGCTTGGGCCAGTTGCTCGCTCCCGTGCCGACGTATCCGCAGGTGATCGACGGGTTGATGCCCCACAGCACGGCCAGGGTCCCGGCCTGGTCGGGCGCCCACACCGGATTGACGTGGGCGAAGCCGGTCACCAGCTCGGTGGCACGGAACATCGGCGCGATATCGAGGGTCAGCGAGGAGAACCGTGCCTTCGTGCCAAGCAGGTCGAAGAAGGTGCCGACTCCGTCGCCGACCTTCCCGATGAAGCTGGCGACGCTGTTCGGCCCGCCTGCGTCGATCGCGCGCTGGAACTTGGGCCCGATGTCATCGAGCCACTCGTCCCAGGAGACGTCCACGCCGTCGATGCGCGGCCGGTCCAGGCGGTCGGGCGAGTGGTGGGTGATGGGAGTGGCTCGGCCCTTGGGGCACGTGTAGCCCCGGGAAGCAGGATGTGTCGGGTCCGGCAGCATCTCCACGATGCGGTCGCCGTCCACCGTCGCCCGGAAACCGCACTGCCCGAGACAGATCGAGCAGTTGAACTTCACCTCACGCATTTGTGGACCTCCCACGTCTCGTTGCCGGTGGCCGGATCTCCGCCACCACCGTGACTCGGCTCACACCAACGAACCGATTGTATGCATTTTTGCGGAAAACCGATAGGTCCACCCGATCCCGTGCGTCGAACACCGGTCCGGCCGAGCCAGGGCCAGCTCCTGAGAGGGGCATTCCGATCGGGATCGGTGGCCTACTCGAAGTCGGTGATGACCGGACGACCAGGCACCCCGTCCTTCATCGCGGCGTACGCCTCGTTGATCCGGCTCAGTGAGGTCGTCGAGGTCACCAGCTCGTCGAGGCGGTAGCGACCCTGGAGGTACAGCTCGGCGAACATGGGGATGTCGCGCCGCGGGTTGGTCGATCCCATGCCGACCCCCTGCACCTTGGCATGGCGGAACATCAACGATGGGGCGGAGACCTCGACTCCCGCGTCGTCACCATCGACGCCGATGAGGAAGAGGCCACCGCCCATCCCCACCATCTCCAGTCCTTGCGCTGTCACGGCGCGAGCACCGACGAAGTCGAAGACGTGGTCGGCGCCGCCCGGCAGCAGCGACCTGACCGCCTCGACAGGGTCGACGCGACGGGAGTCGATGGTGTCAGTCGCGCCCAGGGCCTGCGCGAGCGTGAGCTTGTTCTCCGCGATGTCGGTGACGATGATGCGCGAGGCGCCCGCGAGCACCGCCCCTTGGACACCGTTGAGGCCGACGCCGCCGGCCCCCATGATGACCACCGTGTCGCCGTGGCGCACTCGCGCGGTGTTCAGGATCGCGCCCGCGCCCGTCACCACCCCGCAGCCGATGATCGCCGCCTGGGCGAACGGCATGTCCACGGGGACCTTGGTGAGGTGGTTCTCGTGCACCATGACCTGCTCGGCGAAGCCCCCCAGCACGAAGCCCTGGCTGACCGGGTCTCCGTCGAGAGTGAGTCGGGAACGGGCGCCTTCTGGTCGCTCGATCGCGCCCGGGTCGAGGCACTGGGTCGGCTTGCCCTGAACGCAATGGGCGCACTGACCGCAAAACTGGACCATGCAGCCGACGACATGGTCGCCGACTCTGAGCTGCCCCACGTCGCTGCCGACGGCCGCGACGACGCCGGCGACCTCGTGCCCCAGCACCGTTGGAAGCACGGCTCCGAGCATGTTGGTCTGGGCGGTCGCGTAGTCGGAGTGACAGAGTCCGCTCGCCCGCACCTCGACGACGACCTCCCGAGGCCCCGGGTCGTCGAGCTGAACGTCCAGCATCTCGAAGTCCGCGGCCAACTCGCGCGTCACAGCAGCCTTCACGGCATCCTCCTTCTCGCGGACGGCCTCAGGGGTTCAGATCCATCCAGACGGACTTCGTGGACAGGTAGTCGTAGAGGGAGTCCTCGCCCCATTCGGTGCCCCACCCGCTCATCTTCGCGCCGCTGAACGGGAGCGACGGGTCGAAGCTGTGGTACGTGTTGACCCAGATCATGCCGGAGGCGAGTGCGTGCGCCATCCGGTGCGCCTTCGAGAGGTCGCGCGTCCAGACGCCCCCCGCCAGTCCGAACTCGACCGAGTTCGCGCGCTGCACGACCTCATCGAAGGTGTCGAACGGAAGCACCGATGCCACCGGGCCGAAGATCTCCTCCTTGGCGATGCGCATACCGTCCTCGACGTCGGCGAACACGGTCGGCTCCACGAAGTAGCCAGCGCTGTAGCCATCACCCTGCAGGCGACCTCCGCCCACGACGACGCGAGCCCCCTCCTGGACGCCCGCTTCCAGGTAGCCCGCGACGCGCTCGAGCTGACGAGCCGAGACGAGCGGGCCGATGTGCGTACTGAGGTCGAGGCTGTTGCCCACTTCAAGCGTGCTCGCGAAGCCGGCGAGCCGTTCCACGAACTCGTCGTAGATCGGCCGCTCGACGAAGATGCGTGAGCCAGAGGTGCAGGCCTGTCCCGTGTTGCCGAAGACCGCCAGCGCCGCGGCCGGCGCAGCCTTGTCCAGGTCAGCGTCGGCGAAGACGATGTCGGGCGACTTGCCGCCGAGCTCCAGCGACACGCGCTTGAGGTTGCCCGCGGCGGCCCGGACGATGTGCTGCCCCGTCGCCGTTGATCCGGTGAACGACACCTTGTCGACACCCGGGTGCGAGCTGAGGGCCGCCCCGACGGTCGACCCCAGTCCCGTCACCACGTTGAGGACGCCGGGCGGCAGGCCGACTTCCTCGAACAGCTCCGCGATGCGCAAGGGAGTCATCGAGGCGTCCTCGGCAGGCTTGAGCACCATCGTGCAGCCCGTGGCGAGGACCGGCAGGACCTTCTGCAGCGTCATCATGAACGGAACGTTCCACGGCATGATCGACGCCACGACGCCGATCGGCTGATGCAGCGTGTAGGTGAAGTGCGCACCGGGGTTGGAGTTCGGCAGCGTCGCACCGTGGATCTTCGTCGGCCAGCCGGCGTAGTACCGAACGATGTCGGCGACCAGCTGCGTGTACGGGCCAGCCCCGATGGCAGGGCGCCCCATGTCGTAGGTGTCGAGGAGCGGGAGGTCGTCGCCCTGCTCGAGCAGGAGGTCGGCGAACCGCAGCAGAAGGTTCTGGCGTTCCATCGGCGTGAACGCGCTCCACGGACCTTCGAACGCCTCCCTGGCGGCAGCGACCGCGAGATCGACGTCCTCCGCACCACCGGCGGCGATCTGGCCGATCACGTCGCCCGTCGAGGGATTGATGCTGTCCATCACCTCGCCGGACCGCGCCGGCACCCAGGCACCTCCGATCAACAGCTTCTTGGTCCCCCCACCCAGAAATGCCGGCGGGGCAATCTCAGTCGTCTGCGACACTGTGTCCTCTCCGTTCCTTGCTCATGTGATGCCCGGCGACGCGTCGGGCGACTGACCGCGACTGAGTCCGCTCAGAGCTCGTCCTGCAGCCCGCAAACCCGGCACTAAACAGTCGTCGCGGAGGTCATCTCGATGGTCGACGGTCGCTCGAGCCCATCGAGCGTGAAGCCCTCGTAGCCCTCCGCTGCCACACGCTCCAGGATGCCCCGATACGCCGGAAGGGTGTTGTTGTAGGCGGGAAAGAGCGTCTTGCCCGGGATGTTTCCGCCGTTGAACCAGGACGCCTGCTTGGCGATGTTCTCCCGCCCTGCGATGAACGACAGCTCGTGCTCGACCCACTCGTCCTCTGCTGTCTGGGTGGCGGCGGCACGCGTGACGCCGTTGTCATAGAAGTACTGCAGGGCGTCGGTCGCCCAGTTCACGGCGACCTCGGTCGTGCGCGCGTAGTTGCCAGCGAGCCGAGAGACCATCGTGAAGAAGTTGGGGAAACCAGCGGTCATCATGGACAGGTACGTCACCTGACCGTGCTCGTCCCACTTCTCCTTCAGCGAGCTGCCGCCCTCCCCCCGCACATCGATGCGCGTGAATCCTCCCGTGAACGAGTCGAAACCGGTTGCGAAGATGAGCATGTCCAGCTCGTACTCGCCGTCGGCCGTCCGGATGCCCTTCGGCGTGATCGCCTCGATGGGCGCCTCGCGCACGTCGACGAGATCGACGTTGGGACGGTTGTAGACCTCGAAGTAGCCCGACTCCAGCGGAATACGCCGAGACCCGAACGGCAGATCCTTGGGGGGCATCAACTTCTCCGCCACGACCGGGTCCGCGATCCGCTCGCGCATCTTGCTGCGCCAGAAGTCGGCATACTCCAGATTCGCGTCGGGGTCGATGATCAAGTCGCGGAACATGCCGAGGTACTTCTCGAAGCCGGGCCGCGCCCAGTAGCTCTCGTAGAGCGCGTGACGCTCCTCGGCGGAGACGTCCTTCACACTACGTGGATCGGGTTGGTGGAGGAAGCCCTTCGACGTACTGGCGCAGCGGGCGAAGATCTCACCGTAGGAGCTCTTCCACTCCTGCTGCTCCTCGTAGGTCACCGGAAGGTTCAGCAACGGTCCCACGTACGTGGGGGTCCGCTGGAACACGGTCAGGTGACCCGAGAGCGGAGCGACCGTCTGGATGATCTGGACGCCGGTGGATCCGGTGCCGACGACGCCGACACGCTTGCCCTCGAAGTCGACCTTCTCGTGCGGCCAGTGCGCGGAGTGATGGACCTCCCCCTCGAACGAGTCGATCCCCGGGAAGGCGGGCACATAGCTGGCGGGCGCCGACAGGACACCGACGGCGGCCACCACGAAACGGGCAGTCACGTGGTCACCGTTGTCCAGGCCGATGTCCCACAGGTGAGCGTTCTCGTCCCACGTGGCCGACACGACCTCGGTGCTCAGCTGGATGTCAGACCTGAGCTCGAAGCGGTCGACCACGAAGTTCATGTACCGCTCGAGCTCCGGCTGGGAGGCGAAGCGGTCGGTCCAGTCCCACTCCTGGAGCAGCTCCTCCGAGAAGCCGAACGCGTAGGACTGGGTCTCGGAGTCCAGCCGGCACCCGGGGTACCGGTTCCAGTACCAGGTGCCACCGACGCCACCGCCGGCCTCGAACAGCCGTACCGACAATCCGAGCCTGTGCTTGATCGCATACAGCTGCTGGATGCCTCCGATACCGGCTCCGATGATCACCACATCGTAGTCGGGTCTCAGTCCCTCGGGTTCGTACGTCACTCCAACTCCTCACGCTCTCGTCGATACGACACCTGCCTTGACATGAAGCCTGCCCTGGGGTCTCCTCAGGACGCCGGGGTCCATTCCCGGGAGATCGGCGAGGAGAACATGAAGTCACTGGCTTCCACGCCGTCTACCTTGTCACTTGCGACCAGGATCGAGGGTCGGGTTGTGATCGGCACTGAGAAGCCCTGTTCTGCCGTCAACTGCGCCGCCTCGTACATCAGCCCTTCCTGGTCCTCAGGCGGAGCCGTCTGAGCAGTCAAGAGGATGTCCTCGATCTCCGGATAGGAAACCTTGTAGGGGTTGACGAAGGAGTCCGGGAAGCTCCTGTTGCTGAGCAACTGGAACAACTGGGTCTGGTACTCGAGCAGGTACGCCTCCCTGCTCAGGAACTTGTCGAACAGCTCGGACGTCGTCGCGGGCTCGAGGATGTCGAGCTCGACACCGATGTCAGCCCAGTTCTGCGCGATGGCCTGCGTGAGTGGCTTCCCGACCACGGTGCCCGAGGTCTGCGCGACGATTCCGAAGCTGAACCCGTCAGGGTAGCCTGCCTCAGCCAGGAGAGCCTTCGCCTTCTCCGGGTCATACGGGTAGTAGTCGACCAGGTCTGGGTTCTGGTAGTCCGATCCGACGATCGTCGACGTCGGCTCGGCCGCGCCATGGAAGAGGGTCTCGGCGATCGTCTCTCGGTCAACGGCGTAGTTGAGCGCCTGGAGCACTCGCTCGTCGCCCAGAGGCTCCACGTTGGTTCCCTCGTTGTCGAGGATGACGATCTCGGCGAACCCGGCCTTCGCCGTGGTCACGTTCAAACCCGCATCGGCCGCGGCCTCGTACGTGGTCAGTGAGCCCTCGGACACGTCGATCTCACCCGACTGGACGGCCCGCAGCATCGTCGCCGGATCTTCGATGACCTTGACGACCACCTTGTCCCAGTGGATCTCGTCCTGGTTGTAGTAGTGCTCGTTCGGCACCAAGGTGTAGGTCGCGCCCTTGCCGGTGAAGGTGTTCTCCGGGTCATAGGTGTAGGGGCCGGCTCCGGGCGGGCCCGCTGTCATCGCATCGGGATCATCGACGGCGTTCGGTGACGCCGGGTTGCCCCAGGTCGCGCAGAGGTAGTCGGCGACCAGCGGAGTCGGCGTGTTGAGATTGATCCGCACCGTGGAGTCATCGGGGGTCTCGATCGATGCGATGTCCATGTTGCCACCGGTGGTGGTGCCTGGTGCGGTGGGGACGTACTCGAGCCACTTCTTGATCGCGGCCGCGTCCACGGGCGTGCCGTCAGCGAACTTGGCACCGTCGCGCAGCTTCAACTCGTAGGCCTTGTTGCCCTCGCCGACATAGCCGAACTCCTCAGCCAGGCCGGGCGAGAACGTCCCGTCGGCCTCCCTGCGGATGAGCGGTTCGAAGGCGAGGTACAACGCGATCGCCCCGCCCGAGGCTCCAGAGTCGACGGCGGGATCCAGACTCCCGAACTCCCGCGCCAGGCCGATGGTGAGCGTGCCGCCGCGGGCATCTTCCTCCTGGTCTTCCGAACCCCCGCCACCACAGCCGGAGATGGCCAGGGCACCTGCCAGGACCACCGCGAGCATGCCCCGGCTCCGGAGCCGGAACACCCTTCGTAGTTGAACACCCATCCTTGAGTCACTCCAGTTTCTCGACGGTATGCCATCCGAGTACGTGACGCCAGTCACCTGGCCTAACGACATTGAATCCAATCTTGCCTTCTCAGTCAATAGCTCGGAGGCCATGACCCGGTGCACGATCGTGCCCCCGACGCTGGCAGCGTCGGGGGCACGATGTGAGCCTGATCCGCTAGCTCAGGAGGCGGGGGTCCACTCCCTGGAAACTGGCGAGTAGGCCAGCCAGTCCGTCGCCTCGGCACCGGAGACCGTGTCGGTGTTCGCATACAGGATCGTCGGCCTGGACACGATTGGCGCCGCGTAGGCGTTTTCGGCCGTGATCCTCTCGATCTCGTACATCAGGGACTCCTGACTCTCCGGCGGCGCCGTCTGCGCCTGTGCGATCAGATCCTCCAGCTCCGGGAACGGGACGTCATACGGGTTGATGTACCGCCCCGGCATCCTGCCGGCGAAGAGCGGGAAGGCTTGGGACTGGTACTCGAGGATGAAGGCCTCCCGGCTCAGGAACTGAGCGAACAGCTCCGACGTCGTGGCGGGCTCCAAGAGGTCGACCGTGACGCCGACGTCGGCCCAGTTCTGCACGACGGCCTGGGTCAACTGCTTGCCGGTGACCGTTCCCGAGCTCTGCGCGACCACACCGAACTCGAACCCGTCGGCGTAGCCGGCCTCGGCCAGAAGGTCCTTGGCCTTGTCCGGGTCGTAGGGATACAGGTCCATCACGTCCGAGTTCGTGAAGTCGGAGGCGATGGTGGTCGACGTCGGCTCCGCCGCGCCGTGGAAGAGGCTCTCCGCGATCGACTCACGGTCGATGGCGTAGTTGAGCGCCTGTCGCACCCGCACATCGCCCAACGCCTCCACCCGCGACCCCGCGCTGTCGGTGAAGTAGACCTCGGCGTATCCGCCCTGGGCCGTCGTGACGTCGAGCCCGGCACCCTGGGCCGCCTCGAAGGTCGTGAGTGACCCCTCGGCGACATCGATCTGCCCGGACTGCATCGCCCGAAGCATGGCCGTCGGGTCGGCGATCGACTTCACGACCACCTTCTCCCAGTGGATCTTGCTCTGGTCGTAGTAATGCTCGTTCGGCACGAGCGTGTAGGTGCCACCCTGCCCCGTCACGGTGTTCTCCCGGTCGTACACATAGGGACCGGCCCCGATCGGACCCGCTGCCATCGCGTCCTTGTTCTTCAGCTCACTCGGGGCCACCACCATGCCCCATCCGTTGGAGAGGTCGTCGGTGATGTTCGGTGACGGCGTCTTGAGGTTGATGCGCACCGTCAGATCGTCGGGCGTCTCGATCGAGGCGATCTCGATCTTCTGGCCCGTGGTGGTGCCCGGAGCCGTGGGATAGTACTCGAACCACTTCTTGACAGCCTCTGCGTTGACCGGCGTGCCGTCGGCGAACTTCGCGTCATCGCGCAGCGTCAGCTCATAGGTCTTGTTGCCCTCGCCGACGTAGCCGAAGGTCTCGGCCAGGCCGGGAACGTATGTTCCATCGGCCGGATCCCTCTCCACCAGCGTGGCGTACACGAGGAAGAACGAGATCGCGCCACCCGATGAGCCGTTGTCCACGGCCGGGTCGAGGCTCCCGAAGTCCCGGGCCACCCCGAGCGTCAGCGTGCCGCCGACAGCGGGCGCATCACTGTCACTCGGAGTGTCGCTCCCGCCGCAGCCGACCAGCGCGAGAGTCAGCACCACCGCCAGGACGAACCCCGGCACTTTGCGACGACGCCGCCCGAACGCTTTCCGTTGCTGCACACCCATCACCGACCCACTCCTTGTTTCTCGATGGCACGCGCCACCCGAGCTGCGTGACGTTGATCACTAGTATGCGACATTGAATCCATGATTGCCTGCGACGTCAATGGCGCATTCTGACCTTCGTCGTCACCTGGCAGCCCATGGCATAGCGGCGGCGCACACCGACCTCCGCCCGAATACGACCTGCCGGGGGTCGCCCAGCAGGCATCCAGCGCGCCGGGTCATGATCGGCCGTCACCGCACGGCGTCGAGCTCCTCGAGCAACTCGATGACGTTGCCGTCCGGGTCTCTCCCGTAGGCGACACGAGAGGTCCCGGGCTCAGCACGGTCAACACTGGGGAAGGGCGGGGAGTGGAACCGCATTCCTGCGGCACGGAGTCGTTCGTACTCGGCGTCGATGTCGGTCACCCCGAAGCAGAAATGCGATTGACCGGGGTCGCACACGCGGCGCTCCGGGTCAGTCGGGCCGGGCGTCGGGGAGGAGTACGCGTGCAGTTCGATCCGCGCTGATCCGCGGCTGAGCATGACGTAGTGCGCCGCGGAGTCTCGCAGGCCCACCAAGGCGTCGATCTCCGGCGTGCCGCGCTCCCAGGCAGCTCGGCGCAGCACGGCAAAGCCGAAGACGTCCACGTAGAACGCGACCATGAGGTCCAGTCGCCGAGTGGACAGTCCGACGTGGTGGATCTCGTTCGTCAGAGGCACGGCGGCTCCTCTCGATCGTCACGACCCGAAACATGGTGAAGCGCAGCGTCGCTAGCAGGGTCGCACCAGTCATGCTAGCGTGCAGTATCTGCCAAATTGGCATTCCATGCCGTTCGCGGCGCACAGGAAACAGGTGTGACACTGAACGACGAATCGCGACCCGTCGCGTCCGATCCGGGCGCTCTCCGCTTCTGGGTGGTGCTCATCGTCGTCCCCCTGGCTCAGCTCACGATCGGGCTGTACGCCACGGTCATCTGGATCGCGCTCCCCTCCGCCCAAGCCGACCTCGGGTTCTCCACGGCAGACCGACAGTGGGTGGTGACCGCATACACCTTGGCGTTCGGAAGCCTGTTGCTCCTCGGTGGGCGGCTGGCCGACCGCTTCGGGCCGAAGCGGGTGCTTCTCGCCGGGCTGTCCGGATTCGCGGCCGCATCGATCGTCGGTGGTGCAGCACCCGAGTTCGCAACACTCGTGCTCGCGCGCGGAGCGCAGGGGATGTTCGCGGCGTTGGTCGCCCCCGCCACGCTCGCCCTCCTCACGACCACGTTCGCGAGCGGACGGTGGCGCGGCATCGCGTTCGGCATCTTCGGCGCCTGCGGCGCGAGCGGATCCGCGATCGGGGTCCTCGCCGGCGGCGTCGTGACCGAGTACCTCTCATGGCGATGGTGTCTGTACCTCACCGTCCCGCTCGTGCTCTTCACCCTGGCCGGTGTCCTGCTGCTCCCGGGGGGCACATCTCGCCCCACGCCGGGATTCGACCTCCCGGGGGTCCTGACCGTATCCGGCGGGTTGGTCTGCCTCGTCTACGGACTGTCGGAGGCCGCGAGCCACGGTTGGACCGCGCCGGTGACCCTGTCGAGCCTCACCGCGGCGACCGGGCTGCTCGTCACGTTCATCGTGATCGAGCGGCGTGCCGCGCGGCCCATCCTTCCCCTTGACATCGTGTGGGACTCGAATCGGGGCTCCGCGATCGCCGCCATGCTGCTTGCCTCGGCGAGTCTGTTCGGGCTGATGCTCACCCTCACCTATTACCTGCAAGACGTCGTCGGCTTCAGCGCGGCGCGAACCGGGCTGGCGTTCCTGCCGCTGCTCGTGACGATCACCCTGGTCCAGCTCGTCGTCTCCGGCAGCCTGGTCGATGCGAGCCGGGCGCGGGTGACGATCCCCGGTGGCCTGGTGCTCACGGCGTTCGGTTACGGGCTCCTCACCCGCGTCGACGCCGAGAGCACCTACCGCGCTGACATCCTGGGGCCGCTCGCCTTGCTCGGTGTGGGCCTCGGCGTGACGCTGATCAGCGCGATCAGCCTGTCGACGTACGCCGTGCGCGTTGGCAAGGCGGGCGTGGCCGGTGCGGTCGTGCAGACCGCCCAGCAGGTGGGCGGCACGACCGGCACCGCTCTGTTCAGCACGATCGCGGCGGGTGCGTACGCCGGCTACCTGGCCGCGAGGTCCGGTGGTGACGGCCTACACGAGCTGGCCACGGTGCACAGCTCCGCTGTGACGTTCGGTGTCTCGAGCGGCATCTCGGCCGCAGGCGCCGTACTGACATTCCTGCTCCTGCGGGCAGGACGCGGCGGACGCCTGTCTCACAGGGAGGCGGCGAGCGCCAGCGCGTCCTCCCTCGGCGCCTGAGCAGAGATCAAGGCCCGGAACCGGTTGACCTGCCGGACGGCACCGAAGCCGGCGACGGCGACGAGGGTCCCCCGCTCGACGTAGCCCACGACCGTGCCCTTGAGCGGCCCGCCCGACCATCCCTCGCCACGCAGCGGGATGACCTCGTCCGCGCCGCCGGGACGCCCGACGAGCTGGACCTTGACCGAGAACTGGTCGGACCAGAAGTAGGGAAGGGTGGGCGGCATCGGCTCGGCGTTCAGGAGGGCGCGGGCGACCGTCGCGGCTTGCTCGGTGCACGACGTCCAGTGCTCATGCCGGTGGTGGCGTCCGTCGGCGTCTGCCCACGACGACATGTCACCGACCGCCCACACGCCGCGGAGCCCCAGCACGCGACCCACACGGTCACAGAGCACACCGTCGGACAGATCGAGCCCGTGCTCGACCATCCACTCGAGATCAGGGCGGCCGCCGATGCCGACCACCGCGACGTCCGCCTCGAACCGGGTGCCGTCGACGAGGTCGACGGCCGTACCCCCGGGGAGCTCGACGAACCGGTCGAGCGCGACCCCGGTTCGCAGATCCACGCCGCCTTCGCGCATGAGTCGCGCGCACAGGGCGCCGACCTCGCTCCCGAGGGCACGGGAGAGAGGAACGGGAGCGGCCTCGAGGACCGTGACCGACATTCCCCGGCTGACGGCGGTGCTGGCGACCTCCGCCCCCACGAACCCAGCACCGATCACCAGCAGCCGGCCACCGTCGGTCAGCTGCTGCTGGAGGCGGACCGCGTCATCGAGCGTGCGCAGCGTGTGAACCGAGTCCGGCTGCCCTGGGAGGCGCCGCGCGACGACGCCCGTGGCGAGGACGATGGCGTCCGCGACCAGGGTCGACCCGTCGTCGAGGTCGACCTCCCCCGGGCGCAGCTCGACGGCGCGCCGACCGAGGTGGGTGCTGACACCGAGCTCGGCGAGGGTGTCCGCAGTGGTGAGCGCCAACCGCCCGGCGGGCCAGTCACCGGCCAGGAGCTGCTTCGAGAGCGGAGGTCGGTCATAGGGCAGGTGGGGCTCGGCGCCGACCAGGCTGATCTGCCCCTCATAACCGAGGAGTCGCAGCTGCTCGACCGTGCGCATCCCACCGAGACCGGCGCCGACGACCACCACGCGCCCCGGCGCGCTCACCGGCCCAGCGCCTTCCACTGCGGGAGGTGGATCGTGCCACCCTCCGGATCGTCGATCTCCTCGAACACCACGCTCACCGGAAGTCCGATGTGGACCTCCGCCGGCGGGAGGTCGATCACGTTCCCCACGATGCGGACGTCAGGATGCTCGTCGAGGCTGACGAGCACGACGGCGTAGGGCACTCGGTCGGCCAACGCGGGAGACGGGGCGTGGTGGACGACGATGAAGGAGTAGACGGTCCCCCGCCCGGCGACCTCGCGCCACCCGAGCTCGCTCCCGCGGCACCGGTGGCAGATCTCCTCCGGTGGGTGCTGGTGGGCAGCGCAGCTCGCACAGTGCTGTACGACGAGCCTCGCCGCCCCGAAGTACTCCTCGTTCAGCTCGTCGACGGCCGGGAGCACCCAGCCGTCCGGCATGTATCGCGTCATCTCGTGCTCCTCGACGTGGGCTACGGATGCTTCGAGAGCACGGCGGCACTCGTCGGCAGGGCGCCGGGGCCGGCGACGACGAGGCTGTTCTCGACGTCGTCGACCTGGCAGGTGGACTCGCCACGGACCTGACGCGCGGCCTCGTTGATCATCTGGAAGCCGTGAATATAGGCCTCGGCCAAGTTGCCTCCGCTCGTGTTGATGGGGAGGCTTCCGCGCGGCCACCGGGCATTGCCGGCCTTGAGCCATCCCTCGATCTCGTCTGCGGCCGCGATTCCCATCTCCACCATGGCCATCACGACCATGCCCGTGAAGTTCTCGTAGAACTGGGCGACTTGGACATCGCCAGGTCCGACTCCCGCGCGGTCCCACAGGTCACGGCCGACCGTCGTGAGATGAGCCGTCGGAAAGTCGGGACCGCACAGGCCGAACCCGGCGTGCGCCCGGTGGCCCATCCCCTGGGCGACCGCCCGGATGTACACCGGAGCCTTCGCCAGGTCACGGGCGCGTTCGCCGGTCGTCACCACCACCGCCGAAGCACCGTCGTTCTCCTGGCAGCAGTCATAGAGGTGGAACGGTTCCACGATCAAGCGCGAGTCCCGATAGGTCTGCTCGTCGATCCCACGGTCGAACCGGACCGCGCGAGGGTTGCGCTGGGCATGGGCGTACGACGCCAACGAGATCTCCATCAGCGCGTCCTGACTGATGTTGTGCTCGTGCATGAACCGCCGCGCGATCATCGCGAACTGGTGCGCTGGCGCAGTGAGGCCGTACGGCCGCCGGAGGGCGTCGGATCCGGCCGCGCGTTCCGCGCCCGATCCGAGCTGCCCGAAGCGGCCGTACTGTCCTTGGGCGAGGGACCGGAAGCAGACGACGTGCGTGGCGTAACCCATGGACACCGCCGCGTCGGCGAGCATCAGGGTTGCCGCGGCCGACTGGCCGCCGCCGTCCCAGGTAGCGGCGCCGAAGCGGGTCTGGTCAACCCCCATGGCCGTCGCGAGCCGACTCGGGAGGTTCCGCTCGTTGGCGAACCCCACGAAACCGTCGATCTGGCCGATCTCGAGGCCGGCGTCCGCGACGGCGTTCTTGATCGCGATGGTGGCCAGCTCGAACTCGGTCTCGTCGGCGGCTCCTGCTCGGTAGTACATCGACTCGCCGATGCCGGCGATCGCCGAGGTGCCCCTCACGACCGGCACCACTTCCGACGATCCGCCCACATCAGACGGCACCGATCTCTCGGAGCTTCTGGATCTCCGACTCGGCCATGCCGAGGATGTCCGAGAGGACCTCATCGGTGTGCTCGCCGTGGTTCGGGCCCGAGTGGTCGTGCCGACCACCGATGTAGGTCGGTGTCTCGGACAGCTGGCCGGGATGCTCCTTGACCGGCCAGCGGCCGATCTCGGTCTGGTCGAGTTCGACGAGCCAGTTCAGGTGCCGGAGTTGCGGGTCCGTCTCGTAGCGGTCCTGGGCCGTCTGGCACACGCCCGCCGGCACCCCTGCGGCCTGGAGGGCCGCCATCAGCTCGAAGCCGTCCCAGCGCTGGGTCTGCTCCGTGACGAGCGCGTCCAGGAGGTCCTGGTGCTGCACCCGGGACTCCAGGGTGCCGAACCGAGGGTCTCCGGCAGCGGCGTCGAGGCCGAGGATCCGGGCCGTCGAGGACCATTCGTCCTCGGTGAAGGCGGCGATCGCGATCCAGCGGTCGTCCCCCTTCGTCCGGTAGGCGCCGTGCGGGGCGGCGTGCTTGTACGGCGACGCGTTGCCGTAGCGCGACCAGCGTCGTCGGTTCACGGAGTAGTCGAGGGTCGCCGTACTCGTCAGGTAGATGCCGATCTCCCCTTGCGAGGCGTCGATGTGGCACCCGAGACCGGTCGCGTTGCGTCGGTAGAGGGCCGCGAGCATGGCCTGAGCCATGTTGTAGGCACCGAACCAGTCGAGATAGGAGTAGCCGATGCCGGCTGGCGGGAACGGCTCGGGCAGCCCGGACAGCTCGCTGATGCCGGCGGTCGCGGCCGCCGTCGGACCGTAGGCGCGCATCCGGCCGTAGGTGCCGTACTCGCCGAACCCGCTCTGCTGCACGTAGATGATGCTCGGATTCAGCTCCTTGAGGCGCTCGTACCCCAGTCCCATCCGTTCCATCGTGCCGGGCGAGAAGCCCTCGACCACCATGTCGGCGCGCCGAATCAGGTCCTCCAGCACCTCCTTGCCGCTCGGGTGCTTCAGGTTGAGTGACAGGCTCTGCTTCCCGGCATTGATCTCCATGAACGCGCCGCTGCGGTTCAGGCCGTGTCGCGGTGGGGTCGGGAGAGGTCCGGTTGCCCGGTCACGCGCGGCCCGGCCCCCCGGGGGGCATGACGCCAGCCCGCCCCGCATGCTGTCGGGCCGGCTCTCGTGCTCGACCTTGATCACCTCGGCACCCATGGCCGCCAGGTAGCGGCCCGCGCCTGCGCTGGCCAGCAGCCACGACAGGTCGACCACGAGCACGTCCGAGAGGGCGAAAGGCTTTCCGTGGGGGCTGAGCAAGGGGTCTTCGGCCGCACGTCCCGCAACATTCCACCGCGCGTGCGGCTCGCGCTGGGCCGCCCACTCCGCACGGACCGCGTCGTTGTGCTCACCCACGAGCGGCGGTCGCGGGCCCGTGCGCCACTCGACCTCCTCGGTGCGCCACTTGGCGCCGACGTAGGTGAAGGTCTCGTCGAGCTCGGGGTGCTCGACCTCCATGAAGGTGCCGCGCAGCTGCCAGTGCTCGTCGGCGATGTTCTCCTCCGGACGCCGGATCGGCGCCCACGGGAGGCCGTACTTCTGGGCGTCGCGCCACAGCTCGCGATCGAAGAGCAGCCGCTGGATGAGCTTGTCGGAGAGCACCTCGAGGTGCTCGGCGTTCTCCGGCGCGTACGACTCGTACTTCGGGTCTTCGAGGTCCTCCTGCATCCCGAAGTCGCTCAGCAGCTGGATCGTGCCCTGCCAGGCGTTGACCGCCGCGCCTCCCAGGTAGGTGCGGTACGGCATCAGGTAGCGCCCGTCCTTGGTGCCGGAGAGCGCAGGGGCCGTCGCTGAGACCATCGAGTGCCGGCAGGTCAGGCGTCGGTGTGTCTGCGCCAGGAAGACCCAGTCCGGGAGGTCCGACTCGGTGTTCTTGCTGACCGCCTCGTGGACGCTGGTCGTGATGTACTGCCCCCCGCCGCGGGTGATGCGGAAGTTCAGTGCCCCGAGGATCGAGATGACGGCCATCTCGCCCGCGATGTGGTACGCCTGCCAGAGCTGCGGTGCGATCGGCGGTGTCTCGTACGTACCGCTGGGGTCCGGGTCGTAGCCGCAGTTCATCATCACGCCACCCAACGCGAGATGGATGAGGTCGCTGGCGGCGTAGCCGGCCCACGGACCGTCGTCACCGAAGGGGCTGATCCGCGACCAGACCAGGGAGGGGTTGGTCGCTGTGAGCCGCTCGTAGTCGATCCCGCGGCTCTGGAAGTAGCCCGCCGACCGGCCGTCCAGCACGACGTCCGCGACCTCGGCGAGCCGCCGGAACTCCGCCTGACCGGCCTGGCTGTCGAGGTCGACGACCATGGAGCGCTTGCCGACGTTGTAGTGCCAGAAGTAGAGGCTGCGGTCGGGGTGCGGCTCGTCGCGGTAGAACGGGCCGTAGGTGCGGCTCACCTCACCGCCCAGCGGCTCGACCCGCACCACGTCGGCGCCGAGCCCGGCCAGCACCTTGCCGGCGTACTCCGTCAGCTCAGCGCCGACCTCCAGCACGCGAATCCCACCCAGGAAGCCGTCGTAGCGGCCATCCTCTGACGACACAGATACCTCCGAAGAATCTCAAGGACCGCTGAGGTCGTGGCCTCAGCCGTCGGCCAGGGTGATCGCGCGCTCGGGGCAGCTGCGCATGCCGAGCTCGGCCTTCGCCCGCAGCTCCTCAGGAACGTCAGCGACGAGCAGGAGGGCGTGGCCGTCGTCGTCGGCGTCGTAGATCTCCGGGGCCAAGCCGTAGCACAGGCCGTGTCCGGTGCAGATGTCGTCATCGATCTTGAGCTTCACGTTGTACTCCTTGTGGATTCGAGCTGGTCGGTCCGACGTCGCTGAGCGACTCACCATGAGAGCGTCAGGTGAGGCACGTGGCGCACGCCCGGCGGGTACGACAGCTCCTCATGGCCGGGCTTGAGCCGGTACTCGGGAATCCGGCGGTGCCACTCGGCCAGCGCGATGCGCAGCTCGCGGCGCGCGAGGTGCGAGCCGAGGCAGCGGTGGGCACCCCCCGCGAAGGCCAGGTGCGTGTTGACCTCGCGGTCGAAGCGAACCGACATCGGATCCTCCATCGACGGCGACACGTTCGCCGAGCCGAAGCAGAGGAAGACCGCGGTGCCGGCTTTGACGACCCGACCGTTGGGCAGCTCGACGTCCGCGACGGCGACGCGCGGGATGCTGCCCGGGATCGGCGACTCCCACCGCAGCAGCTCCTCGACCGCTGCCGGCATGAGCGAGGGGTCCTCAACCAGCTGGCGCCGGTGATCGTGGTTCTGGGCGAGGAAGGCCCAGAAGCAGGTGAGGGCACCGGCGACGGTGTCCAGTCCCGCGACCACGAAGTTGAAGCACAGATCCAGGATGTCCTCCTTGGTCAGCCTCCGCCCGTCGATCTCATAGGCGAGCAGACCGCTGATCATGTCGTCCTGCGGCTCCGTGGTACGGCGGTCGACCAGGGCGCCGAAGTACGCGTAGATCTCCTTGCCTGTCTCAGTGTTGATCTCGAGACGCCGCTCGGGGTCGGTGAGCGCTGCGGGGTCGACCCGCTCGGGGTGCATGACGCCGTCGCGCATGTGGATGAACATCGAGAGCTCCTCCTCGGGGAGCCCGCACAGCCCCAGGAAGACCGATGAGGGGAAGATCTCGGCGAACTCCTCGGCGAAGTCGCACTCGCCGCGCTCGATGAACCCGTCGATGAGTGCGTTCACCCGGCGGGTGATGTCCTCCTCCTGGGCGGCCATCCGCTTGGGGGAGAACATCGGGTCGAGGAGCTTGCGGTAGGCGGTGTGCCGCGGCGGGTCCAGATTCAGCGGCAGCAGCGGACGCTCGTTGCCGATGCCCATCTCGATGTAGTTCGAGAACAGGTCGGGCTTGCGCAGGATGAACTCGACGACCTCGCGGTCGAAGGCCATGTGCAGGCCCGGCTCGAACTCGATGTAGCCACCCTGCTCCAGGATCTCCTGGTAGCGCGGCTGCGGCTGCTGCTGCTCGATGATCTGGTAGCGGTACTCTCGGAAGTGCTCGCTCAGGCGCACAGGCTCCGATGCGCCGTGTGCCACCGGGCACTTGGTCTCGGCCATGTCCTGCTTCTCCTTCGGTCCTCTGCCGCGGCGGGTGAGCAAGCGCTCGCCCGTGGGCCTCAGCGGTACGCGCTCGGCGTAGCGTCGAGGATGATCGTCTTGGTCTCCAGGTAGGCAGCGAGACCCTCGGTGCCGCCCTCGCGGCCGATGCCCGACTGCTTGTAGCCACCGAACGCGATGCTCCAGTCGGTCCGCATCGCGTTGTGCCCGACCGTGCCGGACTTGAGTCGGCCTGCGACCGCTCGTGCCCGGTCGACGTCGGTGGTGAAGACGGAGGCGTTGAGCCCGTAGATGCTGTCGTTGGCCAGGGCCACGGCGTGCTCCTCGTTCTCGGCCGGGATGACGCTGAGCACCGGCCCGAAGATCTCCTCCTGGGCGATCTTCGAACCGTTGTCGACGTTGCCGAAGACCGTTGGCTCGATGTAGAACCCACGCTCGCGCCCGGCCGGGCGCACCCCACCGACCGCGAGCGTCGCACCATCCGACTTGCCGGCCTCGATGTAGCTCTCGACGATCGAGCGCTGGCGGCCGCTGACAAGCGGTCCCAGGTCGGTCGCGGCGTCGAACGGGTCACCGACCCGCTTGTGCCCGTAGCGGTCTGCCAGAGCGTCGAGCATCGCGTCGTGCCGGTGTCGGGAGACGATCACCCGGGTCAGGGCGGCACAGACCTGACCGGAGAGACTGCAGGCGGCGTCGGAGAGGACCGCCGCGGCCTGGTCGATGTCGCCGTCGTCGAGCACGACCGCCGCGGACTTGCCGCCGAGCTCGAGGGTGAAGCGGGCGATCCGTTCACCGCACAGCGAGCCGATCCGGCGGCCGGCAGCCGTCGACCCGGTGAAGGCGATCTTGTCGATCCGAGGGTCCCGCACCAGCAGCTCGGAGACCTCGCGGTCGGCCGCGACCACGTTCAGGACGCCTGGCGGGAGCCCGACCTCCTCGGCGATCTCCGCGAGGAGGTAACCGGCTGCGGGAGCCTCCGGCGACAGCTTCATCACCATCGTGCAGCCGGCCAGGAGGGCGGGCGCGACCTTGAACGTCATCAGGCCGAGCGGACCGTTCCACGGGATGATGGCACCGACCACCCCAACCGGCTCACGCACGAGCAGGCCGAACTGACCGGCGAACGGCGTCACGGGCGCCTCGAACGGATAGGTCGTCGCATAGCCGGCGTACATGTCCCAGAAGTCGGCCAACTGCACGCCGATCTGGTGGGACCGCGCGAACACGGCACCGGACTCGCGCACCCAGTACTGCCCGAAGTCCTCCGAGCGCTTGCGCATGCCCTCCGCGAACGCCCGGAGGTAGTCGGCCCGCTCCACGTGGGTCAGCCGCGGCCACGGGCCGCGGTCGAAGGCCGCACGCGCGGCGGCGACGGCTCGACCCATGTCAGCAGCACCGGCCTCGGCGACGGACAGGAAGACGTCCTCCGTCACGGAGTCGACCACGTCGATCGACGTTCCCGAGCGCGCCGGTACCCACTCGCCGCCGATGAAGAGCTGATCGGGGTGGCGCAACGGCGAGAACGCCTCGAGCTTCGCGGCCATGCTGTCCCTGTCGCACCTTCGGTCGTCGGTCCCCTGGTCCCACGTCGCACGGGCAACGCCGCTCGAACGCGCTCGCCACCCGTGTGCTGGGCGTCACATACGCTAGACGGATCTGGCAGAAACTGTCAAGAAGTCACTCTCCGCCGTTTCTTGGTCGCTCTCACACCCCGATGGCGCGGCGGGCGACCGCTCCGCCTTGTGGCACGATGGCCCCACGGTGCCCCGGATGGAGGACCAGACAGTGACCACGGCGCAGCCCACCCGTCGCGATCGACGTCGCGCCGCGGTGTCTCGCGACATCTCGGACGCTGCCCTGACCCTGTTCGAGTCGCGCGGCTCGGGAGGTACCACCGTCGACGAGATCTCGGAGATGGCCGGCATCTCCGAGCGCACCTTCTTCCGCTACTTCGCGCGCAAGGAGGACGCGGCAGTCTGGAGCCAGTTCTGGAACGAGGACCGGGCCCTCTCGATCGTGACCGCCGTCCTCGAAGCCATCCACGACGGCACCCCGCCCGTCGTCGCGCTCCACGAGAGCTGGGCGAGCGTGTGCGCCGACCTGGACGCCGACGACACCGAGCGCCATCGGATCCTGCGACAGGCGCGCCTGCTGCGGGTCGACGAAGGCCTCGCCACCGCGGGACGCGTCCGGTCGACCCGCCTGCTCGAGACGGCGATCCAGGAGCTCACGGATGCGCTCGGCAGCCCCCCGGACTCGGTGCTGCCCCGCACCATGGTCAAGCTCGCCTGGACGGTCTCGCAGATCACCTTCGACGAGTGGGCGCGGCTCAACGACGGCGACCACACCGTGACCTTCACCGAGGTCTCCCAGCGCGTGATCGAGGAAGTGCAGGCGGTCGGCGACGCCCTCACACCCATCGTGCGCACGCCGACCTCCGGCTGACCGGCCGCCCGGTCAGCCGGCGGAGCAGGATGCGGACATGATTGACAGTCACTGCCAATACTGCATAGCGTGCCTCTCAGCGTGACAGACCTCACGCCGACTCCGCCATGTCGGTGGTCGACCACTCCCGGAAGGGGCCCAGTCTTGAGCGACCCGAAGCAGGTCGATCCGACGGACCGCACTGCGTTCAACGCAGCCGTCATCGAGCAGTTCCGTACCAACGCCGGAAAGGTCGAGATCTTCGGCGACGTCCCGATCCTGCTGCTCCACCACCAGGGTGCGAAGTCCCATACCGCCCGCCTGAACCCACTGATGTACCAGCGGGTCGGCGACTCCTTCGCCGTCTTCGCCTCCAAGGGTGGCGAACCCGAACACCCCGCGTGGTTCCACAACGTCTGCGCCCACCCGAGCGTGGCGGTCGAGGTCGCCACCGACGGCCAGGTGGACACCTACCCGGTGGTCGCGCGTATCGCAGAGGGCGACGAGCGAGAGCGGATCTGGGAGCAGCAGAAGCTCGACAACCCCTCGTTCGCCAACATGGAGAAGCGCACGACCCGCGTCATCCCGGTCGTGGTGCTCGACCGGGTCGAGTGATCCGGTCGTGGCGAGCAGAGCCCTGCTGGTGGTGCTGACGTCGGCCGTAGCGGGGAAGGACGACGAGTTCAACGACTGGTACGTGCAGGTGCACATCCCCGAGCTGTTCGAGCACATTCCGGAGCTCAGGTCCGCGACCCGCTTTCGGCGCCTGCATGGCTCGCCCTCGGCAAGTGACCACACCTACTGCAACGTGTTCGAGATCGAGTCCGAGCACCCCGCGGACGTGCTCGCCCACATCTCGGAGGTGGCCGCCACGGGAGCCTTCCGATTGACGGACTCGCTCGCCCCAGCCCCGAACTCCGTCGTGTGGGAGGAAGTCACGCCTCGCATCGTGCGCCCCGCGCCCAGGAAGGACACTCCATGAAGGCAGCGGTCGCCTACGAGGCCGGCAAGCCCCTCGTGTTCGAGGACGTGCCCATCCCCGAGATCGGACCCCGCGACGTGCTGGTCCGGGTCGCTGCCCGCAGCATCTGTCACACCGACCTCGTCGTCATCGACCAGCTCTCTCCGGACCGCAATCCCGTCGTACCCGGGCACGAGGCGTGTGGCGAGGTCGAGGCGGTCGGAGCGGACGTGCGCCGCGTCCGAGTCGGTGACCGCGTGCTCGCGTCGGTGCTTCCAGCCTGTGCATCCTGCTGGTGGTGCCTCAACGGCATGTCTCATCAGTGCGAGCGCGGCGGGCAGGTCGGATCCGTCCCCCGCGTCGCACTTCCAGATGGCCGATCCGCGACCGCGACCGGCGGGTGCGGCGCCTTCGCCGAGGCGATGGTGGTCGACGAGGCATCGCTGCTCGCCGTCGATACGACGCTTCCCGACATCGAGCTGGCCCTTCTCGGTTGTGGCGTGACGACCGGCCTCGGGGCAGCGCTCAACACGGCCGGCGTCACCCCGGGCGCGAGTGTCGTCGTCATCGGGTGCGGGGGCGTCGGACAATCCGTCGTTCAGGGCGCTCGCATCGCCGGCGCCACGACGATCATCGCTGTGGATCTGTCAGCAGAACGGCGTGCAGCCAGCCTCCAGGTAGGCGCCACCCATACCGTCGACCCGGCTCACGGTAGCGCCGTGGACCAGGTGCGTTCGCTCACCGGAGGCCGCGGGGCCGACTTCAGCTTCGACATCGTGGGATTGCCCTCCGTCACGCTGCAGGCCTACGACATGGCCCGCAAGGAGGGCACCGTGACTCTCGTCGGACTTCCACCGGGTTCGGCCGAGCTCACCCTGTCGTCGATCGACCTGCTCGCGTCGGGCAGACGATTGGTGGGGTGCGTCTTCGGCGGTGCCCAGATCCTGCGCGACCTCCCGCGGTACATCCGGATGGCCGAGACCGGTCAGCTCGACCTCTCATCCCTGGTCACGAGTACGCTCAGGCTCGACCAGGTCAACGAGGGCCTCGAGCTGAGCGCCAGGGCCGACGGCGTGCGCACCGTGCTCGTGTAACGAGACGGTTCCGGCCCAGCCCTTCTGTCGATAGTATTCAATCTTTGTAGCCGCATGACGATGCCTGAGCGACCAGGCACCGAGGCGATCGAGGAGGTGGCGATGCCGAACCTGGACGCTCGGAGCATCATGGTGACGATTCCCAAGACCCTCTCGAGGCGCGTCTCGGTCCACGCCGTGCGCGAGGCCTTCGAGGACGACCACGTCCACATGCTGCTGCTGACCGAAGGCAGAGTGCTGCTCGGGACCCTCGTACGATCTGACATTCCTGCTCCCTGCGACATGGACGAGCCAGCCCTGCGGTTCGCCCGACTCGAGAACAGGACCGTGGCGCCCGACGTGAGTGTCGCCGACGTCCACGCCCTCCTCCGTGCCACCGGCCTCCGCCGGCTTGCGGTCGTGGATGACGAGGGTGTCCTGTTGGGGCTCGTGTGTCTCAAGCGCGACGGGTCAGGCTTCTGCTCCGACGCTGGCGTGCTCGCACGACAAGCCGAGCGCCTCGCCCAGCCCGGCTCGATCGGAGCAGAGCCGGACGACAAGCCCCATGGTCCGTGCCGACGGTGCGATGACGACCGGAGACGCAGGTTCGGGTAGCGTCGCCGCCGAAAGGAACGGTGCAGGATGGCGACGAGGTCGGACGATGTGACCATCGACCGACGGGTGCGCAAGTCGCGGGCAGCCCTGCTCTCGGCAGCAATCCGTCTGGTCAGTGAAGCCGGGACGACTGAGGTCTCGGTGACCGACCTCGCCGAGGCTGCCGATGTCAGCCGGCGGGTGCTCTACCAGCACTTCGGTGATCGGGACTCGCTGCTGGCCGCCGCGGTCGCCCACCTGCTCGCCGACCAACTCGTCCCGCACCTCACGCACATGGACGCCATCGACGACGTGGGCGGGAGCACCCGGGCCCTGACCGACCACCTGCTCGCGAACCGCGCCTTCTACCGCGCCATCTTGACCGGCTCCTGCGCGCACGCGGCGACAGTGGCTGTGAAGGAGGTGGTCGGCCCCCACACCCTGCACATGACGCGGCTCACCTATCCGAGCCTGGACGATCAGACCGCGGAAGAGGTGGCGGACTACTTCCTGGGCGGAACGACGATGGCGCTGGTCGATTGGCTGACCGAGGGAGCAGACCCGCCGGACCCGAAGGAGTTCGCGGACCGCATGGTGCGAGTCCGAGCCGCGCTTGCACCCACTCCGAGGCCGGCGGCAGACTGACCGGCGCCGACTGCGAGTGTGTCAGCTGCTGACGGGCCGACCCGTCTCGGCGGGCGTGGGCGGCTCCGACCGGGCCGAGACCAGGAGGCCGATCCGCCCGCGCTGCATGACCTGGGCGTCCTGGTTCAGCAGCGTGAACTCGCGATCGAGGACGCCCGAGAGTCCGCCACTGGTCCGTCGCACACCGAGGATCTCGACCCGGACACGGACGGTGTCGCCGATGAACACCGGCGCGAGAAACTGCCACTCCGTGATTCCGAGCAGAGCGATCGAGCACCCCTCGAACACCCCCAGCCGCGATGCGAGCCCCATCGCGACAGCGACGCCCAGCACCCCGTGCGCGATGCGCGCACCGTAGCGGCTCTCCTCCTGCCCGACAGCGTCGGTGTGGACGGGATTGGTGTCCCAGCTCCACCCGGCGAACACCACGACATCACTCTCCGTGATCGTCCGCCGCTGGGTCTCGAAGACCTGCCCCGCGGCGAAGTCCTCGAGCATCCAGCGGTCGAGCGAGCTCACGAGCGGTCGACGAGCCGGCGCACTCCCATGGCCGCCGTGGTGATGGCGTGCCATGCGTCCGACATCATCGCGGTGAGGTGGACGAACCCATGGATCTGCCCCGCATACTCGGTGTGCTCGACCGGGACCCCTGCGGCGCGTAGTCGCTCGACATAGTCCAGGCAGCCCGAGGTGAGCACATCGTGCTCCGCGGTGATCATCACGACGGGTGCCAAGCGCTCCAGCGAGACGGCGAGACCCGGCGACGCGTCCTGCTCGGCCCGCCTCCCGACATCCGGAACGTAGGCGCCCCAGATCGCCTCGAGGCTCCCGCGGGCGCCGTCCGTGAAGCCCGGCTTGTCGGCGAAGTTCTCATAACGCACGAGGAACTCCTCGAACTGGGGGCTGTCCGGGTCGTACGCCAGGACCGGATAGACGAGCAGCTGACCAGCCAACGACAGCCCGGCGTCGCGGGCTCGCAGCGCGACTGCCGCCGCCAGGTTGCCGCCAGCGCTGTCGCCGCCGACCATCACCGTTCCGAACTCCGAACCGGCCCACTGGGTCGCTGCCCACGCGTCGTCGATCGCGGCCGGGTAGGAGTGCTCGGGGGCGAGTCGGTATCCGACCGCCAGCACGGCGCAGCCGGTGTGGGTCGCGAGTGCACGAGCGAGGGTGTCGGTGCTGTCCAGATCCCCGATGACGAAGGCACCGCCGTGCAGCCATACCAGCACTGCCGTCTCGTCGCCGCTCGGACGATAGAGCCGCGACGGGACTCCGGCGGCGTCGACGTCGGTCACCGACTCGACGGGAAGCTCCACCCGCTGCGAGCGCATGACTTCGGAGAAGCCGACCCGGAACGCGTCGACGTTCGCGATCAGCTCGTCGGTGACCCAGGTGTCGCCGGGGCCGAGCGGCGCAAGGTAGGCCGCCGCCTGGCGGTTGGGGCGGGGAACGAGCACGGACTCGGTCATGGGACCCTCTTCTTCTCTGACTACGGTTCGTTAGGCAATAACGAATGCCAAGGTACCAACCGTTGGTGCGCCGTCAAGGGAGTCCGGTGCGAGGCGACCCGATTTCGAATGCTAGACTGAATGCAGAATGTCTTCCACCGCGCCTACGCCCACCACCGCGTTGGCACACCCGCTCGCCCGGCGCGGTGGCTACCGCCTGACCTTTCTCGTGCTGTGCATCGCGAGCGTCAGCTATGCGCTGCTCCAGTCGATGGTGATGCCGGTCCTCGCCACCATCGAAACCGCCATGGACACCGATCAGGCGACCGCGACCTGGGTGGTCACCGCCTACCTGATCTCCGCCGCAGTGTTCACGCCGATCGCGGGGCGGGTGGGCGACAAGCTCGGCAAGAAGCGCATGCTCGTCCTCACCCTGGTCGCGCTGGCATGCGGATCCCTCCTGGCAGCCATCGCCAGCTCCATCGCGGTCCTCATCCTGGCGCGCGCGATCCAGGGCATCGGCGGCGGCGCCATACCGCTGACCTTCGGCATCATCCGGGACGAGTTCCCACGCGAGAAGGTCGCGAGTGCCATCGGGACGACCTCGGCCCTGCTGGCCGTCGGAGGCGGTGCCGGGCTGGTGATCGCGGGACCCCTGGTAGCAGCGCTCAGCTACCACTGGTTGTTCTGGATCCCGATGATCATGACGACCCTGGCCGCCTTCACGGCCTTCCTGTTCGTCCCTGAGTCGCCAGAGCGCGCGCCCGGCGGCATCAACGTCGTGGCAGCCTTCCTGCTCTCGGGCTGGCTGGTCGCACTGCTCCTCGGACTGCACCAGGGACCGTCATGGGGGTGGAGCTCGCCGGGCGTCCGCGGGCTCCTGGTCGGGGCCGTGGTGCTGTTGGTCATCTGGGGCGTCACCGAGGCCCGGAGCAGTCAGCCGCTCATCGACATGCGGATGATGCGGATCCCCACGGTGTGGACAGTCAATCTGGTCGCCCTGCTCTTCGGATTCGCGATGTACTCGACCTTCGCGTTCCTCCCCCAGTTCTTGCAGACACCAGGAAACACAGGATATGGCTTCGGTGTATCGGTGACCGAGTCCGGCCTCCTGCTGCTGCCCCATGCCGCCGCCTCCTTCCTCGCGGGTTTGCTGGTGGGTCGCCTGGTTCGTCGGTTCGGCGCCAAGACTCTGCTCGTCCTCACCGCCGCCCTGGCCGCGGCGGGTTCGCTGGGACTGACCCTCTGGCACGACGACCTCCGCCTCATCGTGCTCGAGATGACCGCTCTCGGCTTCGGGTTCGGCCTGGCTTTCGCAGTGATGAGCAACCTGATCGTCGATGCCGTGCCTCAGACCCAGACAGGGGTCGCGAGCGGCGTGAACACCAACCTGCGCACCATCGGCGGCGCGATCGGCTCGGCCGTCATCGCCAGTATCGTCACCGCCGAGATCCAGCCGGTCGGCTACCCGACGGAGGGTGGGTACACCACCGCGTTCGCCGTCCTCACCGGGACTGTCGCAACGGCGGCGCTGGTGGCGCTGTTCGTCCCCGTCGTTCGCGCTCCCACGCATCTGGTGGCCGGTCCTCAGACCGAGGCAGCCAGAGGCCACGTCGCTCGGTCGCCCGACCGCAGCGAGACCTGACGTACGCACCGAGTGGCAGACCCCAAAGGCTCCGGTCCCGAGGACATCGCGCCTCGGGCTCCGCTGCGGGATGCTGGGTCAGCACCGTGACTGCGGCACCGTCGGAGGGCTGAAAGACGTGGCGCGCTGACGTCGGTGACGCCGGGACCGGGTTCGAGGGCCGCCGCCCTCCGTAGCGACCGAGGTCGCTACTGCTTGGTGTCCGCGTGGGCCCAGTGACCGCCGGTCCGGGTACCGGACCAGGCCGCATCGTCGGGAACGCCCCAGACGCGAGTGGGTCGGAACCGTGCGATGATCCGCTCGGCACCCTCCCGGTAGCCGAAGTCGGTGCCGAGATAGCGCTGCGCCAGTCCATTGACGTGCTCGTGCGCCCCCTCCACCGTCAGTTCGGCGCGCCCCTCGACACCGACATAGAGGTTGGGGTTCTCGCGGTCGATCACGCAGACACTGATGCGATCGTCGTTGCGGAGGTTCTTCTCCTTGGCGCGACCCACCACCGTGTTGACGATCACGAACTCGCCGTCCCAGTCGACCCAGGTCAAGGTCGAGTTCGGGCTTCCGTCTCGGCGGAGGGTGGTGACGATGGCGGGATTCGCCTGCAGCAGCAGCCGCGCTTGCGCATCAGTGAGCATGGAACGTCCTCCCAGTCAGGTTGGATGCAAAATAGCATACTTCCTGTTCCAGAGCGAGGGGATCAGCCGCAACCGCGACACGCATCGACATCCGTCACCGCGAAGCCGCCGGTCGCTCCCGCAGACTGCGCGACGGCGAGCCCGAGCGGCGCCGCGACGTCGTCGGGCTCAGAGACCCAGCTCGGGGTAGAAGCTGTCGACTCCCACTGACGCGACCTCGTCGATGAGGTCGCGAGAGTTGTTCACGATGTCCGGGTCGGCGAGGCTCAACGCCTCGCGGAAGTACGTCCAGTTCGTCGGGTCGAGTCGATGCGCCTCCGCGAAGTGAGGCTCGGCCGCGTCTGCGAACCCGGCGCGATACAGGTGCTGGCCGAGCTCGAACTCCGCCGCCGCGAGACCGAACTCCAGCGGGCGAGGACGGGAACGTTCGACAACCTCGTGCTCGGCCAGGACGTACTGGCTGTCGGCTCCGCGCCGAGCCCAGTCGCGCACTGCCGCGGCGTACTTGCCGGTCCGGTCAGTCACCGTGTTGTGCTTGGCGCCGAGCTTCAGCGTCGCCTCGGGAAGCTTCGCCAGCATCGGTGCAAGCGCCTCGTCACGCGCCCCAGGGTCACCGAACGCCGGCTCTGCCGGACGCACGATGGTGCCCTGCTCGTCGATCCAGACGCCGAAGGGCACGTTCGTCATACCGAACAGCTCACTCGTCGCGTGGGCCTGGTCGATCAGCGCCGGATGACTCGGGTTGGCCGCGTCGTGGAACGGTCGCGCGGCCTCGATGTCGGTGTCCACCGCCACCGTCACGATCGTCAGACCAGTTGATGAGAGCTCCTCGTGAAGCGCTTGCCACTCGGGCAGGTCGAAGCGACAGCCGCACCACGAGGCCCAGGTGATGAGGACGACGCGCTGGCCGAGCAGCTGCTTCAGCTGGAACGGCTCGCCGCCGAAGTCATCGAGGATGAGGTCAGGCATCCGAGCGCTGTCCAGCGCCCGACGATCGCCCGACCGCGGGCCCAGCGCGAACAGACCCTGGGCCTCGTCGCGTGCGATCGGCATGCCCAGTCGATCAGCGACGGCCGTGATGTCGATGCGCCCCTCCGCATCAGCGGAGAGTGGCGGCAGCGGTACGCACATGTCCTCCTTGCACGCGCCGTACGGCTTGATCTGCCAACCCGTCGTGCGCTCGAACTCGTCAAGCGAAAGCTGCAACGTCGTGAGGATCATGAAGGTACGGACTCCTTGCGTGACCGAGGGCGGCCCAGGAAACGGACCGGAAGGCGATAATGCATACTAAGTTGAATGTGATCAAAGAGACAAGGATCACTTCCGAGCAAGACCGTCACGCTCACCGGCTCACCCATCGGAACAAGGCACTGACGGCAAGGCACTTGATCGGGGCCAGCCTCTCGGCGTGGTGAGATTTCGGGATGCTTATCGTGAATGCAAGGCGTGGTCGACCCCGGTAGCGCACGCATGGTGCGATGCACGTGCGGGGAGAGGGTGATCCGCCATGCGTGACGTTGCGTTCAGCTGCTCGATCCGCCCAGCCCGGTGCGGCATGCCTGCCGTGGTCGACTCGAGCCGGATCGTCGAGGTCATCCCGGACCGGCGTCACCCGCTGTCGCGTGGGTACTCGTGTTCCAAGGGCCGGGCGATGCCCGCGCGTCACCACGCGTCTGATCGGCTGGATCGCCCGCGCATCCAGCGCGTCGACGTCTCCTGGGACCTTCTGCTCGACAACCTGGCTGATCGCCTCGAGCTCCATCGTCGCGATCACGGTTCCTGCCGGATCGGCCTGTGCCAAGGCACGGCGAACGGGGGGTCACCGGGTTCTTCGAGGCACCTGGATCCAGGCAGCGGTACTCCCCCGTCACCCTGCAGCCACACCCCGGGGCCGGCCAACCTGCCCGACCTCGACGGCATCTTCGGGGATCTGCCGGCGACCGCGCTCGCCGACGAGATCGAGGCCGGCGACCTCACCGCGCTCTTCGTGTTCGGTGGCAATCCGCTGGCGTCCATCCCCGACCCGGACCGCACCCTCGCCGCACTGCGCCGCCTCGACGTGTTGGTCGTGATGGATGTCCGTGACAATCCGTTGGATCGCCACCATGCGATCCCGTGCACGTGGATCACCGAGCGGGCGAGCTTCCTCTACGGACCGTTCGACGGATCGGAACGCGCCTACTACAGCCCGGCCTTCGTGGCCCCGGCCCTGGACCGCCGCCACGCCTAGTGGGCGCTCGGGCAGCGGGGGCGGCGGGTCGGCCTGGATGCACTCGACGGCCTGGATCCGGACGTGGTCGATGACGAGACGGTCGTCCGACACTTCGCTCGCAAGACGTGCGACTTCGCCGACGAGCTCATCGACACCGGCCCTGTTGGCATGGCATCCCGACACGCCAGGGGTGGTTCCACGAGATCGCACTGCCCGACGGACGGTGGCGGCTCGCGCCTGAGGTGCTCGTGGATCGACTTCCCGACGTCTGGGGACGAGCCGACGAACGTCCTCCGACTGGTCTGCGGGCGGATCATGGAGAGAAAGAACGCCACTCCTTGGGCGATCCGAGAGACCAGCGAGGTCTCGCCGCCGATGCACATCAGCGCCGATGCCGCGACCGATCGCGCCATCGAGTCCGGGGACCGAGTTCGCGTCAGCACCAGATTCGGCACCGTCGACGCGATCGCCACGGTGGATCCCACCCTGGCTCCTCGGACCGTCTGGGTCAGTCACGGCTGGTTGCAGCAGAACGTCCATCGGCTCGTCGACCCCGACCCGGACCTCATGACGGCGCAACCGACCTTCACCCGTTTCCCGATCGCACTCGAGCGCGTCTGACCACCGGTTCGCGAGCCTCCTCGTCCGCCGTGCCGCCGTACGTGGTGAGCAGAGGCCCGATCCGCCTTCACCCGGGCCGGGGTCCTCCGCGATACCTGCGGGACATCAACCCGCCTTCTCCACGGTGATCGGCAACGTCGAGAATCGAGGCATCCCACTGAAATCCAGGAGGTCCCGGTCGTCGGTGATGGCGTTGACGTTCGTGCCCCGGTAGCCGTGCGGGATCGAGACGGTGCCGCGTCGCATCGAGGTGTCGATGTGGACCGGCAGCGTCAACGAGCCGACCTTCGTCCTGACCACCACCACGTCGCCCTCGACGAGGCTGCGCTGCGTCGCGTCGTCGGGGTTCATGGAGACCGCAGCGCCGTCGGGGCGGTCCTCCTGGACGTCGCGCTGGACCGTGTTCATGTGGTAGCGCTGGCGCCGTGTGGTCAGGACCAAGCCGTCCGACGGTGGTGGAACGATCTCGCTCATGCTGCGCACGAGCCGCTCGGGGGCAAGGTCCCAGCGTCCCGTCGGCAGTCCGTGCTCGGTGAACCACGGGCGACGGTCGATCTCGATCAGCCGACCTCCCGGGCTCGAGGCGACCTCGTCGAACGGGATCCGCGGGTGGGTGTAGATCGCGCGCAGAATGTCGCGGTCGGTCGGCTCGTCCGGAACGCTGTCGGGCAGCAGCTCGATGCCCATGTGACGGGCCACCTGCGACACGTACCACCACTGCGGACGGCGATCGGCTCGCAGCGGAAGCGCCGCCTCGGCATACTGGCCGAAGACGCCGAACGACATGTGATCGACGATCGTGGCGTCGTCGCGCTCGAGCTGGTACGCGCACGGGAGGACATGCGTCGCCAGCTCCGTCATTTCGTTCTCCATGATGTCAGCGACGGCGAGTACTTCGAGGTTGGCGAACGCCTCCTTGGCCCGCTCCAAGTTGGTCGTCAGGTTGACGGGGTTGCCGCCTTGGACGAAGAGGGCGCGCACGTTGCCGGCGAAGATCTCATCACTGATCCCGGCCATCGGGCGTTGGCCCTCGACCCAGCTCTCCAGGTCCGGCCGCGACGGCGGCCCGGGAGCCGGCTCGTAGATACTTGCCACCGCCTCGCCGTGGCTGCCTCGGCCGGCCCGGAAGTCGAGGCTGTCGCCGCTGTCATCGGCCGGCGGGACGGAGTCCGGGTGCTCGGGGCTCGGGCTCCAGAAGCCCGGGTTGAACCAGACACCGCCGGGCTTCTCGATCGAGCCGGTCACGATGTTGAGGGCGAGCACGAGCCACTCACTCACCGAGGGAAACGGCGAGAATCCGATGCCGGTGCCCGGCTGCACCACGACAGACGTCGCCTGGCGCAACGCCGCCACGAACTGGTGCAGGATCGACTCGTCGACATCGGCGATCTCGGCCGCGGCCTCGGCGGTGTAGGGCTCGACGGCCTGACGGAGCACATCGACCCCGGTGGTCCAGCGCTCGATGAACTCCTCGTCGGCGCCCTCGCGCAGAAGCTCGCGGATCGTGAAGGCAAGCACGGCGTAGTCGCTGCCCGGCCGGAGCGAGACATGCTGGGTAGCGAGGTGGGCGGACTCGCTGCGGCGCGGGTCGAAGACCCAGACCTGCCCCTTGCGCGCGATCTTGCTCAGGCGCATCCCTGGATCGGGGAAGCACGTCGACTGTCCGTGCGAGATGACCGGGTTGAGGCCGAAGAGGACCAGGAACTCGCAGTTCTCCTCGTCGTAGGTCGGGAACATCGGCGAGCGGCCCTGCATCAGGCGGTACGACGTCTCCCGGCCCGCGGTATCCAGCGTGGCAGTCGTGTAGACGCTCTGGGTGCCCAGGCTGTTCGCGAAGCCGCGGCCGAGCGACCCTCCCGCCGCGTCGAGCACCCCGCCGCTGCCCCAGTAGAACGCCACCGCGTCGGGTCCATGCTCCTCGACGATCGCAGCCAGGCGCGCGCCGAGGTCGTCGACGAGCTCCTCCGGCGCCACCTTCCGACGCTCGTCCCCACGTCCGATCGTTGCGTGGTCGAGGCGCCGGGGATCGTGCTGAGTCGCCGCCATGTTGCGACCCTTGGGACACGTGTAGCCATGGGAGAGCGGGTGCTCCTGGTCGGCCTTGATCTCGACCACCTGATCACCCATCGTCGTCACCAGCAGCCCACAGTGGCCGACGCAGATCCGACACATCGTCCGAGTCGTCCTCACCTCAGCTCCGTCCGCCGTGATCGTGATGGCGGAGTTCGGGCCGATCCCGGGGGCCTTCCGTGAAGAGGCTGCCTGACTCACGGTGTGCTCCTTCGCTGCGGCCGATGAGCGTCGGCGGCAAGACGGAGCCGCCCGGACGACGCATTGTATGCAGTCACGAATGCGATCTTCAAGGGCGCCTGAGACGTGGGTCACCCGATGAGCCGGCCGGTCGGTGCTGGCACGATCCGTCACCCTTGACTTGAATGTGATTATGCATACACGATAACCCATTGAGTGCGGCGGGTCGGATGACCCAGATCGTCGTCGAGTGCCGTCGTTGCGAGGTTGAGCCTGTTGCCATTCGTCATCACGCAGAACTGCTGCAACGACGCCAGCTGCGTCCAGGTGTGCCCGGTGGGGTGCATCCACCCGACGCCGGACGAGCCGGACTTCGCAACCACGGAGATGCTCTACATCAACCCGACCGACTGCATCGGGTGCGAGGCCTGCGTGGAGGCTTGCCCGGTCGACGCGATCTTCAACGACTTCGACATCCCCGCATCGCTGGCTCACTACCAGGCTGTCAACGCTGACTACTTCGCCTGGTCCGGCACCGACTCGACGGTTGAGAACTGGTCCCAGACGGTGCCCGCGGCTGCGGACCGCGCCGATCGCTCTGCCGCTGACGCAGGAGGCCGGCTCCGAGTGGCGGTCGTCGGGGCCGGCCCGAGCGGGTGGTACGTGACCGATGAGCTCATCCGCTCCAGGGCCGCCGACGTCGAGGTGACGGTGATCGATCGCCTCCCGACCTCGCACGGCCTGGTGCGCTACGGGGTGGCGCCCGACCACGAGGAGACGAAGCGTGCCGCCGAGCTGTTCGACGAGCTGGCGGAGAACCCGCGCGTCCACCCCCTGTTCAACGTCGACGTGGGCACGGACGTCACCCACGACGAGCTGCTGGCACACCACCACGCGGTCGTCTACTGCACCGGGGCCGACGTCGGTCGGAGACTTGGCATCCCCGGTGAGGATCACGGGGGCGTCACGACGTCCGCGGACTTGGTGCAGTGGTACAACGGGCACCCCGACCACGCCGAGCGCACCTACGACTTCGACACCGAGGGCGCGGTCGTCATCGGCAACGGCAACGTCGCCCTCGACATCGCCCGGTTGATCCTGAGCGATCCGGACGAGGTGGCGCGCACGGACATGGCCGACCACGCGATCGAGGCGCTGGCTGCGAGCCGGGTCCGTACCGTGACGGTCCTCGGGCGACGCGGTGTCGAGCACGCTGCCTTCACCTCGCCCGAGCTACGCGCGCTTGCGGACCGGCCCGACCTCGACATCGAGGTGATGGGGAGGCTGCCCGAGCGCGCCGCCCCCGACGGCACGGCGAGCGGGTTCGCCCGCGACCAGAAGGTTGCGCTGCTGTGCGAGATCGCCGACCGTCCGGCTCGGTCCGAAGCCACCAAGCGGCTGGTGCTGCGGTTCGACTCGACACCGGTCGAGATCCTGCGGACCGACGGTCGACTGGACGGACTTCGGGTGGTCGGCACGGACACCGGGGAGCCGTCGCGGATCGAGGCAGGCCTCGTGATCACCGCGACAGGGTTCAGGAGTGCGCCCGTCCCGGACGTCGCCTTCGACGGCGAGCGCGGCCGGTTCGACCACGCCGACGGTCGGGTGGTCGACGGTTCGCTGCGTGTCGTCGGTACCTATGCCGCGGGCTGGGCGAAGCGTGGCCCCTCAGGTGTCATCGGCTCGAACAAGGCCTGCGCGGCGGAGACCGTGGCCAGCCTCATCGACGACGCGACCCAGGGGCGCCTTCCGGAGCCGTCGGGTGAGCGACCGGATCTCGAAGCTCTGCTCAGGAGTCGGTCGGTGCGCATCGTCCAGGCGGCGGGCTGGTTGACGCTACGCGATCACGAGCTTGCCAGCGGGGCGGCGACCGGACGGCCGCGCGTCAAGATCGTCTCGCGCGAAGCCGCGCTCGAGCTGGTCGCCTGAATCGCCCCGGGTTTCGTGGAGGCTCGGTTACTTGGAACCAGCCCCGGTCGGGACGGGTGTCCCAGGGTAGTGCTCGGGCGTGATGCTGGCCCAGTGGCAGGCCTCGTACTCGGCGGGCGGGACGAGCCCGATCTCGCCGTGAAGGCGTCGGTGGTTGAACCAGTCGACGTATTCGGCGACGGCGATCTCGACGTCGGTGATGTTCTTCCAGCCGCCCTTGGGACGCATCACCGGGTTGCGGACGCACTCGGCCTTGAACAGCGAGTTGAGCGCCTCGGCCATCGCGTTGTCATACGAGTCGCCGCGGCTGCCGACGGACGCGACAGCCTCGGCTTCGGCGAGTCGCTCGGTGTAGCGAATCGCTCGATATTGCACTCCGCGGTCGCTGTGGTGGACGAGGCCGGTGACGTCGTGGCCGGCTCGCTGCCGTGCCCAGAGCCCCATGTCGAGGGCGTCCAACGCCAGGTCGGTGCGCAGGCTGGTGGACACCTGCCAGCCCACGATCATCCGGCTGAACACGTCCAGGACGAACGCGACGTAGGTCCAGCCCGCGTGCGTCCGCACGTACGTCAGATCCGCCACCCAGAGCTGGTTCGGGCTGGTGGCGACGAACTTCCGGTTCACCAGATCCTCCGGCCGCTCGCTCTCGGCGCCGTCGCCGATGGTGGTCTTGCGGGTCTTCTCCCGCGGGATCCCACGCAGGCCCTCGGCCTTCATGAGGCGTTCGACCGTGCAGCGCGCCACGGGGACGCCTTCGCGGTTGAGCTCGGCGTGGATCTTCCTCGCGCCGTAGACACCGAGGTTGGCCTTGTGGGCAACCTTGATGTCCTCCACGAGCTCAGCGTCGCGGATCGCGCGAGCCGAGGGCGGCCTGGTCTTGGCGGCGTAGTAGCTGCTCGGGGCGATCTGCACGCCGGCGTCCTTCAGCACGGCACAGATCGGCTCGACCCCGACCTCGCGCCCATCGACCACGTCGTGGCGGTAGGCGTCGATGTAGGCGACTACTTGCTGGTGGGGCGGTCGAGCTCCGCCGCGAAGAAAGCCGCCGAGGTCTTCAAAATGTGGTTGGCGCGCCGCAGCTCACGCACCTCCTGCTCGAGCTTCGCGATCCGCGCAGCCTCGGCGGTCGTGGTGCCGGGCCGGACGCCGCCGTCGATCTCGGCCTGCCGGACCCAGTTGCGAAGCGTCTCCGGATGCATGCCGAGCTGCTCGGCCACCCGCGCGATCGCGCCCTGCTTCGTCGCCGGGTCCTGCCGAAGCTCGACGGCCATCCTCGTGGCCCGCTCACGCAGCTCGTCGGGGTACTTCCTGGGTGCTGCCATGACTCTCATCCTCCATCGGTTGAGAGCCTCCATCAGACCCGGGGCGATTCAATCGGGAAGCAGCCACCCATCACCAGGTTGGACAACCTGGCTGGGCATCACAGCTAGGGCCGTGCGGCGCGGACGAGGTAGGCACCGGCCTCGATGTGGTGCTGGCGCGAGGTCGAGGTCTCGGTGTCGAGCTCGGCCCGGATGGGGAGGCGGCCGGCCTGGTTCTCGTCGGCCCAGGTCAGCCACTCGTCGCACAGGCGGGCGAAGTCGTCGAACGCGTTGTCGAGGGGCTGCCTCGGCATGGCGAGGAGGTTGGAGAGGTCGAGCAGGTGCTCGACGGGCTCGCCGTAGCCGCCGGGTGAGATCTCGACCGGGTCGGCGAGTGAGCCTGTCCAGGCGAAGGCGATGCCGCCTGTGAAGTACTCGATGCCGGGCCGGCCGTCGCGGTGGCGCGAGGTCCAGCCGGGGATGTGGGAGGGGGTGGTCACTGGTGTGGGCGCCGTGTTCATGACTTAATAGTACTATTAGTACTGTTCAACCCACAAGGGGAACAGTACTATTTTTGGCGTGGGTTTCGGTGGTGGTGCGGAGGCGGCTGTTCGAAGGGTGTGCCTCTTGCCCAGGCTGCGGTAGACCGGCTGCCTGGAACGTTGGGCGGGCGGCCCGCCCAAACCTGCTCCACGTCTCCACCGTGCTCGCACTCCGCCGGTCCGCGATCCGCTGGGGCGGACACACACCCCTGCGCGTAGCCGGCCCCACCTCTCTCCTAGCAAGCCCCCTCACCCGGCGTGCCTCGATCAGCCGCATGCCCAGCGGTGAGGCTTCGAGGTCACTGTCCAACTGCACTGGGTGCTCGAGTGTCTGGAAGACCGTCCACCCGATCGCCAACCCCGGTAGCGTGCTTGCCGTGGTTGAGGCGCAGAGGTTGAGGGTCTTCATCAGCTGGTCAGGTGAGGTTGCCAAGGAGATCGCGAAGGATCTGCGCTGGCTCCTGCCGCATCTGTTTGACCTTGTCGAACCGTGGATGTCCGACCGGGACATCGCTCCGGGCTCTCGCGGGCTCGAGACCGTTGGCCGGACGTTGGACGAGACCGGGTTCGGGCTGATCGTCACCACGCGAGCCAATCAGCACGCGCCGTGGCTCAACTATGAGGCGGGCGCCCTGTCCAAGCGGTTCGAAGAGGAGTCCGAACCACCCGTCATCCCGATCCTTGTCGACCTGGACGGTCCCGCCGAGCTTGATGGTCCGCTCGCACAGTTCCAGGCAAAGCGACTGTCCGAGCGTGCTGAGATGGAGGACGTCGTCAGTCACATCGCCGACGCGCTCGGCGTCGACCCCCAAGTAGCGATAACCCGACTCAACTACGTGTGGGATGAGTTCGAACAACGCGTCACCGGCGCAGTCGAGTCCCACTCGTCCTTGACCGCGGGTGCAGATCTAGTCGAGAAGCGTGACACCGACGACATGATCGAGGAAACGCTTGAGATCGTTCGTGGCCTCGCGGCCATGGCGGACCGGAGATCAGCCGCCCATCCGAACGACGAGTTGGGACTTCTGGCGACTCCAGCCCGTGCGACTTCGCGCTCGCGCCCGGGAGTCCGGGTCAAGGGCCTTGACGGCAAGGCGAAAGAGGTGGCGTTGGCCATGGACCCTGTGATGACCAAGTACGGCCTGTACCTGAAGTCGGTGAAGAGGTTCGGCAAGGAACTGAGCGTCGAATCAATTCGCAGCGATACCAGGCAGCCGTTCCCGGACGCCTCTATCTACGACGACCTTGCAGTTGCCCTGCGTGATGTTCTCCCCGAGGCGAAGAACATCGTCCTCCGAGTCGATGTGTCCACGATCCCGAAACCGTGACTGAACGCCCACGGCGCAGCGCGACCTAGGGGTCGGCGATCGCAGCACCGCTTCGCAGCGGCCGATGGACTTCCCGCTTGGCATGGGTGTGTGGGCTCGGTTCTTGCCTACTGTGCTGGACCTTGATCTTTCGTGCGTTTCATTGCACGCGTCCGGCTCGCGGGTGGCCGTTCGGGATCCGCCTGTGGGGCGCGCTCGCTGGTGTCGTTGGTGGTCTCGGGGAAGGCGACGCTGACGGCGGATCGGACTTGGACGGCTTGCTCGGAGTCTTGCGGGGTGCCCGTGACCTCTCCGGCGGTCTCGTTGGGATTCGCTTGCTCGGCCAGCTGGTGGTCGATCTCGGTGACGCGTTGTTTGGCGGCTTGGAGTTCGTCGGCGTGCGGGAATGGTGTGCCGATCTTGGTGTCGGCGGTGGTGATGGTGCGTTGGGCGTTCTCGATGTCGGCTTCGTGGGTGGCGATCCGTTTGGGGATCGCGGTGGCCTTGTTCTCGATGGCGCGGATGGTGCCGACGTTGGCTGCGGTGAGCTCGTCGAGTCGCATGCGGTGGGCGGAGCCGGGGACGTCGCGTAGCGCGATGCTAACCATGTGGTCGGCGTTGCGGTCGATGCTGGGGGCTCGGTCGCCGGTGAGGGTGACGTCGTGGCCGGCGATGGTGCCGAGGGTGAGTGGTTCGTCGTAGCGGCTGGTGGCGAGTAGTTCTCGTCGGTGCCGTTCGCCCCAGGCGGCGACGGCTGTGGCGGCGTCGCTGCGGTTGTCGACGGTGGCGTCGCCGATGGTCATGCGGAAGGCGTCGCCGATGGTGTCGATGGTCCGCTGGGCGGCGGCGCGGAGGTCGCCGAGGGCGTCGGTGCTGTGGTTGATGGTTTGTTCGGCGTCGCTGCGGGTGTGGCGGAGCGCGGCCTGGGCTCGGTGGTGGGCGGTCTCTTGGCGGCGGAGCTTCTGGTAGGCGGCGTCGGCGTTGGCCTTGTCGAGCACGAGGGGGTCGCCAGAGGCGAGTGCTTTGGCTTCGGCGGCGGAGAGTGCGGTGTCGCCGATGTCTTCGATCTCGCGGGTGTCGAGCCGGCCTTTCATGACCTGGGCGATGAAGGTGGCCTTGCGTCCGACGGTTTGCCAGCTGTAGGCGTCGAAGGAGCGTTCGACGACGTAGCGGTAGATGCCGACTTCGGGGTTCTGGTTGCCTTGGCGGATGCCGCGGCCGTCGCGTTGCTCGAGGTCGGCTGGTCGCCATGGGCAGTCGACGTGGTGCATGGCGGTGAGTCGGTTCTGGACGTTGGTGCCGACGCCCATCTTGGCGGTGGAGCCGAGTAGGACGTTGACGTGGCCGGAGCGGGCGGCGGCGAAGAGCCGGGCCTTGGCGTTGTCGTCCTTGGCTTCGTGCATGAAGCGGATGGAGTCGGGGGCCATGCCGCCCTCGATCAGTTTGGTCTTGAGTTCGTTGTAGGCGTCCCAGCGGGTTTCGTTGGGGGTGCCGAGGTCGCAGAAGACCAGTTGCAGGCCGCCGCGGATCGGGCTGGGCGTGTCGGTGGCCTCGTCGAGGTAGTCGTTGTCGCGGGTCTGGTGCCAGTGGCTGAGGACGCGGGTGGCGACGGCGTCGAGCTTGACGGTGCCGGTCTGCTCGGCGTGCTCGTCGACCAGGCGGAGGTCGAGTGCTGCCTTTCGGCCGTCGGTGGAGATGAGGAGCATGTTGTCCTCGGAGGCGTCGATCTGGCGGCTGGCGACCAGGTCGGCGCGGTCGGCGATGCGGCCGATGTAGTCCTCGAGCTCCGGGGTGGGCGCGAGGACGATGGTCTCGATGTCGCGTTTGCCGTCGCTGGCGCGGGGCGCGAGCTCGGGGACGGGGAGGTTGAGGTCTTCGCTGGTCTTGACGTCGGCGAAGACGTGCCACATGCGCAGCATCTCGGGGACGTTTTGGAACTTGGAGAATCGGGTCTTGAGTCGGAAGCCGCCGGCGGGGCCCATCTCCATCTCGGTGACCTGGGAGCCGAAGGTGGCGGCCCATCCGTCGAAGCTGGTGACGCCGGCGGCCTGGAGGAGGTCGGGGCGCAGGTAGCGCTGCATGACGTAGGCCTCGGTGACGGAGTTGGCCAGCGGGGTGGCGGTGGCCATGGTGGCGACGCGGTCGCCGTGCCGGTCGCGGAGGTATTCCAGCTTCATGTGCAGGTCGGTGGCTTGCTGGCTGCCCTCGATTGCGGCGTCGCGGATGTTGGAGACCGTGGCGAGGTTCTTGTACATGTGCGCTTCGTCGATGATCAGGTAGTCGATCCCGGTGTCTTGGAAGTTGATGCCGGGGTCGCGCGGCATGGCCATGGCCTTCTTGTGACGCTCCTCGACGGCCAGGATCCGTTTCTCGATCCGCTTCACGCTCATGCTGTCGCCCTCTCGGGCGGTCTCGAGGCCGGCGCGCAGCTCGGAGAGCTGCTGGTCGATGTAGTCGGCCTCGAACTCCGGTGAGAGGCCGATCTTCTTGAACGCGCCCTGGGTGAGGATGATGGCGTCCCAGTCGTTGGCGGCCGCGCGGGCGACGAACAGGCGACGTTTGTCGCCTTTGAGGTCGGCGGTGGAGGCGGCGAGGACGCGGGCGCGTGGGTAGGCCTGGAGCCATTCGCGGGAGAACTGCTCCAGCATGTGGTTGGGGACGACCACGGCGGGTTTGGAGACCAGGCCCATGCGCTTCATCTCGGTGGCGCCGCAGATCATCTCCAGGGTCTTGCCGGCACCGACCTGGTGGAACAGGCCGACGGAGGGTTCGGCGATCATCCGGGCGACCGCGGCCCGCTGGTGCGGTCGGAGCTGGATGCTGGAGGTGAGGCCGGGCAAGGAGAGGTAGTCGCCGGCCTTGCTGTAGTCGCGCAGTCGGATCGAGTTGAACCGTCGGTTGTAGATCTCGCCGAGTTCGGCGGCGCGCTGGGGGTCTTCCCAGACCCAGGAGCCGAACCGCTCCTGGAGGACCTCGCCCTTCTCCTGGGCGGCGGTGGTCGCGACGGGGTTGAGGACGTCACGTTCCTTGCCGTCGGGGCCTTCTTGTTTGTCGGTGACCTCGATGCGCTTTTGCTCCATGAGCGCTTGGGCGATGACGGGCGCCGGGCGGCGTTCTGTGCCCCACTCGTTGGTGGCGAGCAGGCTGTGGCGATCGCCTCGGACCTCCCACTCCCCCGGCATCGGGTTCTCGACCCGGAAGCTGGAGTCCTCGAGGATCTCGCGCAGGAACTGCTGGTGGATCTCCGGGGAGATCCACACGGCGCCGAGCCGGGCCTCGATCTCCTCCACGCCGATCGGGTCGGGCAGTGCCGCGCGGAGCGCGGCGACGTTGACGGCGTACCGGTCCTCGTCGGCGGCGGCGGCTTCGGCCTGGTCGAGCTTGGTGCGGACGTCGCCGGAGAGGTAGTCCTCGGCCTGGATGAGCGTGCGGCTGGTCGGGTCGTCGTAGACGAGCTCGCCGAGCTGTTCGCGGGCCCGGTCTGGGGGCACGTCGAGCAGGCCTGCGACGAGCGGCAGGTCGACGCCGCCGGTCTTGTCCAGCGACATCGCCAGCGCCTCGGCGGGGGTGTCTGCATGGGCTTTCTCCGGGCGCGGCGCGATGGCGCGCTGGTGGAGCATGGCGGCCGGGCTGCTGGTCTGTGATTCTTCGTCGAACCGCTCCAGCGCCCACACGAGCGGGCTGAGCGGGTCTTGACGGAAGGTGGTCATGACGCGGGGTTGGACGCGGGCCATGATCGGCTCGCCCTGAGCGGGTCGGCCGGTGGTCGGGTCGAGGACGGTCTCCCCGGTGGTGGGGTCTGTGATGGTCGCGTAGCGGCCGGTGCGCCGCGGCGTGTAACGGTTCAGCGGGCCGTACTTGCCGACGTAGCGCTCGTAGTCGGCGCGCAGGTCTGCGCGCTGCTGCTCCAGCTGAGGGATGTCGCCCTGGTCTGCGGTGTTCTCGGCCTCGAGGAGGCCGCGGGCTCCGTCGCGCAGCCGGATCAGATGTCCGAGCTCGGTGCGTTGGGCCTTGGGCACGCCGAGCGGCTGGAGGTAGCCGTCCTTGGCGATCTGGAACTCCGTGCCATCCGGGAGGATGGTGCCGTCCCAGAGGTCGGTGAGGTTCTGCGCGGCTTGATCGCGCTGCTCTTCCAGTGCCGCGGATACGGCGGTGAAACCTTGGCCGCGTTCGCGCGCCTGCCCGATGACGTGGTCCAGGGCGCCCCGGAGCCGCTGGGGCACGCTGGAGAGGTTCTCTGCGGTGACCTGGAGGGTTTCGGCGCCGTACATGCCGGTGCCGACGTGCAGCTCGCCGAGGATGTGGTCAGGGTGGGCGTCGAAGTAGTTGTTCAGCCGCGCCACGGTGCCGTCGATCTCGCGGGGGGTGACGGTCTCCCAGGTGAGGTCGCGCGGCGGGACGCCGGGCTCGCGTCGCTGGAAGATCAGCAGGTCGGTGACTGCTTCGGTGCCGGCGGCGCGGCGGTGGGCGCCGGTGGGCAGTCGTACTGCGCCGACCAGGTCGGCCATCGCGTTCATCTCGCGGCGGGCCGCGGGGTCGGTGGCGTCCATGGTGAAGCTGCTGGTCAGCACCGCTGTCATGCCGCCGGGCCGGGTCATCGCGAGCGACTTGATGATGAAGTGGTTGTGCATCGAGTGTCGGCCGGCGTTGTACCGGGGGTCGTGCAGCGTGACGTCGGCGAACGGCACGTTGCCCACGACGGCGTCGAAGTGGCCGTTGGGGAACCGGGTCTCGGCGAAGGACTCTCGCCGGAGCTCGGCGGCCGGGTAGAGGCCGGCGGCGATCGCGGCGGTGGTCGGGTCCAGCTCGACGCCGATCATGGCGGCGCCGGGAGGCGCCATGCCGATGAAGGTTCCCGAGCCGCAGCCGGGCTCGAGGACGCGTCCTTCGGTGAAGCCGAGCGCGGTCAGCGTCGACCACATCTGGCCCACGTAGGCCGGGTCGGTGTAGTGGGCGTTGATCGTCGTACGTCGTGCGGCGTCGTAGGCGGTGTCGTCGAGCAGGCTGCGCAGGTGCTCGCGTTCGATGGCCCACTGGCTGTTCTGGTCGTCGAAGACCTGCGGGATCGCACCCCACGAGGACCACCGGGCCAGCACGGCCTGTTCCTCGGCACTCGCGGGGCGCTGCTCTTCCTGCAGGCGTCGCGAGAGGTCGATCGCGGCGATGTTGGCGTTGTAGCGCGCCTTGCCGCCTGAGGGCGCCAAGTCCTCCTGAGAGGTGGGCTGGAACGCTACGGCAGCTGGGCCAGGGACCGGCTCTGCGGATCCCAGTACTGCTTCAGCGCCAGGATCCGGTCGCGCAGTTCCGCCTCGCTCATCTGGTCCGGGTCCCGTTCCAGGGTCACCAGCGGCAGCAGTGCGGTCAGCTGCTCCTTCCGCGCTGCCTGGTCCTCGGTCAGGATCGGCTCGGTCTGGTCGTTCTGTTCGGCCGCTTGCTCGGCCTCGTCCTGGATGCGCCTCAGGGAGTCCTCGATCATCTGCGGGCTCGGCAGGTCCCCGAGCATCTCCTCGAGCTCCTCGTCCAGGCTCTCCGCCTCGGTCTCCACCGAGTACACCAGGTCGTTCAGGACGATCTCCTCGGCCTGCTTCTGGATCGCTCGCAACTGGCCCACCCGATCCAGGTACTCCAGGTCGTGCGGCACGTCCCGTTCCATCTCCGCGCTGATCCTCGCGATCTGCGCGGCCGCGGTCTCCCCCAGTGTCGCGAAGTACTCCTCCGGGTTCTCCAGCGTCTGGTAGCGCTGCGGCGCGTGGGTCTTCCAGAACTTCTGAGCCAGGAGTGCGTACTTGTTCATCGTCGGTTCCTTGTGCGCCGTGGTCCGCAAATAGGTCGAGGCTGAGCTGGCGGTCGCCTCGGCCGCGGTCTGGACCCTCCGTCGGCGCGCTACGCGCTTGCTCCACGCGCGCGTCGGCGACAGGTTCGGGGGTGCCCCAGAGGCCGAGCTCGAGTTGCTCATCTCCAGGCTGAGCCATCCGCCTGCCTTCCGCCGCCGAGTCGACACTGAGGTCCGGACCGCGGGCATGCGTGGCGTGCAGCTGGGGTTGTCGTCACGCATGGCGCCGCTCACCTCCGATTTCCCAATGCTTGCACAGCGAAACCTGCTGGCATCGAGGCCAGGCCTCGCCCGATCTGCTGGGGGAGCACCTGGCCCCTCCCCCGCCCCGCCTCGCAAGACGGGTGCGGGGGCTGAGGTTGCCTTAACCGAGCCTCGGCGGGCGGCCGGTGGGCACGGTCCCGGCGTCGATCGGTGTCCACGGCTCGCCGTCGTTGTACTTCCGCTCCAGGTCTCGGACTTGCTTGTCCACGGCCTGGGCGATGAACGCCGACAGTGAGCTGTACCCCTCCAACGCGACGGTGTGGAGGTAGGCGGCGCGCATCCGGGCGGCGGCCTCGGGGTCCTGGTAGAACGCCGTCTTCGGCAGCGGGGTCTTCTTCTCCTTCGTCGCCGGCTTCTTCGCCTTCGTCTGCTTCCGGGAAGGCCTGTTCTCGCCGCCCTCGGTCTTCGACGCGGGCGGGCTCGTGACCTCGTCGGCGGTCTCGGACTGAGCGGGCTCTGCCGGCGGCGGCTCGGGGGCAGCCTGGGGCGGTTCCGGAGCGGCCTGCGGTGGCTGTGCTGCGGGAGCCGGTGCGATGGGCGACCCGGAGAGTGCAGACTTCTTTGGTGCAGGGCGACTCATTGTGCTCAGGCTCCTTCCCGGTTGATCAGGTTGTTCAGGTGGTGCTTGTAGAGCTCTGCGAGTTCGGGGCCGTCGTTGCCCCACTGGTCGAGTGAGGAGCTGGCCTCGGGGACGTCGGCGATCACGACCCGCTTCGGAATCGCGGGCTCGAGGACCTCGTACCCGAGGGTCTCTGCGCTGGCGGTGAGCTCGTCCTTCCAGTGTCGGCCCGCGATGGTTCGGTCCTCGTACTGGTTCACGATGACGCCGGCGATGCGCACCGCGGGGTTGTAGTACTCCCGCACGTCGCGGATGGTCTCCAGCAGGTGCGCGAGCCCATCGGTTGCCCACAGTCGTGCGTGGCTGATCACGCCGACCGAGTCGGCGGCGGTCAGGGCGTTGAGGGTCAGCTGGTCCAGCGACGGCGGGCAGTCGATGAGACAGATGTCGTAGTCGCCGGCGACGGTGGCGAGTGCTTCGGCCAGGCGCCGCTCACGACCGGCGCCGGCCACCACCAGCTCGTCACGGACCATGCCGAGGTTGCGCCCCGACGGGGTCGGTACGACGGTCAGGCCCTCCCAGATTCCCGGGTAGAGGACGTCGCGCAGCTTGATGTCGGTACGCGACGACAGGACGTCGGCGAGGCCGACCTGGTCGATCTCGATGTTCTCGGTGACGACCGAGGTCAGGTTGCCCTGCGGGTCTGCGTCGACGAGCAGCACGCGCTTTCCGGTGAGCACAGCAGCCCGGGCCAGGTGGTAGGTGGTCGTCGACTTCCCGACGCCGCCCTTCTGGTTGCAGATCGCGATGGTCTTCATGAGGTCCCTTCCTAGGGGTAATAGGGGCGTTACCTCCAATAGAGGCAACAGTAGCGTTAGTTTCGTTAGGTATGTGGCTGACCTGCTTGCGCGAGTCACGGGTTCAGACGAAGGTGCGGGAGGCGGCCAGCCTCGCGCTCGGCGTCGGCGATCGCACTCGCCCCTGTCGGGTAGTCCTTCGGCGCGATGCCGGACCAGGGCAGAGGGGTCTCCGCGCAGGCGACCTCGATCAGCTGCTCCGCGGGCCCGGAGAACCGGTCTGTGTCCGGGGTGAAGCGCTGAACGTCAGTGCGGATCTCCACGGTGACGTCTACGCCTGGGAACAGCTCGGTGGCCTTGGCGAGCACCGTGACCCGCAGCGCCTCCCCATAGGCGATGGGGTCTTGTTCGTACAGGACCTCTAGCGCGTCCTCGAGCTCGTCGAGTCGCTCGAGCTCGGCCTCGTCTTCGGCCGAGCGCGGCACCTCCATCACGGTGCCGGCTCGCTGGGGCCAGCCCCAGGCCACGCCACGTTCATTCCCGGCCGGCTCTTCGAACGGCGGCGCATCCTTGTCGACCGCCTCCCAGGTGCCGCGCTCTCCCTCTGCCCTGTCCTCGGTGAGTCGGTAGCGCCACCGGTGCGGTCCCCGTTGTTCTTCCAGCAGGTGCCTGGACTCGTTGTAGAGCTGGGGGTAGCCGAGGTCGTCGAGGATCTCCTCGGGCCAGATCTCGACCACGAGCGGCTCGGTCTGGTGTCGCAGCAGCTCCGCCGGCTCCTCCCCCACGGTCGAGAGCAGCATGCTGCGGACCTTGTCGGCCTCCCACGATCCGGGGCGGCCGCGCAGCGCCTTCTCAATGCTGCCGACGTTCGCAGCCGCGCCCGCGACCGCGAGCGTGACGAACTCGGCCCAGTCGACCGGCTCTGTCGCCACGGCCTGGCGCTCAACGGCCGCGGCGTGCTCCCCGGGCGCGGGTCGGTTGAGACGGGCGGCCTCCGTGAGCACGCGGATCGCATCCGCCAGCACCTCGTCATAGGCCCGCTGGTTCTCGGTCATGCCGTGAGTGTCCATCATCCCTCCGTCACTCCCCCACTCCGCCTGGTCGTTCGCGCGCCCGCGTCGACCACGACCGCCCGCGCTCCCTCGTGTTAGCGCCGGGCCCTCGCCAGTGAGCAATTGATGGGGTGTGGTCGTCGAGTCGCTCGGTCGCACGGTGGGTGACTCCTCTGGTCCTTATAGTTCTGTTCTTGTTAACAGTAGCGTTATTAGCATTCACGCTATCGGTGGTGTTAGTGGTGTTGGGGTGACGGCTACTCCTGTTCGAGCTGCGCTGGACCGTGATACTCCGTGGTGAGGGCGACCACGCCGCCTGGGCGTACGTAGATGTCGCCTTCGATGTGTTCCCCCTCGATGCGGACGAGCAGGGTGCGTTGGTCTCGGCGTACATGGATCTGTCTCTGTGCTGGCCGTGGCGGATTGGTGAAGACGTAGACAGCCTGCCTGCGCCGCAGGCGGAGTGGGCGATCGCGGCGCCATAGGCGGCTGATCCAGCGGCAGTGTGCCGGATCGAGACGCACGGTGCTCGTGGCCTCGTCGTAGACGGCGTCGTTCCCGGTCAGGTGCCACAGCTGGCCGGCACGTATTTGCGCCGCCTCGTCCTCGGTTGCGAGGCGATAGCCGTGTGCGAGTGCGTTGATGACCCATGCGCCGATGGCGATTGGCGCGATCTGCCCCAGCACTCCCCACCAGGGGATCCATTCGGCGGTCGCGAAGGAGGTGATGCTGGCGGCAGCGATGAAGGTGACGTAGGTGAAGAGCCAGAAGCCCGTGGCGCCACCGAAGTGCTCGAGCCAGTCGGGGCGACGTCGCGGTGACGTGCTCACTCCTGCTCCTCCCGGTCGTTTCGTCTCGTGGTGCTAACAGTGGCGTTGGGGATATTAGAGCCGTTGTCGACAGCCAGTGCGGGCCGGTGGGTCACGATCGGGCGGCAGCGGAGGCAGCACTCCTCGCCTTCGGTCGCTGTTGCGCTCGGGGGGCCGCACAGCACACAGGCCTGCTGTGGGTCGGCGCAGACGTCGGTGTTGGACCTCGTCGTCATGTCGGACGGCTCCGATCGGTGTGCGCGGGTTCGGCGTCCAGGTGGCTGCCGGTGGTGCTGATGTATGTGCAGCCGCCTGGCGCCTGGTGAGGTTGGGGGTTGGTGCACTGCAGGGGTCCGCCGGCGAGCCGGTGGTCGCATCGGATCATGGCGCTATCACCTCTATTAGTTCTTTCAGTACTGTTATAGGGGTTAGAAGAGGGTCTCCTGTAGTCCGCCTCCGGATGCGACGGTGTAGACCGATCCGCGGCCGTCGTCGGTCCAGTTCTGCATGCGAAAGGTCTCGACCTCCCATGCCCGGGCCTCGTTGGCCTCGAGGTGCGCGACGAGGGTCTCCTCGGCGTCGCTCAGGTGTGTGGTGCAGACGAAGAGGCAGGGGCCGCGGAAGCGGTCGCCGTCGACGATGGCGTTGACCATGTGCCAGCCCGAGGTGGGGGAGAGGGGCGAGCCGTCGCAGTCTTCGGCGCGGCAGCGCAGGGTCCCCTGGATGCGGGTGTGGTCGAGCTCGATCACGGTGGGGTTCGGTTCGGTCACGGGTGTTCCTTTCAGTACTGATGCTGGTGATAGTTCTGTTGTGGCTGCGCGCACCTTCGCCCACGCTGCGTGTCTAACAGGGGTAACAGAACTGATTTCTTACGCTCTCGACCGCCTGATGCTTGGCCTCGTCGAGCGTGCGAGCGTGGATCGACCAGCACTGGCCGTACCCGCCGTCGATCTCGGCGTAGTAGCCCGGTGCGGTGTAGGTGTTGTGGTCGCCGGGCGTGACGCGGAGGAGGTAGGTCCGACTGTGCGCGTGGATGCTCGCCGTCTGCGCTGGCCAGCGCCCCGGGCCACCGGTCGTCGGCGTCCACGCCGTGCCACTGCGCCGCCGTCGTCGTGGCCGTCTCGGTTTCGGAGCTGGACATCGAAGGGTTCTCCTCTCGCTGGCCTCTAACTACTCTAACAGTACTGTTTCTACTATTAGAGGTCAAGGTTCTGTTAGTACTATTTCAGTAGGGCTCGCGGCTGAGTGACCGTTCAGCGCGTGTCGGTCGGTGAGTCCTGGTCGGGCATCAGTCCACGGGCTAGCTGCCAGAGGCTGACCAGCAGCACCATCAGTGCCACCACCAGGCAGATGCCACCGAAGCTCCTTGCGATCGAGGGGAGCGTGTTGTCTGCGCTCAGGGAGGGGTCGTGGTTCGCAGCGCCGATCGCCCGGGCGATGAGGCCGACGATGCCAATCAGCGCAGCGATGCAGATCTGCGACAGGGCTCCGCGGAGTTGCCGGTTCATCTCGCGCCCGCGTCGTCCTGCGCCAGGAGTCCCATCCCGACGCGGCCCAGTCCGAACACGATGGCTGCGCCGCCGAAGAAGGCTGGGATCAGTCCGATGTCGAGGCCCCCGATGAGCATGAGGAGCCCGATCAGTCCGATCGCGGCCCCGAGGCAAATGCCTGCCAGTCCATCTCGTACGCGCTGACTCACTTCGGCACGGTATCGCCGGGCCCCGACGGATGAGGATGGAAACAAAGGACACTGGGCCCGAACGGATGACACCTGCACCTATGGGGGGCCTCGGAGCGTTGCAGCCCGAGGGGGAGAGGGGGCGGCAGCGGTAGACCGACTACCTGGAACGTTGGGCGGGCGGCCCGCCCAAACCTGCTCCACGTCTCCATCGTGCTGGCACTCCGCCGGTCCGTGATCCGCTGGGGCGGACACACATACCTGCGCGTAAGCCAGGCCCATCTCTCTCATCACCAGCTCTGCCCGGCGTGCGGCGATTCTGGGGTCAGCATGACTTCAAAGCGGCGCGCGCTACTCCTCAGTTGCTGTCTGCGGTAGAGGAGAAGTAGAAGCCGATGACGGTGCCGATGAGAGTCGTTACTGGCGAGAACACCACGGCGAAGTTCTGCATACGGTCGGTGTCTTCGCCGAAGAAGAGCCAGCCGGCGGCACCGACGATGGCGAGGGCGACCAGTGTTCCGACGAGGATGTAGGCGATGGTTCGTCGGGTGTGTTCACGCTTGATCGGCCTAGTGGTGAGCTTCTGGAGGCCTGGCGCCGGAGCGGAGTCCTCACTCAACTCGAGGAAGCCGGTCGGCTCCTCGCGGTTGTCAGGCATCTCGGACATCTGCCTCACCGTGCTCTCCGGCCGGTCGGATGATCTGGCTGCCGAGTCGTACTTCGAGGCCGCAAGCAGGCACCTCGTCCTCCTCGATCGGGGGGATGAACGTGCCGGCCTTGGCGCCGGTGGTTTCGGGCAAGTGCTCGTCTTCGTCCGGTGGCGGCGGCTGCCCAAGGTCCCAAACGGCCACGTCGAAGTCGTTCCTGGCGTGCTTCCCCGCACCCCAGAGTCCTCTAATCCAGAGCATCCACGGCCCTGTACTGCGCTTGGCGTTCCCCTCGTCGAGCGACAACGTCACCACCTCCTTGCTCGGGTGGTGGACGTCTTGTCCCAGCCCCCCGACTGGTCTCCGGCAAATCACATGCTTGTCATCATGCAACGAGGGTACCCCGGGATGAGGGCAGGAGTCACCTCGCATGTACAGATTTTGTGGATAATCATCTCTCAGGATGTTGATCGGAGTGTCATAGTGGGCTTACTATCACCAATAGGTGGAAGTAGGAGAGCGAGATAATTTGGGAGAGGCGGTTGAAGCGATGACGACTACCAGGCTCAGCGTGAACATCAACGATGAGACCGCTAAGGCGCTGCGCACCCTCGCTGAGGAAGAGGGCACGACCGTCACTGAGATCGTCCGCCGCGCGGTGTCGGTCTACAAGTTCTTCGACGACGCTAAGGACGATGACAAGACCATCCAACTGGTCGACAAGGACAACAACGTGACCGCAGTACAGATGGTGTAAGCACCCAGAGAGAGCTTCTGACACAGCTGCGGCCCAGCCTCACAAGAGGCTGGGCCGCAGTTCCATGTCAGGCGAGGCGAGACCCGCTGTTCAGAACGGAGGGTTGCCGTCGTGGTCCAGCTGTACGGCTGGCAGGTCGGCGGCCGTGCCTCCACGGCGTAGCGCGGGTGGGCACTCGGGGCAGGGTGCGACCTGGCCTC
>CAZJDU010000003.1:0-74976 GCA_964544855.1 uncultured Nocardioides sp.
ACGTGGTCTCGGCCCACCGGATGCCGCAGCAGATGCTGGCCTACGGCGAGCAGGCGGCCGACCGTGGGCTGTCGGTGATCATCGCAGGAGCCGGGGGAGCGGCGCATCTGCCCGGGATGCTCGCATCGGTCACACCGCTGCCCGTGATCGGCGTGCCGGTGCCGCTGAAGAACCTCGACGGGCTCGACTCGCTGCTCTCGATCGTGCAGATGCCGGCCGGGGTCCCGGTCGCCACGGTCGCGGTCGGCGGGGCGCGCAACGCCGGCCTGCTCGCCGTACGGATGCTGGCCGCCAGCGACCCGGCGCTGCAGCAGCGAATGCGGGAGTTCCAGGCCGATCTGCGGGCGAGTGCCGAGGCCAAGGGTGAGGTCGTACGACGAGCCGCGGGTGGCTGACGCCCGCACTGCTGAAGGGGCCCGCCTGGTCGGGCTCGACGTGGCCCGGTGCCTCGCCCTCCTGGGGATGATGGCGGTCCACGTGCACGACCGGCTGACGCCCGAGGGCGACCTCGCGATCAGCTACCTGCTCGCCGGAGGCAGGGCGTCCGCGCTCTTCGCCGTGCTGGCGGGGGTGAGCATGGCGCTGATGAGCGGCCGCACGGAGCCGCTCCGCGGTCGGGAGCGGTGGCGGCTCACCCTCGGGCTTGCGGTCCGGGCCGTGCTGATCGCGGCGCTGGGGCTCTGGCTCGCCGGCCTCGGCAGCGGCATCGCAATCATCCTGACCTACTACGGCCTGCTCTTTCTGCTGGGTCTGCCGTTCCTGACCTGGCGGGCGGGGAGCCTCGCGGTGCTGACGGTGGTCTGGGCGGTGCTCGCTCCCGCGATCTCGCACGCGGCGCGACCGGAGCTCCCGCCCCGGGGATACGACAGCCCGGAGCTGGCCGATCTGGCGCATCCGGTCCAGCTGGGCAGCGAGCTGCTGCTCACCGGGTTCTATCCCGTGTTCCCGTGGCTGACCTTCCTGCTCGCGGGGCTGGCGGTCGGCCGGATCGACCTGACCGTCGTCCGGCACCAGGTGGCCCTCGCCGTCGGCGGGGCCGCGACGGCGGTCACCGCACTCGGGCTGTGGTGGTGGGCGCTCGGCCGGCAGGGCGTGCGCGACGCGCTCTACCACGACGAGCGGGGTCTCTCGAGGGGCGAGGTGATCGACCGGTTCGGCGAGTCGTTCTTCGGCGGTACGACGCCGACCGGCGGGAGCTGGGAGTGGCTGGCGATGGCGGTGCCGCACACGGCGACGCCACTCGATCTCGCGCACAGCACGGGCACGGCGCTGTGCGTGATCGGTGTGTGCCTGCTGGTGGTCGGCGCACTCCCTCCGGTGGCCGCGCGGGCGGTGGCGATCTTCTTCGGCGCGGGCCGGATGACGCTGAGCCTCTACACCCTGCACGTGGTCATGCGCTCACCCGGTGTCTGGCCGCCGGACGAGCCCGACACCTATGTCTGGCACGTGCTCGTCGTGCTGGGTATCGGGGCGGTGTTCGCCGCGCTCGGCCGGCGGGGGCCGCTCGAGGTCGTCGTCGGGGCCGCTCAGCGTGCGCTGGTGCGGCCGGCGACCGGCCCGGCCGCCGCGCGCGGTCCCGGCGGGCTGTGACCCTCACCACCACCTGAGCGGTAACGCCGGGTGTCGGGTTTGCGAACGGGAGGTGGCGGGGACTATCTCTGTCATGGTGACCACGCGCTCCCTCCTCGCCTCGTTCGTGCTCGCCGCAGCGCTCGCGGTCGGAGCACTGCTCGGCACGGCCTCACCTGCTGCCGCCGACGACACGACCACGACACCCGCCTACGGCGAGACCGTCTCGCTCGACCGTGCCGACAGCATGAAGGTCGGGCTCGGGGCCGCCGCGGTGCTGCTGGGTGCCGGCCTGATCGGCTACGCCCTGCTCCCGGCACCGCGGGCCCGCCGCGCCCGGATCCGCGCCGGCCGGCGGTAGCTCGCTACCGCCGCCGCCACTCGATCGCGGGGCAGGTGTCCATCACCATCGGCGTGCCCGCGTCGGTGGTACGTCGGAACGCCTCCTCGTCGATCACCCCGAGCTGGAACCACACGCCCCGCGCGCCGATCGCGACGGCCTGGTCGGCGAACTCACCGGCCGCCTCGGAGCGGCGGAAGACGTCCACGACGTCGACGGGGAACGGGACGTCGGCCAGCGTCGGGTAGCCCTGCTCGCCGAGCACGGTCGGTGCCGCCGGGTGGACCGGCACGATCCGCTTGCCGCGGCGCTGCAGCAGCTCGGCGATCCGGTACGCCGTCCGGTCCGGGTTGCCCGAGAGCCCCACGACGGCCCAGGTCCTGCCGTCGTCGAGCATGGTGTCGACGGCCGCCGGGTCCTGCCACTCCGTGCTCATGTCACCAGCCTAGGAGGTGCTGCGGAACCTTCCGCGGTCGCTCAGTGTCGGGTCACCTCGCCGCAGGCGCGGTCGAGGTACGCGAGCAGCGCCTGCTGCTGGGCCGGCGCCGGCGGGACGAGGACGGCGCGTGGCTCGTCGGCGCCGACGCTGACCCAGGCCCGCCAGCCCCAGGTCTGGGTGCTCTGGCTGCGACCGTGCTCGTCGCAGCGGCCGGGAGCGACGTCGATCGGCACCCGTGCTCGCTCGCTCCCGTCCCCGAGGAGGCGCGGACGCCCCGCGTGGAGCTCGAAGAGCACCGACCCCTGCACCTGGGCCACCCGGACCGGCTGGTCGCCGCCGGCCCGCTCCAGCACCAGGTGGATCCGCCGCCGTGCGTCGAGGCCGTCCCCGGACTCGGTCGTCGGTGCGTCACCGGCGACGTCCCAGCGCAGCCGCACGGCACGCCGCAGGCGGCGGGCGTCGCACTCGCTGCGCCAGATCCGGGTGAGGAACCGCACTCCGTCCGGCTGGAGTCGCCGGCTGATGGTCCGGCCCGCGTCGGTGACGACGGTGGCGCGCAGGGCGTCGCGGGTGGCGGGCTCGGTGCACGCGGCACGCGGCAGCCGGTAGTGGAGGTCGACGACCTGTCCCGGTGGCACGGCGTAGCGCTGCCGCTGCGGCGGGCCGGGATAGCCGCGCCAGTCGAGCCCGATCCGGGCCACGTGGATCGGCCGGTCGGTCCCGTTGACCACGCGGATCTGGGCACGTCGACCGCCCTCGTCGAGTCGCTGCTGGATGAAGGACAGCCCGATGCCGGACGGCAGCGGGGACGGCGTCACGACGACCACCCGCTCGTCGGGGCTCGGGGACGGCGCGGGTCCACCCGATGAGCACGCGGCCGGCACCAGCAGTGCGGCGCCGGCCGCGAGCAGGAGGGCGCGACGGACCACGGCGGCCGGGGATCTGCTCACCCGACCATCATCGGGGGTCCGCGCGCTGCCCGTCAGCCGTCACGGCTCAGCGTGGATCCACCGATGTCCGAGCTCAGCAGGCGCTCGAGCTCGGGCAGCAGGTCCCCGAGGTCGCGCCCGGTGCGCAGCACGACGACCTGCGACTCCGCGGTGGTGCCCCGCTGGTCGGGCCACAGTCGTCCGGTGAGGTCGAGCAGTGCGGCGTCCAGGTCGGTGACCGGATCGGCGGCAGCGCCGCGGAGCCAGGCCCGGAGCACGTGGTTGTGCGCGGTCACGATGGCGTTGGCCAGCACCTCGGCGCGGAGGTCGTCGGGCCGCCCCTCGGCCTCGGTCCAGGCGAAGAGGTAGCGCCGGAAGAGCTGCTGGTAGCGACGCTGACCGGCGATCTCGGCGTCGCGCAGCGAGGGGACCGTCCGGGTGAGTCGGTACCGCTCGCGGGCGGGGTCGCCCTCGCCCAGGTAGTGCCGCAGCACGATGCGCGCCGCCTCGATCAGGGCGAGCTGCGCGGTGCTCGGCGTGCCGGCGGCGAGTCGGGCGTCGACGGCGGCGAGGATCGCGGCGTGGTCGGGGAAGACGACCGACTCCTTGGTGGGGAAGTGCCGGAAGAACGTCGTACGGCCGACGCCCGCCTGGGCGGCGATCTGCTCCACGGTGGTCTGCTCGAAGCCCTGCTGCGCGAACAGGTCGAACGCCGCGGCGACCAGCCGGTCCCGTGCTGTCGCTGCCATGCCGGCCCCCTTCGTTTGTCGCGCTCGGTGGTACTCAGTACCATAGACAAGGTATCAAGTACCGCCCACGGAACGAGAGAGTTGAGCATGTCCGACTTCTACGCCCTCTCCGAGGAGCACCAGGCCGTTCGTGAGGCGGTCCGGGCGATCTGCGACGACAAGGTGGCGCCGTACGCCGCCGACGTCGACGAGCAGGCCCGCTACCCGCGCGAGGCCGCGCAGGCGCTGCAGGCCTCCGACTTCCATGCCCCGCACGTCCCTGAGGCGTACGGCGGCGCTGGGGCCGATGCGCTGGCGACGGTGATCGTGATCGAGGAGATCGCCCGCGCGTGCGTCTCGTCCTCGCTGATCCCGGCGGTCAACAAGCTCGGCTCCCTCCCGGTGCAGCTCGCGGGCTCCGAGGAGCTCAAGCAGCGCTATCTCGGTGCGCTGGCACGCGGTGAGGGCGGCTTCTCCTACTGTCTCTCCGAGCCCGACGCCGGCTCGGACGCCGTGTCGATGACGACCAAGGCGGTGCGCGACGGTGACACGTGGGTCCTCGACGGTGTGAAGCGCTGGATCACCAACGCGGGCGAGTCGGAGTTCTACACCGTGATGGCCGTGACCGACCCCGGTGCCCGGTCCAAGGGCATCTCCGCCTTCGTGGTGGAGAGGTCCGACGACGGCGTCTCGTTCGGCGCGCCGGAGAAGAAGCTCGGCATCAAGGGCAGCCCGACGCGGGAGGTCTATCTCGACAACGTGCGGATCCCCGCTGACCGGATGATCGGTGAGGAGGGCACCGGCTTCGAGACGGCGATGAGGACCTTGGACCACACCCGCGTGACGATCGCGGCCCAGGCGGTGGGTGTCGCGCAGGGCGCGCTCGACTACGCGCTCGGCTACGCCCAGGAGCGGCAGCAGTTCGGCAAGCCGATCGCCGACTTCCAGGGTCTGCAGTTCCTGCTCGCCGACATGGGCATGAAGGTCGAGGCGGCGCGGCAGATGACCTACGCCGCCGCGGGCCGCTCGGAGCGTGGTGACGCCGACCTGACGTTCTTCGGTGCCGCGGCCAAGTGCTTCGCCTCCGACGTGGCGATGGAGGTCACCACCAACGCCGTCCAGGTGCTGGGCGGCTACGGCTACACCCGGGAGTACCCGGTGGAGCGGATGATGCGCGACGCCAAGATCACCCAGATCTACGAGGGCACCAACCAGGTGCAGCGGATCGTGATCGCGCGGCAGCTGCTCGACGGGGTGCAGTCCCAGATCTGATCGGGTCGTCGCTGACAGGACAGCCCGGGCGTCGGTCGACGTCCGGGCTCTCTTGCGTCCCAAGAAAATGACAGTTACTCTCAAATAGTAGTGACTTTCACATGAGGAGGACGCTGATGGCGACCGTGCTCTACCGGCTGGGCCGGTTCTCCCACCGCGCGCGCCGGCTCGTGGTGCCAGCATGGCTGCTCGTGGTCGTGGCACTCGGTGCGGCGTCCGCCACGCTCTCCGGCCCCACCGCGAGCTCGTTCTCCATCCCCGGCACGGAGTCCCAGGAGGCCCAGGACCTGCTCGCTGAGAGGTTCGCCGACGTCGGCGTCGACCGCGGCTCCGCCCGGGTGGTGTTCGTCGCCGAGGACGGCGAGCTGACCGAGCCGCGGCACCGGCACCAGATCGACGGCGTGCTGGGCGAGCTCGCCGCCGCACCCGAGGTGGTCGAGGTGACCGATCCCTTCCGGAGCGGCCTGGTGTCCGAGGACGACACCACCGCGATCGCAGAGGTCCGCTACGACGTGCCTGGACCGGAGGTCGACCCGGTGAGCCTCGACGCGCTGCTCGACATCGTCGGGGCCGGTGCGACCGCCGACCTCACGATCGAGGTCGGCGGCGACGCCGTGGAGCCGTTGCCGGAGGTCGGCGCGGAGCTCGCCGGGCTGGTCGTGGCGGCCGTCGTCCTGGTGCTCACACTCGGGTCGCTGGTGGCGGCGGGCATGCCGCTCGCCACCGGGATCACCGGCGTGCTGCTCGGCGTCCTCGGCATCACCGCCGCCACCGGCTTCATCGACCTCGGGGCGACCACGCCGATCCTCGCGCTGATGCTGGGCCTGGCAGTGGGGATCGACTATGCACTCTTCATCGTCTCCCGCTACCGCCACGAGCTCGCCGCCGGCCACGGGCCGGAGGAGGCGGCCGGACGGGCCGTGGGGACGGCCGGGTCGGCGGTCGTGTTCGCGGGGCTCACCGTGGTGATCGCGCTGGCGGGGCTCTCGGTCGTCGGCATCGGGCTGCTCACCGAGATGGGCGTGGCTGCCGCGGGGACTGTCGCCGTCACGGTCGTCGTCGCGCTGACGCTGCTCCCCGCGCTGCTCGGCTTCGCCGGCCGGCGCGTCCTCCCACGTCGCCAGCGGGTGGCCGAGGACGCCACGGCGGCGGACCCGGGGCGGAGCGAGCGCCCCACCCTCGGCGGGCGGTGGGTCGACCTGGTCATCCGACGTCCGCTCGCGACGCTCACCGCTGCCGTCGCGGTGGTCGGCGTCCTGGCCCTGCCGGCACTCGATCTGCACCTCGGCCTCCCCGACCAGGGCACCTACCCCGAGCACACCACCCAGCGACAGGCGTACGACGCCATCGCCGACGGCTTCGGTCCCGGGTTCAACGGCCCGCTCGTGGTCGCCGTCGACGCTGCCGGGGCCGTCGACCCGCAGCAGGCGAGCGCCGCGGTGCACGCCGCGCTCGACGCGTCCGACCGGGTGGTGCTCGCGGCGCCACCGGAGCTCAACGCCGCGGGCGACACCGCGATCATCGCCGTGGTGCCGACCACCGGACCCGACACCGCCGGCACCGAGCAGCTGGTCGACGAGATCCGCACCGAGGTGCGGGCGGTCGGCGCGCAGTCAGGAGCCGACGTGGCGGTCACCGGCCACACCGCGTTGCTCATCGACTTCAACGCGATGATGGCGGAAGCGCTGTGGGTCTACCTGGCGGTCGTGATCGGGCTGTCCCTGGTGCTGCTGACCGCGGTGTTCCGGTCGGTCGTGGTGCCGATCAAGGCGACCGTGGGGTTCCTGCTCTCGGTCGGCGCAACCTTCGGTGCGCTGGTCGCGATCTTCCAGTGGGGCTGGCTCGCAGGCGTCGGCATCCAGCGGACCGACGCGGTGGTGAGCCTGCTCCCGATCTTCATCATCGGCGTCGTCTTCGGCCTGGCGATGGACTACGAGGTGTTCCTCGTGACCCGGATGCGGGAGGAGCACGTGCACGGCGCCGACGCCGTCGTCGCCGTACGCCATGGCTTCCGGCACGGTGCGCGGGTGGTCGCCGCCGCCGCGACCATCATGATCAGTGTGTTCGCCGGGTTCGTGCTCGGTGACGCTGCCGACATCATCCAGATCGGCGTCGCGCTCGCGGTCGCGGTCGCCGTCGACGCGTTCGTGGTGCGGATGACGATCGTGCCGGCGGTGATGGCACTGCTGGGGGAGCGGGCCTGGTGGCTGCCGCGCTGGCTGGACCGGCTGTTGCCCGACCTGGACGTCGAGGGCGAGCGGCTGCGCCGCGAGCTGGAGCCGACCGGACCGGCGAGAACGGGTGCGAAGATGGCGTCATGAGCACCAGCGGTCCGGGGCTGCGCGAACGCAAGAAGCAGCGCACCCGGGAGGCGATCCAGGACCACGCGCTGCGCCTCTATCAGGAGCAGGGGTACGCCGCCACCACCACCGAGCAGATCGCGGCGGCGGCGGAGGTCTCGCCCAGCACGTTCTTCCGCTACTTCCCGACCAAGACCGACACCGTGCTCTACGACCGGCTGGACCCGGCGTTCGTCGACGCGCTCGTCGACCAGCCGGCCGAGCTGCCACCGTTGGCCGCCACCCGGCGGGCGATGCGCGAGGTGTTCGCCGGCCTCGCCCCGGAGGCGTTCTCCCTGGAGATGACACGGATGCGGCTGGTCGCGGAGGTTCCGGAGCTGCGCGCCGCGGCGGTGCAGCAGATCGAGGCGACCGTCCCGTTGTTCGCCGGGGCCGTGGCGGCCCGCGTCGGCCGCGATCCGGACGACCCCGAGGTGCTGTGGTGGATCGGCGCGGTGGTCGGTGCCGTGATCGCGGCGTTCTTCGCGGCGGTCGCGCGCGGCGACGACCTGCTCGGGTCGCTCGACGCGGCGTTCCGGTTCCTCGAGGACGGCCTCCCGCTCGGCTCGTCCTGATCTGCGCCGGGAGATCGGCGTGACCGGAGTACGGTCGGTCCGTTGACCGGGAGAGTCTCGCGAGAAAGGGTCGTGCCATGACCGACACCACGGCGCCGGAGTCGTCCTTCGCCGACACCCCGGAGCCGGAACGACGCCGTCGGCGCCGCAAGGGCAACGGCAGCCGGGCGCTGCTCGCGGTCGGCGTGGTGCTGATCCTCGTCGGCGTCGGCATCCTGGCGTGGGTCGGTTGGCAGTTCTGGGGCACCAACTGGGTCTCCGGGCAGCGCCAGGGCGAGGTCTCGTCCTCGCTCGAGGAGGGCTGGAGCGAGGGGCAGGGAGGGGTCCGCACCGACTGGGGTCGGGCGACGGCCCTGGTGCGCATCCCGCGCTTCGGCGACGACTACGAGATCCCGGTGCTGGAGGGTTCCACCGACGAGGTGCTCGCGGCGGGCATCGGGCACATGGAGGAGACGGCCGGCCCGGGGGAGAAGGGCAACTACGCGATCGCCGCCCACCGGGTGACCCACGGTGAGCCGTTCGCCGACTTCCCCGAGCTGCGGGCCGGCGACCTGGTGCACGTCGAGACCCGGGAGGCGATCTTCACCTACGAGCTCGACTCGGGCGGGGAGGACCTGATCGTCGACTTCACCGCGACGTGGGTGCTCGACCCGTTCCCCGAGAACCCCGACGGCGGCACCCAGCCCGCGGACGGCGTCGGGCAGCGCCTCATCACCCTGCTGACCTGCTCGGAGATCTTCCACACCGACAACCGCTCGGTGGCCTTCGGGCACCTGATCGAGACCGACACCAAGTGAGAGGCTCCCGCGGGACCGCTCAGTGATCGCACGGAGCGGAACGCCGGCTGCGAAAAGATCTGACGGAGCCGTAACCACCCGTCCCGACCGGCCGTTGGGGTCCATGACCGTACCCGGGATGGAGGCTCCTCGATGCCCAAGCTGTTGGCCGCCCTGGCCACTGTGATCACCGTCTGCCTGATCGCGCCCGCCGCGCCGGCCTCGGCCGACGACTACTCGGTCGGGATCCCGACCCGCACCGTGGTCGACGCGCCACCCTCGGTGCCGCCGCAGGCCACGATCGACGCGGTGATCACCGTGACGGCCAACGCGGACGGTGCCTCGCCGACGGGCTCGCTGAGCATCACGGTCACGCCTCGCGCCGCCGAGCGGGGCGAGGACGGGGAGGGCGATCGCAGCGCCCGGCCGCGGACGGTCGCCTACGACGGCTCGCCGGTCACGGTCACGCTGCCCGGTCGCAGCCCCGGTGAGTACACCATCACCGCCGCCTTCACCCCGTCCGCTCCGGAGATCTACGGCCCCTCCCAGGGCGCGGACTCCTATGTCGTGGCCGCGGGCAAGGCCCCGAGCGACCCCGACGACGGCGCGACGCCGCCCGGCGGACTGCCCGACACCGGCGGTCCGCACACACTGTGGCTGCTGCTGGGCCTGGTGCTGCTCGGCGTCGGCGGTGCCACCGTGCGCCAGGCGCGACGTCGCGACGGCCTGCCGGCCTGAGTGAGCTGAGCTCCACCCGCTGCGAGGGCCGCGAGGCCCCGCAGGGCGCACGGGCGTAACCCGCCGCGACCCGTCGCCGTTGACCCGGTGGGACAACGGACAGACTTGGGGGCCACGGTGGGTAGGCATGTCGTCTTCGCAGCAGTCATCACAGCGGCGCTGATCAGCGTCCCGGCTCCGGCGGCGACCGCGCGAGCGGCGCCAGACCGATGTGAGGGCGGCTCGTACGCCGTCCAGGTGCACACCCGCACCGATCTCGCGGCGACGGTGGTGGGTCGGACGAAGGCGCGGGTGACGGTCACGGTCAGCTCCGCGCTGGCGGGCTCCGGAGCTGTCACGGGCACCGTGGCACTGAGCGGCGCGGTGCAGCGCACCGTCCGCTACGACGGCGATCCGGTCTCCGTGGTCGTGCCCACACGCCGAGGGCGGACCTACCGGGTGCGGGCGGCGTTCACGCCGACCGATCCGGCGGTCCACGGCTGCTCCCGGGGTGCGGTGACCTTCACCTCCAGCGGCACGCCGGACGGCGGTCCCGGCCCCGGGCCCGGCGGCACCCTGCCCGACACCGGCGGACCGTCCTGGTGGTGGCTGCTGCTCGCGTCGCTGCTCCTCGGCGGTGGTGGGCTCGCGGTCCGTCAGTCCCGGACGTCCGGGAGCACCTTCTCGCTGATCAGTCGGAGGCTCTCCCACGAGGGCTCGGCCGGCAGCCCGCCACACAGTGGGTGACTGACCACCAGGCGCAGGCCGTCGCGACACCGCTGCACCAAGTCGTCGGGCGTGGCCACCAGATAGCGTCCGGCCGCGCGCAGCGCGGCCACGGTCTCCGCGTCGTCACGGACCAGCGAGGGACCGCTGTCGCCGAAGACCGCGTAGCCCCTGGCGTCGGCCAGCAGGTGCTCGCCGTACCTCGCCCAGAACCGGTCCGGGTCCTCCGCCGCGACGACGACGGCGGGTGCCTCCGGGGGCGCCAGGACCCACCCGGGTTCCCGGCCGAGGCGACGACACTCCGCCTCGTAGACCGCGCGCAGCTCCGGGTCGCCGACCTGCGGCTGGAACCCCAGGCCGAGCCGCGCCGCCCGGCGAGCGGCAGCGACGGACCCGCCGCCGTAGAACAGCACCGGGTGCGGGCGGCTCACCGGCAGCGGTGAGAGCCGTACGGTCCGGCCCCCGAGCGCCACCTCCTCGCCTGCCCAGAGTGCGAGCAGCGTCCGGATCTGCTGCTCCAGCACGGGCCCGCGTCCCGACCAGGGCCGCTCGAACGCGGCGTACTCCTCCGGGCGGTAGCCGAGACCGAAGGTGTAGCTGACCCGGCCGCCGCTGAGCAGATCGAGCACGGCCACGTCCTCGGCCAGCCGCAGCGGGTCGTAGAGGTTCGCGAGCAGGGCTGCGACGGTGATCGGGATCCGCTGGGTCCGTGCGGCCATGGCCGAGGCGACGACGAGGGGACTCGGCAGATAGCCGTCGTCGGTGACGTGGTGCTCGGAGAGCATGATCACGTCATGGTCCTGACGGTCGACGTACTCGGCCTGCTCGATCGCACGCCGGTGCAGAGCGGACCGGCCGGCCGGGTCGAGCCCGGGGGAGCGGAGGTCGAAGCGGACGGCGAAGTGGACCATGCGCGTACGCTAGACGATCGAGTAGCATTTCTGTAACACGTTCTACCGCGTCCGAGGAGACGGTCATGCCTTCACTACGCTGCCCCTGCGACACCACGATCCGGGGTGCGGACGACGACGAGCTCGTCGAGAAGGTCCAGGAGCACCTCGCGGCCGAGCACCCGGGCCGGGAGTACAGCCGCGAGGAGATCCTCTTCCTCGCGATGTGAGGTCAGTCGAAGACGCGGGGGAGCTCGGAGGCTCGTCCCTCGAACCGCGGTGGCCGCTTCTCCCGGAAGGCCGCGACGCCCTCCTTGCCGTCGGCGATCGAGGTGTAGAACATCGCCAGCGAGTCGGAGAGGTGCGCCTCGAGGGGGTCGGCCGCTGCGCTGTTGCGATAGAGCAGCTGCTTGGCCAGGCCGAGGGCCACCGGGGAGCGGTCCGTCACGAAGGACCGGGCCAGCTCCTGTGCGGCCGCCAGCAGCTCGTCGGGCTCGTGCACGCTGCGCACCAGCCGGCCGGCCAGCGCCTGCTCGGCATCGAGGATCTCGGCCGAGTAGACCCACTCCAGCGCTTGCTGGAGGCCGACGATCCGGGGCAGGAACCACGACGAGCATGCCTCGGGGACGATGCCGAGACGTCCGAAGACGAACCCGATCCGGGCCTCGGTGGAGGCCAGCCGGAGATCCATGGCGAGCGTCATGGTCGCACCGATCCCGACCGCTGCACCGTTGATCGCGGCGATCACCGGCTTCGGCAGGGCATGGATCGCCAGCGTCACCTTGCCGCCGGTGTCGCGGATGCCCTCGTCGTAGGGCGGCTGGTCGTAGGCGGCCCGGAACTCCTCGGGCGTGGGTGCCCGGGTCTCGTCGAGCCCGAAGACGTTGCCGTCGGCCGCGAGGTCCATCCCGGCGCAGAAGGCCTGCCCGGCGCCGGTCACGACGATCGCGCGGATCGCGTCGTCCCAGGCGTCGGTGGTGAAGAACTGCAGCGCCTCCTGCGCCATGGTGAGGTCGAACGCGTTGAGCGCGTCCGGTCGGTCGAGCGTGAGGGTGGCGACGCCGTCGTCGGCCACGGTGCAGCTCAGCGTCCGATACGTCCGGTCACTCACGAGGTCTCGTCCTTCCGGTCGCGCTGCGGTGCCTCACTCGGGCACTCCTGCCGGGGTGCACTGCTGCGGTGTGATGTCGTCGGTGCGGTCCTCGATGACCGCGTCGAAGAGGGCCTCGGCCCGGGAGGTGTCCATGGTGGTCGCCGAGCCGTCGGTGACCGGCATGGTGCAGGTGAGGCTGTTGTCGCCACCGACACGGCTCATGGCCAGCGCCCACTCCATGACATCGAACGGGCCGGTGCCCTCGCCGAAGGTGAAGAAGTCGGGCACCGCGTTGTTGACCTGCCACCAGCGCACGGGGTTGATCACCGTCCACGGGGAGAGCACAGCGTCGCCGATGGCGGCGACGACCTCCCGCTGCCGTCCGACCCGGTCCAGGTCGCCGCGGGTGGTCGCCCGCGTGCGTGAGTAGGCGAGCGCGACCTGGCCGTCGGCCTCCTGGCAGCCCTTCCGGACGTTGAGGCCGGCCTTGGGGTCCTTGATCCGCTCGTCGGGGCAGATCTCGATGCCCCCGACCGCGTCGACGACACCGGCCACGCCGTCGAGCCCGACCTCGACATAGTCGTCGATCCGGATGCCGGTCTGCGACTCCAGGACCGCCACGAGGTTGGTCGGGTCGCCGGGGTCGTAGTAGCCGTTGATCTTGCGGCCGTCGATGGTCCAGTCGCGCGGGTAGGAGATCAGGGTGCTGGGACCGGAGCCGGTGTGCAGCATCATGATGGTGTCGGCGAGCGTGCTCTGGGCGTTGCCGGTGCTGTACTGCCGGCGCTGCTCGGGCGTGAGGTTGGCGCGCGAGTCGCTGCCGACCATGAGGTAGGTGGTCCCCGGCTGGTCGGGCGGCCGCTCCCCGTCCGGCTCCCACGCGACCTGCTCGATCCGGGTCCAGGTCCAGATCGGCACCGCGATGAGGTAGACCAGCCACAGCACCAGCAGCACCGGGATCAGCCGCAGCCAGAACCCGACCCGGGTGAACCGGCTGCGCCCACGGGGAGCGGCAGGCTCCGGAGCGACCGGCGGCCCGGCGGGCCGCCTCGGTGGCGGAGAGCCCGAGGCGTCAGCGCCCGGGCGCGGCTGCTGCGGCAGCATCACGGTGGGGTCGGGAGCGTCGGCCGGCGGCTGGCGCCGGTCCTTGCCGTAGAGCCAGGAGTAGTCGCGGTCGCCGTCGCCGGATCCCGCGTGGGGGCGGTCTGCCATGCCGCCTGACGCTACCGTCACCCCGTGACCGGAACACCTGCGGCTCGCACGCCGTCCTACTCCCGCATCGAGCTCGCCACCGTCGCCAGCCGCGGCCAGGCCAACCTGCTGGGCAACATCCACGGTGGTGAGGTGGTCAAGCTCGCCGACTCGACGGCGGGCGTGGTGGCCCAGCGACACGGCGGTGGTCCGGCGGTCACCGCGTCGCTGGACCAGATGGCGTTCCTCCAGCCGGTGCGCGTCGGCGACATCCTGCGGACCTACTCCCAGATCAACTGGGCCGGGCGGCCCTCGATGGAGGTCGGGGTGCGGGTCGAGTCGCAGCCGTACGACGACCCCACGAGCGAGATGCTCCACGTCGCGTCGGCGTACTTCGTCTTCGTGGCGATCGACGGCTCGGGTGCCCCCCGGCCGGTGCCGGCCGTGGACCCGGAGACCGCCGAGGACGAGCGCCGGATGCGCGAGGCGCAGATCCGCCGGGCCTCGCGGCTGTCCGCCAAGGCCGAGATCGAGGCCGGCCGCAGCGCCGGCTGATGCCCGAGCCGGCGGTGGCCTAGTGGCCCGGCGGTGGTGGCGGTGCGAGCTCGCGAGCGGGCGGTGGTTGAGGTGCGCGCTCGCGAGCCTCGAAACCACCGGACACGCTCGCGGCCAGCGCCAGCGCCACCGCCTCCACGGCGGGAGGGTGTGGGGGAGCGCCGTACGTCGACACCTGCACCGCCCGCGCCGCGCCGGGGATCTGCTGGCGGACCACGCCGGGGTGCTCGTGGGCCGCGAGGGCCAGCCCTGGCAGCACGGTGATGCCGAACCCGCCCGCGACCAGCGCCTGCACGGCCACGTAGTCGTCGCTCGCGAACCCGATCTCGGGGTCGAAGCCGGCCCGGGCGCACAGGGCCAGCAGCTCGCGGCGGCAGCGTTCGCACCCCGTGATCCACCGGGCGTCGGCACAGGCGGCGAGATCGAGCGGCTCGGCGGCCGGGGTGGCTGACACGAGGTAGAGCGGGTCGGCGAGCACCCGGGTCGAGGTGATCTCGGCGGGATCGGGCTGGTCGGGGTAGGCGAAGGTGAGCGCGACGTCGACCTCCCCGGCACGCAGCATCGCGGCGGCCTCGGGCGGCTCCGCCTCGGCGAGCTCGAGCACCAGCCCGGGGTGTCGCTCGCCGAGCAGCGCGACGGCGCGCGGCACGACGGTCGCGGCGCCCGACGGGAAGGCGGCGAGCCGGATCCGGCCCGCCTGGAGGCTGGTCGCCGCGGCGAGCTCGGCCTCGGCGCGGCCGAGCAGCGCGAGGACCTCCTCGCCCCGGCGCGCCAGCCGGTCGCCCTCGGGGGTGAGGCGCAGCCCTCGGCCGACGCGCTGCAGCAGCACGCTTCCCGTCTCCGCCTCGAGCCGGCGCAGGTGGTGGGAGATCGTGGGCTGTCCGTAGCCCAGCGCGGTGGCGGCGCCGGACACGCTGCCGGTGCGCTGCAGCGCGACGAGCGCCTCGAGTCGACGGAGGTCGATCATCGACGCATTCTATTCGATGTCATCGAAGGATTACCGAAAAAGGATCTATTGGACCGATGAGAAGTGATCGTCGACGATAGGCGGCATGAGCGCCCCCACTCCCGCCGTCCCGGTCGGTTCCGACCTCACCTTCGACGACGTCGTGGCAGCCGGCGAGGTCGTCGCGCGCGAGCTGGCCGCGACGCCGTTGCTCGCCCATCCGAGGCTCGACCGGGCCGTGGGTGTCGATGTGCTCGTGAAGCACGAGCACATGCAGCCCACCGGGTCGTTCAAGGTCCGCGGCGGTGTCCATCTCGCGTCACGGCTGACGCCCGAGGAGTCGGACTGCGGCCTGATCACCACGTCGACGGGCAACCATGCCCAGTCGGTCGCGTACGCCGCACGGCTGGCCCGCGTCGACGCCACCGTCGTGATGCCGACGACCGCGCCGGCGTGCAAGCGCGACGCGGTGGAGGCGCTCGGCGCCACGGTCCTCACCCGAGGTGCGACACTCGGCGAGGCCGCGCAGCAGGCGCGCGAGCATGCCCGGACCACGGGAGCGTCGTACGTCGACCCCACCGACCCGCGCATCGTCCTCGGTCACGCGACGGCCTACCTCGAGCTGTTCCGCGAGGCCACGCCCGAGGTGATCTACGTGCCGATCGGGAGCGGCACGGGCGCGGCCGGCGCCTGCCTGGTGCGCGCGGCCCTCGCCCCGGAGTGTCGGATCGTCGGGGTCCAGTCCGCGGCCGCGCCGGCGGGATGGCGCTCCTGGCGGACCGGCGAGATCCGCACGGCGGCCTGCGCCACTCGGGCGTCCGGCCTGGCCACGACCACCGGCTATCCGCTGCCGCAGGCGATCCTGCGCGGGGCGCTGGACGATTTCGTGCTGGTGACCGACGACCAGATCGACGCGGCCGCACGGCTGTTGGCGACCCACGCCCACACGTTGGCCGAGGGGGCGGGTGCCGCGTCCCTGGCCGCCCTCCTGGCCGACCCGGCGCCGCCCCGTCGTACGGCGATCGTGTGCACCGGTGGCAACGCCTCGACGGAGGAGATCGCGCGGCTCGCGGCGGCCTGAGCCGTCGTCACGAGGCGGGCGCGCCAGGCCGGGCGCTCAGCGCGACCGCCTGCGTGGCTCCTCGACGACCGTGCTGACCGCCGACGCCTACGCCGAGTGCGAGGCGCGACACGCCGAGATGCCTACCGGCGCGTCGTGGGCGGTGTGACGGGTGTGACTGGTGATACTGAGCAGGTCAACTGCTCACTTCCCCGGCAGGAGATGACCCCGTTCCATGGCCGACTATCCGGGAGTGTTCCGCTCCCCACCCCGGACCGCCGTCGCCGAGCGCGCCGCGCGGGTACGGTTCCGTCGCGCGCTGTCGTTGATGGTGCTCACCCTCGTCGTGCCCGGCTCCGCCCAGCTGCTCGCCGGTCACCGCGGCATCGGACGGCTCGCGCTCCGGATCTGGCTCGGGCTGCTCGCCCTCGGCGCGGTCACCGCCCTGGTCGTGCTGCTGCACCGGCCGGTGGCCTTCTGGCTGGTGTCCAACACCGACGTCCTGCTCGTGGTGCGCATCGGGCTGTTCGCCGTCGCCATCGGGTGGGCGCTGCTCTTCATCGACGCCTGGCGGATCGGCAACCCGCTCACCCTCGCACTGCCGCAGCGGCGCGCGGCGATCGGCGTCAACGGGCTGCTGTGTCTCTCCGTCGCCGGCTCGCTGCTGTTCGGAGCGCACCTCGTCGGCGTGCAGCGCGACTTCATGCTCACCCTCTTCGGTGACGGACAGGCCACCGCCGCCGAGCACGGCCGCTACAACGTGCTGCTGCTCGGAGGCGACTCGGGCAAGGGCCGGTGGGGCCTGCGGCCGGACTCGATCCAGGTCGCCTCCATCGACGCCGAGACCGGCCGCACCGTGCTGATCGGACTGCCGCGCAACCTGCAGGACTTCCCGTTCTCCGACGGGTCGGTGATGGCCGAGCAGTTCCCGCGGGGCTTCGACTGCGACGAGTGCTACCTCAACAGCGTCAGCACCTGGGCGCAGGACCACACCGAGCTCTTCGACGACCCCGAGTCCGCCGGCACCGACGCGACCGTCATGGCGGTCGAGGGCGTCACGGGACTGACCATCAACTACTGGGCCATGGTCAACCTGCAGGGCTTCAAGGACCTCGTCGACGCCGTCGGCGGCGTCACGCTGCAGGTGCGCCAGCCGATCCCGATCGGGCTGCCGTCCGACGACTTCTACGACCACATCGAGCCCGGTCGGCGCGAGCTCACGGGATTCGAGGCACTGTGGTTCGCCCGGGCCCGTCACGACTCCGACGACTACTCCCGCATGGCGCGACAGAAGTGCGTGCTCGGTGCCATGGTGCAGCAGATCAGCCCGCAGTCGGCCGTCCGCAACTTCCGCTCCCTCGCGGAGGCATCGGCGGAGATGCTCTCGACCGACCTCCCCGCCTCGGAGGTCGACCGCTTCATCGACCTCGCGCTGAAGGCGCGCGACCAGCAGATCTCCACGCTGTCGGTGGTGCCGCCGATGATCGACACCGCCGACCCCGACATCGACCTCGTGCACGACAAGGTGCAGCAGGCGATCGACCGCGCCGAGGGCGACGCCCCCGCGCCGAAGAAGGCCACGAAGGCGAGGAAGCGGTCCGACCGGGGCGTGACCGGCGGCTCCATCGGCTCCCTCTCCGAGGGATATGCGGCCAACCAGGCCGACGACCTCAGCGCCGCGTGCTGAGCACCACCCTCCGGGTCAGCCGCCGGCGAAGGCAGCCACCACGGCGTCGTACGTCGCCCGGTCCGGGGCGGCGACGATGCCGCCGCCGAGTGCCCGGGGGGCGAACCCGGAGCCGTCGAGCATGCCGATGTGGCCGCCGGCCTCGCTGAGCAGCAGCGAGCCCGGCAGGTGGTCCCACGGCTTGCTGTGGTTGTAGACCAGGGCCCGGGCCTCGCCGGCGATGAGCTGGGGGTAGTCGACGCCGCAGCACGCCCAGGTCAGCTCCAGCGTGCCGAGCCCGGGCAGCTCCCGTCCGACCCACTTCCGGCGTGCGGTGCGGTAGGGCGCGCTGTCCGGTGCGGGCACGCGCAGCAGCGCACCGTTGAGCCGAGCGCCGCCGCCGCGCTCCGCGACGTACGCCGCCCGGTGCTGCGGCTGCCAGATCCAGCTGCGCTCCACCGAGCCGTCGCGCACCTCCGCGAGCATCACCGCATGGTCGGGCGAGCCGTTGACGAAGTTCTTGGTGCCGTCGACCGGGTCGATGGTGAATCCGTGGTCGGCAGCGGCGAACCGGGCCAGCAGGCCGGGGTCGTGGGCCGCCGCCTCCTCGCCGAGCACGACCGCGTCCGGATAGGCCTCCAGCAGTGCCGCGGTGAGCAGCTCCTCCGACTCGTGGTCGGCCACGGTGACCAGGTCACCGGGGTTCTTCTCGGTCACCTGGTGTTCGGCGAGCGCGCGGAACCGCGGCGTGATCACCTCGTCGGCGACGCTCTGGATCAGCGTCAGCACGTCCCCGGTCTCCACGGGCTCCACCGTAGTGCAGCCACGCGCCGCCCCGGGTGCCGGTGAGGACGCCGCTCCCGCGGAAACCTCGTAGGGTGTCCGCCGTGCGTGTGCTGGCCGTCGTGGTGACCTTCAACCGTCTGTCGCTGCTGCAGCGGCTCGTGGCCCGGCTCGAGGAGATCGGCGACCTCGACGGTGTGCTCGTCGTCGACAACGCCTCCACCGACGGTACGGCGGAGTGGCTGGCCGGCCGGGAGCCGCAGTCCTCGGCTGTCCCGGTGCGGCACCGCACCCTCGACCGCAACCGCGGCGGCGCGGGCGGCTTCCACCACGGCCTGGCCTGGGCGGTCGAGGAGGGCGCCGACCGGGTCTGGCTGATGGACGACGACGGTCTCCCCGACCCCGACTGCCTGGCCACGCTGCTCGCCCACGACGGTCTCGACTTCTGGGGTCCGCTCGTCGTCGACGAGGAGGCGCCCGACCGGCTGGTGTTCCCGATCCGGCTGCCGGGCGGCACCAGCGTGGTGCACGATGTCGGCACCGCCGAGCGCGCGGCCGGTGGGGGAGTGCTGGACGGCATCGTGATCCCGTTCAACGGCGTGCTCGTCACCCGCGAGCTCGTCGAGCGGATCGGCCTCCCGCGCGAGGAGTTCTTCATCTGGGGTGACGACCACGAGTACCGGCTGCGCGCGGAGGCGGCCGGTGCCCGGATCGCGACGATCACCGGCGCGAAGGTGCGGCATCCGTCGATCGGCGAGCTCGGTACGCCGATGATGGGTGGGCGCACGACGTACAACCACAGTCCGAGCGACCTCAAGCACTACTGCATGGCGCGCAACAACACGCTCAACCTGCGGACCTACCGCGGCTGGCCCCACGTGCTGCTGTTCTGGCTCAAGACGGTCTGGTTCTACCTCCTCACCCGGCCGCAGCCGCGGCGGATCCCGCTGAGCGCGAGGGCGGCGTACGACGGGCTGCGCGGCGACTTCACCGGGCATGAGAGGTTTCTCCGGTGATCCCGTCCGTCGCGATCGTCGTCGTGACCTACAACCGCGCCGACCTGCTCGAGAAGATGCTCGCCGGCCTGGCCCGGCTCGACCCGGCACCGGACCGGGTGATCGTCGTCGACAACGCCAGCACCGACCGCACGCCGGACGTGCTGGCCGACGCCGACGTCGAGGTGATCCGCAGCGAGGAGAACCTCGGCGGTGCCGGCGGCTTCCACCGGGGCGTGCAGGCGGCCCACGACGCGGGTGTCGACCGGATCTGGCTGATGGACGACGACGTCGTCCCGGCGCCGGACTGCCTCGGTGTCCTCCTCGCGCGCGAGGAGGACTGCCTGATGGCGGTCCGCGAGGACAGCCGCGGTGCGCTCGCGGAGTACGCCGCGGTCCGCTTCGACCTGGCCCGGCCGTGGGCGATCAAGCCGAAGACCGCGAGCGTCGTGGGCACCTACCCCGACCGGGCGGCGATGCCCGCGACGGTGCCGCTGGAGAACGTCGCCTTCGAGGGGTTCATGATCAGCCGCCGCGTCGTCGACGCGATCGGGCTGCCGGACGACTCGTTCTTCATCTTCTACGACGACTGCGACTACGCCATCCGTGCCCGCCGGGCGGGGTTCCCGATCCTGGCCGTGCGTGACGCCGTGCTGGTCCGCCAGCTCGACTTCGACCAACAGCACGACCTGTCCGGTTGGAAGGGCTACTACATGTACCGCAACCTCTTCGCGGTGCACTTCCGCTACGGCGAGAACGCGCTCGTGCGGTTCAAGCCGTGGCTGATCACCGTCGCCGTGGTGGTGCTCAGCCCGCTGCGCGGTGGACGGGCCGAGGCACGCAACGTCACTCGGGCGCTTCGTGACGCCCGTCGGATGCGGCGGCCCGGTCCGACTCGATGAGCCGCACCCGCCAGCCGTCGCGATTGCCGGTGGCGAGTCCGCCGGCCCAGACGGCGACCGCGCCCAGCACAGCGCCGGCGATCACGTCGACCGCGAAGTGCCAGCCCAGATAGATCGTCGACAGGCAGGTCAGCGCCAGGAACACCCACGCGGCGATCCGGACCGCGCGGGGGAGCCGGACGAGCTCGGCGACCAGGCACAGCGTCACCATGATGGCCACGTGCAACGAGGCGAAGGCAGCGATCGACTGGAGCGCTGTGGTGCTCCACGGGTCGGCGAGCACAGCCTGTCGATCGGCGAGCATGTCCTCCTGGAGACCGCCCACGTACGTGCGGGGGAGTCCGTCGAAGGCGCCGGCGTCGGTGTAGACGGGTCCGAGTGTCGGCAGCAGCAGGTACGTGAGGGCTCCGAGCAGCCAGTCGACCGCCACCGCCGTGACGTACCAGGCGCCGGCAGCGGTGCGGCGGGTCCACACCAGGGCACAGGCGATCGACAGCGGCACCAGGCCGATCCACAGCAGGTAGACGGCGGAGAGCAGGTGGGCTGCGATGCCGGTGCCGAGGACCTCGTGCAGCACGGTTGCCGGGTCGTGACCCGCGAAGAGCCAACGGTCGGCAGCGGCGAGCTGCTCGTCGTACCGGTCGTCGTGGACGAACGGGGCCATGCTCTTGACGTTGCGGAACGCGGAGTAGCACAGGTACCAGGCGGTCACCCCGCTGAGCGCGAACCACCACTGCGATGCCGGCCAGCGCTCCCGCACGACGTCGTGCGAGAGCCTCCGCAGCGTCGGGAGCCCCAGGGAGTGCTGCCGGGCGGCGCGGTGCATCACCCGCGGCGCGACGTCCAGCAGGATCGCGGCGAGCAGCACGGTGGGCATCCACAGGTAGCCGGCCCACACGTCGTCAGGGTCCCGGATCGGCAGGCGCTCGGTGAGCGCGAAGACGGCGGCGAGTGCGGTGAGCGTGGCGCCCACGATCCACGCCAGGGTGAACCGACGCAGAGCGGCGATGGGGGGACCGCCGTTGTTCATCAGATCAGGATAGGAAGAGATGACGACCGATGTCCGGCGTGTCGACCTTCACCTCGGATGGGAGCACGCCCCATCCATCCGTAGACTGACCCACCGTGTCCTCCCCTGACCTCCTGATCGTCGGCTCCGGCTTCTTCGGCCTGACCATCGCCGAGCGCTGCGCGAACGAGCTCGGCCTGCGCGTTCGCGTCCTCGAGCGCCGCCACCACCTCGGCGGCAACGCCTACAGTGAACGTGAGCCGGAGACCGGCGTGGAGGTGCACAAGTACGGCGCGCACCTCTTCCACACCTCCAACGAACGGGTGTGGGAGTACGTCAACCGGTTCACGGCCTTCACCGACTACAAGCACCGGGTGTTCGGCAAGTACCAGGGGCAGGTCTACTCGCTGCCGATGAACCTCGGTCTGATCAACCAGTTCTTCGGCAAGTCCCACACGCCGGACGAGGCGCGAGCGCTGATCGCCGAGCAGTCCAGCGAGATCGACACCGAGCACGCCTCCAACCTGGAGGAGAAGGCGATCAGCCTGATCGGCCGCCCGCTCTACGAGGCGTTCATCAAGGGCTACACCGCCAAGCAGTGGCAGACCGACCCCACCGAGCTGAGCGCGGACATCATCACCCGGCTCCCCGTGCGCTACACCTTGGACAACCGTTGGTTCAACGACAAGTACGAGGGCCTGCCGGTCGACGGCTACACCGCATGGCTGGAGCGGATGGCCGACCACCCCAACATCGAGGTGCGGCTCGAGACCGACTTCTTCGAGGTCGCCGAGGAGTACCGCGGCACCGTCCCGATCGTCTACACCGGTCCGGTCGACGAGTACTTCGGGCACTCCGAGGGCCGGCTGTCGTGGCGCACCGTCGACCTCGAGGAGAGCGTCGAGGACGTCGACGACTTCCAGGGCACCGGCGTGGTCAACTACAACGACCGGGAGGTGCCGTTCACCCGGATCATCGAGTTCCAGCACTTCCACCCCGAGCGGGTGAAGACCCATCTGCCCGGCAAGACCGTGATCGTCCACGAGTACAGCCGGTTCGCCGAGGAGGGCGACGAGCCGTACTACCCGATCAACACCAAGGACGACCGGGAGAAGCTCCTGAAGTACCGTGACCTCGCCCAGAAGGAGCCGATGGTGCTCTTCGGCGGCCGGCTCGGCACCTACAAGTATCTCGACATGCACATGGCGATCGGGTCGGCGCTGTCGATGTACGACAACAAGATCAAGCCGCACTTCACCGAGGGTGCGCCGCTGACCAGCGGAGGGGTCGACGAGTCATGAGCAAGCGTCTGCTGCAGCGCCAGATCCTCCCGGTCGACCGGGACCCCGAGGTCATCCCGCTCTACGTCGACGTGGAGGAGGCGATCCTCGACGCCGACAAGTACGAGATCGGCGGCAGCCGGGCCGCGAAGGATCTCAACCACGCCGCGATCCGGCAGGCCACCTCGACCGGTCGGCAGTTCCACCCCGACCGGATCGAGTCGCGGACGGCGGTGCGCGTGCCGGCCCAGACCCGGCTCAGCCTCGGGACCTACTTCAACGCGTTCCCGGCCAGCTACTGGCGACGCTGGACCGTCGTCGACCGGGTCACCCTGACCGTGACCGTCCGGGGCGCTGACGCCTCGGTGATCGTCTACAAGTCCATGGCGCGCGGCAACTCCCAGCGCGTCGACTCGGCCACGACCGGTGAGTCCGGCCGCGGCAGCTTCACCTTCGACCTGAGCCTGAAGCCCTTCGTCGATGGCGGCTGGTACTGGTACGACGTCGTCGCGAGCGACGAGGACGTGGTGGTCGAGACCGCCGAGTGGACCGCCGAGGTGCCCGAGGACCGGGCGCAGCACGGCACCGTCGACCTGGCGATCACCACGATGAACCGACCCGACTTCTGCGCCCAGCTGCTCGGCCAGATCGGCGCCGACGACGAGCTGCGGCCCTACCTCGACACCGTCTACGTCATGGAGCAGGGCACCGACAAGGTCGTCGACTCGCCCGACTTCGCGAAGGCCGAGGGCTCGCTCGGCGCCACGCTCCGAGTGATCGAGCAGGGCAACCTCGGCGGCTCGGGTGGCTACGCCCGCGGTCAGCTGGAGTCGCTGCGCAAGGGCACCGCGACCTACGCGCTGATGATGGACGACGACGTGGTGTGCGAGCCGGAGGGGATCATCCGCGCGGTCACGTTCGGTGACCTGGCGCGCCGGCCGACGATCGTCGGCGGTCACATGTTCAACATCTACGCCCGGTCGCGGCTGCACAGCTTCGGCGAGGTGGTCAAGCCGTGGCGGTTCTGGTGGCAGTCCGCGCCCGGCGTGCTCGCGGACTGGGACTTCAGCGTGCGCAACCTGCGCTCGACCCGCTGGCTGCACCGCCGCATCGACGTCGACTACAACGGCTGGTTCATGTGCCTGATCCCGCGCTCGGTGATCGCCGAGATCGGGCTGTCGCTGCCGCTGTTCCTGAAGTGGGACGACTCCGAGTACGGCCTGCGCGCCAAGGAGGCGGGCTACCCGACGGTGACCTTCCCCGGTGCCGCAGTGTGGCACGTGCCGTGGACCGACAAGAACGACGCCGTCGACTGGCAGTCGTTCTTCCACCACCGCAACCGGCTCGTCGCGGCGCTGCTGCACTCGCCGTACCCCCACGGGGGGCGCATGGTCCGCGAGAGCCTCAACCACGACATCAAGCACCTGGTCTCGATGCAGTACTCCACCGTGGAGCTGCGCCACCAGGCGATCGAGGACGTCCTCGCCGGCCCCGATGGCCTCCACTCCGTGCTCGGCAGCCGGCTCAAGGAGGTCCGGGAGTTCGTCAAGCAGTTCCCCGACGCGCAGCTCGAGGCCGACCGCGAGGCGTTCCCGCCGGTACGACGCTCCAAGCCCAGCCGCCGTGACGACACCGACGTGCCGAGTCGCCTCTCCCAGCTGGTCACCGCCGGCCTGATGCCGCTGCGCCAGCTGCGCAAGCCACGCGAGCTGTCGCGGTCCCACCCCGAGGCCGAGCTCGCCGCGATGGACGCCAAGTGGTTCCGGCTGGGCAAGTACGACTCCGCCGTGGTCTCGATGAACGACGGGACCTCTGCCGCGCTCTACCGCCGCGACCGCGACCAGTTCAGCGAGCTGCTCGGCAAGACCCTCGAGCTCCACCAGCGGCTGCTGCGCGAGTGGCCGGACCTGGCGCGGCTCTACCGCGACCGACTCCCCGAGACCACCGCCCCCGAGACCTGGGCACGCACCTTCGCGCCCTGGACGGAGGAGTCGGCGGATGACTGAGGAGCCGGGAGCCCGCCACAACCTGGCCGAGCTCCCGCTCGCACCGCCGACCGCCGACAACGGGCTCCTCGCGGTCTTCCGCAAGCGCTACCTGCTCCGGCTGCTGGTCCGGCGCGAGATCAGCGCGCGCTACCGGGGATCGTTCCTGGGACTGCTGTGGTCCTACATCAACCCCGCTGCACAGTTCTTCGTGTACTTCGTGGTCATCGGCTACATCATCGAGCTCCACAAGAACACCCCGTACTTCGGCATCCACCTCTTCGCCGGTCTGGTGGTCGTGGGCTTCTTCACCGAGACCTTCGGAGCCGGGACCCGGTCGATCGTGCGGAACTCGTCGATCGTCACCCGGATGCCCCTGCCTCGTGAGATGTTCCCGGTGGCGACGATGCTGACGTCGCTCTACCACATGGGTCCCCAGCTGGTGATCCTCACCGTTGCGTGCCTGTTCGTCGGCTGGACGCCGGACCCGATGGGCATGGTGGCGTTCCTGATGGCCGTGGTGATGATCATGCTGCTCGGCACCGCCGCAGCGTTGATGTTCTCCGTCGCCAACGTCTTCCTGCGCGACTTCGGCAACATCGTCAACGTGATGCAGCTCTTCGTGCGTTTCAGCGTGCCGATGATCTACCCCTACAGCATGGTCGCGGAGCGATTCGACTTCGAGATCCTCGGACGTCCTGCCTCTGACTTCTACCTGCTGAACCCACTGGCCGAGGCGGTGCTGCTGATGCAACGTGCGTTCTGGGTGGGCACCCATCCGGACGGGATCGATCACGCCATCGCGACCGAGCTTCCCCCCAACCTCATGACGCTCGGCCTCGTGTTCATCGGGGTCAGCCTGGTGCTGCTGGTCATTGCGCAGCTGACCTTCACGAAGTTCGAGAAGCGGATCCCGGAGCGCCTCTGATGGTGACGATGATCGAGCTCGAGCACGCAACGAAGAACTTCACGTTGCAGTACCACCGCACCTTCAAGGACGTCACGGTCGCGCTCGCGAAGCGACAGCAGATCTCTGAGACCTTCCAGGCCGTCGACGACGTCTCCTTCAGTGTCGAGGAGGGCGAGGCCATCGGGCTGATGGGGCTCAACGGGTCCGGCAAGTCCACCCTGCTGAAGATGATCAGCGGCGTGATGCGGCCCGACTCCGGCAGCGTCCTCACCCGCGGCCGGATCGCCGGCCTGATCGCGACCGGCGCCGGCTTCCACTCCCAGCTCACCGGCCGGGAGAACATGATCCTCAACGCGGCGATCCTCGGGATGAGCGAGAAGGAGACCAACCGCAAGATGGAGGAGATCGTCGAGTTCGCCGATCTCGGCCACCGCATCGACACCGAGGTCGGCCACTACTCCTCCGGCCAGAAGGCCCGGCTCGGGTTCTCGGTCGCGATCCACGTCGACTCCGACATCTTCCTCGCCGACGAGGCCCTCGCGGTCGGCGACAAGCCGTTCAAGAAGAAGTGCCTGAAGAAGATGGAGGAGGTCCGCACGAGCGGGCGGACCCTCTTCTACGTCACCCACGCCCCGGCCCAGGTGCGCAAGATGTGCACCCGCGCCATCGTCCTCGAGAAGGGGAAGCTCGGCTTCGACGGCGAGGTCGAGGCCGGCATCAAGTATCTCCAGTACGACGAGGACAAGGACGGCTTCGACGAGGAGACCGGCGACGACATCTAGTCGGCTTCGCCGACCTGCTCGCTTCGCTCGCCGCACGGCGAGGAGCTCGCTTCACTCGCCGCTTTGTTGTTCCGTGCATCCAGGCTCACGTCGCTCGTGGATGCACGGTCGAACGACTCGCTGGCGCTCGCCGTGGGAGTGCTGGCGCCGGCCGGCGAGGAGAAAGTCCTTCCGATCGGCGTGTCGGCTGGAAATTACACGATTGTAGTTACTCACCACCTCTTCCCAAGGGCTGTGACGCGTGTGAAAGTTGCTACTCGTGTGACTACTTGCCCGCACACAGTTGGAGCGAATCACCATGGATGCGCAGCAGAATCTCGGTCCGCGGCGCCGTGGCCCGTGGGGTTGGTGGTCGTCGACCGACCGTCCGGACCGACGTACCGACCGCAGCTCTCGGAGCACGTTCGTGACCACCTGCCAGCAGCTCCTCGTGCTGGCCGTCGTGGCAGCCCTGCTGGTCCCGGCTGCCGACACCGTCTCGCTGGACGTCCGGCCCTCGGGGCCCAGCGGCGGGGCAGCGGTGACGACCGCGGCCGCCGAGGACGAGTCGGCCGAGGTCCCGACCGGGAGCGTCGACCCCGAGATCAGTGAGTACCAGCTCAGCGCCCCGCCGGGAGCGCGAGCGCGGGGCACTGCGCCGCGCGCCAGCGCGCGTCCGCTGGGCAAGGGACAGCGCGTGCTGAGCGATGCGTTGCCCGTGGCCGGACTGGCCGCCGTCGGCGTCACCTGGGACGCGGGGGAGCAGGTCGACGAGTCCGCCATCGACGTCGCGGTGCGTGGCCGGACGGGCAACGGCTGGTCCAGCTGGGTCGACCTGGCCTACCACGGCGACGAGCACGGTCCGGACGCAGGCACCCGCGAGGCGGCCCGCGCCACGCGACCGGGCACCGACGCGTTCGTGCTGGCCGACGCGGACCGCGTCCAGGTGCGCATCGACGCCGCGCGGCGGATCCCCCAGGACCTGCGGCTCGCGGTGATCGACCCGGGCGAGGCCGAGCGGACCACGCGGCAGGAGCCCGCGATCGACACCGCCGCGGAGGAGGCGCCGGCCCGGACGACCGACGGCCGGGTCGCGGCGCGGGTCTCGACCACCGCCTCGAAGCCGCGCATCTTCTCGCGCCGGCAGTGGGGCGCCGACGAGTCACTGCGGGACAAGGGGTCGCTGAGCTACGGCACGGTGAAGGCCGGGTTCGTGCACCACACCGTCAATGGCAACGGCTACTCCAAGGGGGAGGTCCCCGGGATCATCCGGAGCATCTACGCCTACCACACCCGGTCCCTCGGGTGGAGCGACATCGGCTACAACTACCTGATCGACAAGTTCGGCCGGATCTGGGAGGGCCGCGCCGGCGGCGTCCGCCGTCCCGTGATCGGCGCGCACACCCGCGGCTACAACCACGCCTCGTTCGGTGCCTCGGCGATCGGCAACTTCGAGCAGGTCCGGCCCCGGCGCGCGATGCTCGGCGCCTTCAGCCGGCTGATGGCCTGGAAGCTCGCGATCCACGGCTATCGCCCGAAGGGCAAGCGCCGCATCGACGGGCGAGTCGTGAAGGCGATCAGCGGCCATCGCGACGCCGGGTCCACCGCGTGTCCTGGCCGCTACCTCTACGACAAGCTGCCCGCGATCCGCACCCGCGCTCGGGAGCTCCAGGGGAGCTTCCGCGGCCGCGAGCTGGAGTCCGACCTGGCGGGCAAGGCCTATCCCGACCTGGTGCTACGCCGGAAGTCCGACGGCAGGATCTTCCTGCTGCCGATCAAGAAGCGCGACGGCCGCTACCGTGCTGGGAAGCCCGCGAGCACCAACCGGAGGTTCCCGCACGCTCTCAACGTGTGGAACGCCGGCGACTGGGACCGAGACGGGCACAGCGACCTGATGACGCGCCGTCCGGACGGCAGGATCTTCCTCTATCGCGGCACCGGCACCCGGAAGTTCCGTGGACCGAACCTCATCGCCACCGGGGCCGCCGACAAGCGCCTGATGGCGGCGGTCGGTGACTTCACCGGTGACGGCTGGCCCGACCTGATGGGCAAGAAGAAGGGCGGCAGCTTCAGGCTCTGGCCCGGCAAGGGCCTCAACGGGCTGCGCAAGCCGATCCGCGCGTACGGCAAGGTCAACGGCCGGCGGCAGATCGCCACCGGCCGATGGAACCGCGGCGGGGCGCCCGACACGTTCATCCGGGGCAAGCACAAGCTCTGGGTCTACCACGGCAACGGCCCGGGCGGTCTGGTCGGTCGCCAGCACGTGCCGGTGGCGATCAACAACTACGACTGGTTCGTCGCCGTCAGCGATGTCGACCGCTCCGGCGGCCACGCCGACGTGATCGCCCGGCAGAAGGGAACCAACCGGCTCTTCATCCTGCGGGGGAGGTGGGACGGCGGACTGCGGTCCCCGGTGCCCCTCGGCCGCAGGGTCGCCAGCGGGGTCCAGGCGATGGGCTGACCCCACCGCTGGTGCTGGCGCTCAGGCGGGGAAGCGGGCAGTGGCGCGCTCGGCGGCGTAGGTCTCGTCGAGCCGGTCCTGCTCGGCCCGAGCGACCAGCACCAGCGAGCCGCCACGGTGCAGCGGCTCGGTGAGGACGGCGGGCTCGGTGACCGGGTTCGCCACCGAGAGCAGGCGGCCGCCGTCGGCCACGAGCGACCCCTCGGCGGCCGCGCCCGACTGCGCGAGGTCCGCCTGGGACACCTCCCGCCCCGACGCCCGGACGGCCGGGTCCGAGGCATCCGGTGGGTCCCACGGCGTGAACGCGTCCGGCTGCGACCAGATCTCGACCCCGACGTCGTGCACGCCCTGCGGCACGGGGTCGGAGAACCGGACGCCGAGAGGCAGCAGCGAGCACGCCAGCACGACCCGTTCGCCGGTCGTCGGTGCCCAGCGGGGGAGCTCGTCGGGGCCGCACACCACGACCGTCGGGTCGTCGGCGTCGGTGACGACCAGGCCTGCGGTCCACGCAGCGCCCAGGAAGACCGCGCCGAGCCAATGGGGCGGCAGGTCGATCCGGATCGTGTCGCCGCGCTCCAGGTCGAGCTCGTCGACCAGCAGCGAGCCGGCCTTCGCGACCCAGTTGGCGTAGGTCGCGACCGACAGCTCGACGCGTTCCCCGGTGGCGTGGTCGTAGAAGGTGACCAGGGGCTGGGCAGCGTCGTCCCGGAGCCGACGGGCGAGCGTCTCGGCGAAGGTACTCACGGGGGACGAGGATAGAGCCCGCCGACTCGGCTACGCGGCGTGGCTCGCTTCGCGTCGCCCGCCGCCACGTACTGACGTCGCGCGGGCGGGTCGCTTCGCGTCGCCCGCCGCCACGGGCTGACCGGCTGCGGAGCGCTAGTGTTCCCGCATGCAGATCGAGGGGTTCTGGGCAGTGGTGCCGGCGGGAGGCGCGGGGACGCGGTTGTGGCCGCTGTCGCGGTCGGCGTCACCGAAGTTCCTGCACGACCTGACCGGCGCCGGGCGCACCCTGTTGCAGCAGACCCACGACCGGCTGGCGCCGCTGGCCGGCGATCGCTTCCTCGTGGTCACCGGGCGGCCGCACGAGGAGGCGGTGCGTGCCCAGCTCGACGAGCTCGGGCCCGGAGCCGTGCTGACCGAGCCGTCACCACGGGACTCGATGGCCGCGATCGGGCTGGCGGCCGCCCACCTCGAGCGCCGCGCCCGCCGGACCGGCGAGGACCTGGTGATGGGCTCGTTCGCCGCCGATCACGTCATCACCGACGGCGACGCGTTCCGGGGGACGGTGGAGCACGCGATCACTGCGGCGCGCGACGGCCACCTCGTCACGATCGGGATCGAGCCCACCCATCCCAGTCCGGCCTTCGGCTACGTCCATGTCGGGGAGCCGCTCGCGGGCCACGACCAGGCACGGACGGTGGTCGAGTTCGTCGAGAAGCCGTCGGTCCAGGTCGCCGAGGAGTACGTCGCCTCCGGCCGCTACCGCTGGAACGCCGGCATGTTCGTGGTACGTCCCGGCGTCCTGCTCCAGCTGCTGCAGGAGCAGGACGCGGACTTCGCGATGGCGCTGCGCGCCATCGCCGCCGTCCCCGACCAGCTGGAGCAGATGTGGGACACGCTGCCGCGGATCGCGATCGACCATGCCGTGGCGGAGCCCGCCGCGGCCGCCGGACGCGTCGCGACCGTGCCGGGCAGCTTCGGGTGGGACGACGTCGGGGACTTCGACTCGATCGCCGGCCTGCTCGGCGCTCGCGAGGGGCTCCAGGTGCTCGGCGACCCCACCCAGGTCCTGGGGAAGGACGCATCGGGCGTGGTCGTGCCCGGCACCGGCCGCACGGTCGCCGTGGTCGGCCTCGAGGACGTCGTCGTGGTCGACACCGAGGACGCGATCCTCGTCACGACCCGTGACCGCGCGCAGGACGTGCGGCAGGTGGTCGCCGACCTGAAGCAGCGAGGCCGGGCCGACCTGACCTGACCTGACTCCGGCCGAGGCACGACCCGGCCGGGCTCACATCGCGTCGGGCTCCGGGGTGTCGGAGTAGGGGTAGTCGAACATGAACGTCTGCAGCGCCTCGCCGCTCACCTCGGAGCAGTACTGCCGCACCGACTGGCCGTCGGCGGTCCAGTGCGTCAGGGCGATGTGCTGGTCCTCGGGGAACTGACCGCCCGACTCGGCCGCCTTCTCGGCCTCCTCGAGCGCCGACCGGGCGTCGTCGAGCTGCTGCTGAGCGGACTTCTCGTCCTTCTTCGACGCATCCTCGACGGCCTTCTCGGCGGCCGTGACGGCGTCCTCGGCTGCGGTGACCGCGGCATCGAGCGACGCGGCGACCTCCTCGGCGTCCTCCGAGGTCCACGGGACCGCCTTGAACTTGTTGCGCCCGTTGGTGTCGTTGGCGTCCATGATGTCGGCGATCTTCTGGATCTGCGCGACCTGACCGTCGTCGTCGGCGACCGTCGCGTCGTACCAGAGGATGTTGTAGCCGTGCTCGGAGTTGTGCACGAGCTGCTCGAGCTCGGGGCGGTTGTTCTCGCTGTAGAACCGCTGGGACACCGGAGCGGGCGCGAAGCCGGCGATGTTCCAGTGGTCGCCGGTGGCGGGCGGCGCGTCCTCGTACTGGACCTGCTGGTTGCGCTCGACGTGGGTGTTGCCCGCCTGCGGCTCGGTGAGCACCTCCTGGCACACGTCGGCGCCGGCCCCGATCTCCTCGATCGTGTCACCGGTCAACGCGGCCTTGCGGATCGACGTGGTCATCGGCTCCCACGCGGCGATCAGCACGATCCCGAGGGCGATGACGACGCAGACGCCCACGATGACCGCGCCCTGGCGCTTCTCGGCGCGCTTCTGCTGGCGCCGGACGTCATCGATGACCTTCTGGCGGTCCGTCTTGGCGGACTTGCTGGACTTGCCCACGGTGCGCGATCCCTCGGTGTCGGTCGGTTGGAGTGGAACGACGAGAGTCTACGGACTCCGCGGTCGCAACCTGAGGCCGGCACGGTCGGCGGCGCTCGGTGCCGGCACCCAGCCGTGAGCGAAACCCACCACGGTCGCCAGCTCGGCCTGCGCCTCGCTGCCCGTCACCGTGACAGCGTCGTCGTGGCCGGTGGCTGCGAGTCCGGCGCGGTGCAGCGCGGCGACGAGGTCGCCGGCGGTGACCGGCGCGCCGAACGGCACGTCGTCGCCGGCGGCTCGGGCGACGGCACGGACCACGGCCTCCCGGGCGCCGTACCCGAAGAGGTCCGTGCCCTCGTCCCGCACCAGCAGGGCCGAGCCGGTGCCGTGCTCACCGGGCTCGAGCACCAGGTCCGCACGGCCGCGGAGCACGGCGAACGGACGGCTGCCGAGCTTGCCGGAGGCGAGCTCGGCGGCTGAGGCGAGCTCATCGGCCACGGCGGGGGCGGTGACGGCCAGCTCGTTGCCGTGCTCGTCGACCCGACCGGCGTAGCTCTCGAGGACCCGCACGCCGGCGGCGCCGATGGCGATGTCGGTCTGCCCCTCGCGCCAGGCGCGGCCGGCGGTGTCGGTGACGACCACGCCCACGTTGTGACCGGTCCGCTCCGCGATCGCCGTCCGCAGCGTTCGTGCCGAGGCATCGGGATCGCGGGGGAGGAGCAGCAGGGTGCCGGCCTGCACGTTGGAGGTGTCGACACCGGCCGCCGCCATGGTGAGCCCGAGCTTGTTCCGCACGATGCGGGTCTCGCCGCGCTGGGCGACCAGTCGGGACGTCTCCGCGGTGACCCACGCGGCCCGGTCGCCGCTGACCTGCTGCCCCTCGGCCTTGCTGACCACCTTGCTCGTGACCGCGACGATGTCGCCGTCGGCGAGCTCGACCAACGGGAGCAGCGCGGCGGCGAGGTCGTCGCCGGGCAGGATCTCGGGCACGCCGTCGGGCGCGATGACCTGGAGCATCACCGCGCCCCCAACCCGATGGCTGCGGCAGCCATGGCCGCGGTGGCGTCGACGTCGGTCATCATCAGCGGTACGGCGGCGCAGCCGATCCCGGCCTCGACGACCGCGGCCACCTCGGCGGCATCGCTCTCGTCGACCAGCCAGCCGTCGAGCACGCCGTCGGTGTCGCGGGCCCCGTAGTGCCGGGCGACCGCACCCGCGCTCACCTCGACGCCGATCGAGGTGAGCAGCTGCTGGGCCATGCCGCGCACGTGAGCGCCGCCGACGATGGGGGAGAGCCCCACGACCGGAGCGCTCGTGGCACGCAGCGCGTCGCGGATGCCGGGAACGCCGAGGATCGTTCCGATCGAGACGACCGGGTTGGACGGGGGCAGCAGCACGATGTCCGCCTCCTCGATCGCGTCGACCACCCCAGGGGCAGGCGTCGCCTCGTCGAGGCCGACGACGACGATCGCCGCTGCCGGGGGCTCCGCGCGCAGTCGCACCCAGTACTCCTGGAAGTGCACGACCCGCTGGCCACTGGGCGATTCGGCGTCCGCGATCGCGACGTGGGTCTCGGCACGGTCGTCGGTCATCGGCAGCAGGCGCACACCGGGCTGCCATCGCCGGCAGAGCGCCTCGGTCACCTGCGAGAGCGGGTAGCCGGCATCCATCAGCTGGGTGCGAACCAGATGGGTGGCGACGTCACGGTCGCCGAGGCCGAACCAGGTCGGCTCCACGCCGTACGTCGCGAGCTCGTGCTTGATGCTCCAGGTCTCGTCGCGTCGCCCCCACCCGCGCTCCGGGTCGATGCCGTCGCCGAGCGTGTACATCACGGTGTCGAGGTCCGGGCAGACCTTGAGCCCGTGGATCCACCAGTCGTCGGCGGTGTTGGCGATCACGGTGATCTCGGCGTCGGGCGCGACGCCGGGCAGGGTGCCGGTCGCGATACCGTGGCGCAGGCCCTGCAGGAACCTCGCGCCACCCATGCCGCCGGACAGGACGGTCAGCTTCCTCATGGGGCCACTCTGCCGCAGCCGCCGCGCCGGCGACGCGGGGGACGGCACTCCCGAGCATCTCGCCGGGCGGCCACACGCCCGACCGCGGGGGTGCGGACGGGCGCAGTGGGGGAGGCTCTTTTAGCAGATCCGCCTTGACTCTCGTGGCATGACATGCATGTAATTTCACCAATGTCGTTCGGTCGCGGACGGCAGCACAGGGGGTCGAAAGGTGGCGGAAGCCATGAGGGAACTGTTTCTCGTAGACGAGGAGACCGAGGATCTCGGGTGGCAGGAGCGCGCGTTGTGTGCGCAGACCGACCCAGAGGCGTTCTTCCCGGAGAAGGGCGGGTCGACGCGGGAGGCCAAGAAGGTCTGCCAGACCTGCGAGGTGCGCAACGAGTGCCTCGAGGCAGCGTTGATGAACGACGAGCGATTCGGCATCTGGGGCGGGCTGTCCGAGCGGGAGCGACGCAAGCTGAAGAAGCGCGCCGTCTGACCGAAGGCCCTCGGCGACCGTGGGACGGGGGTCCCACGGATGCGGCCGCGTCACCCACGCGTCGGTAGGGTGTCCGATCGTGCCAGGGCCCAGTGGTGCCACCGACGTGGTGGCCGTTCTCGTCAGTCATGACGGCGCCACCTGGCTGCCGGCAGTGCTGCGTGGCCTGCGCCACCAGAGCGCGCCGATCTCCGGACTGGTGGCGGTCGACACCGGCAGCAAGGACGGCAGCGACCGGCTGATCGAGGAGACCTGGGGATCCCAGGTGACCCGGCTGCCCCGCGAGACCTCCTACCCACAGGCGATCCGCGCTGCGCTCGACACGCTCCGGGCCCAGGGGCGACGCCCCGAGTGGCTGTGGCTCCTCCACGACGACGCCAACCCTGCTCCAGGTGCGCTGTGGGAGCTGCTGACGGCGGCGGCGGAGCACCCCGAGGCCTCGATCCTCGGTCCGAAGCTGCGGGAGTGGCCGTCCCTGCGACGGCTGCTCGAGCTCGGGGTCACCATCAGCGGCACCGGCCGTCGCGAGACCGGCCTGGAGCGCGGGGAGTACGACCAGGGTCAGCACGACGAGATCCGTGAGGTGCTCGCGGTCAACTCCGCCGGGATGCTGATCCGGCGCGACGTGCTCGAGCAGCTCGGCGGCTTCGACGAGCAGCTCCCGATCTTCGGCAACGACATCGACCTGGGCTGGCGGGCCGCTGCGGCCGGCCGCACGACGATGATCGTGCCGCGCGCGGTGGTCTTCCATGCCGAGGCGGCGCACCGGGGGGTCCGCACGACGGCCCTCACCGGCCGGCACACGCACTACCAGGAGCGGCGGGCCGCGCTCTACACCCTGCTCGCCAACTGCCGTGGTCGCGTGCTGCCGTTCCGGGCCGTGCGGCTCCTGCTCGGATCGGTGCTGCGGATGCTCGGTTTCCTCCTGGTCCGCTCACCGGGGGAGGCGCTCGACGAGCTCGCCGCCGTCCTGTCCGTACTCGGCCGTCCGGGCCAGCTGCTGGCCGGCCGGCGCGACCGCCGGCGCGCGCACCGGGGCCGCGAGCCCGACCGGGACCGGGTGGCGCGGCTGCTCGCACCGTGGTGGCTGCCCTACCGGCACGGGTTGGACTTCGTGGGCGATCTCGTGGCCGCGGCGACCAACCAGGCCGCCGACGTCGCGGAACGGCGCCGCATCGCCGCCGCCGAGCGCGACCCGAGCCCGCCCGCACCGCGCCACAGCACGGACGAGGACGAGATCGAGGACACCGGTCTCGTGGTGCGGCTGCTCACCGACCCGGTCGCGGTCGTGATCGGTGTCGCGCTGGTCGCCTACCTCATCGGCTCGCGGGGCATCCTCGGCGCTCCGGAGGGTGGCGCGCTGTCCGCGCTGCCCGAGAGCGCTGCGCAGTGGTGGCGTCTCTACGCCGAGGCCAGCCACCCGCTCGGCTTCGGCACCGAGGTGCCCGCGCCGGCGTACGTGCCGGCGCTGGCGCTGCCGGCCGCCGTGCTCGGCCCGACGGCCACGATGACGTTCCTCTTCCTGCTCACCGCGCCGTTCGCGATGTGGGGAGCCTGGCGGTTCCTGCGGGTGGTCGGCCGACTCCTCAGCAGGTACGGCGCCCCGCGCTGGCTGCTGCTGTGGGGTTCGGCGACCTACGCGCTCGTGCCGCTCGTCTCGGGAGCGTGGGGAGGCGAGCGCTTCGGTGTGCTCGTCGCCGCGACGCTGCTGCCGTGGCTGGCGCACGCCGCCCTCGGGTTCGTCGACCCGGAGGCGTCGCGACGATGGCTGGCGGCGTGGCGGTCTGCGTTGCTGCTGGCCCTGATGACCGCGTTCGCACCGGTCACCTGGTGGTGGTGCGCGGTGCTCCTCGCCGTCGGCGTCGGGGCGATGGCCCTGTTCGCACGGAGTGCGCTCGCCGACCGGACCACCTGGGGACCGCCCGTAGCGGGGCTCCTGACGTCGCTGCTGCTGCTCGTGCCGTGGTGGCTCCCGGCCCTGTGGCACGGCGCCGCGGGCGGCCTGGTGCTCGATGTCGGACGCTGGCCGACCGACGCCCTCGACGGGCTCCACCTCGCTCTCGGGCGGTTCGTCGACCTCGGCGCCCCGGCGTGGCTCGGGTGGGTGCTGCCGGTGCTGGCGCTCCTCGCGCTCGTGCCCCGGGCCTCCCGGATCCCGGTCGTGGCGTGCTGGCTCGCCGCCGCCGTGACGGCTCTGGTCGCCCTCCCGCTCGGCAGCATCAGCGTCGAGCTGCTCGGCGGCACGGGGCAGCAGCCCGGCCTCGGTGTGCTGGTCGTCGTGCTGCAGGCGTGCTGGGTGACCGCGACGGTGCTCGGGGGCCAGAGCGCGTTGGAGGCCGCCACACGGAGCCTTGCCCGCTCCGGCGTACTGGTCGTGACGGTCGGCGCGCTGCTGGTGCCGGTCGCCGGTCTGGTGTGGTTCGCCGTCTGGGGCAGCCAGGACCTCGCCGAGCCCGAGCCCAGCGACATCCCCGTCTACATGGCCGAGCGCGCCTCCTCCGACGACGAGGCCGGCATCCTGCTCATCCGCGGGAGCGTCCCGGAGGGGCTGACCTACCACGTGCAGCGAGGGTCCGGGACCTTCGTCGGGGAGGACGAGATCGAGGCGCTGAGTGCGGAGGACTCCGCGGCGACCGCGCTGGTCCGCGAGCTGGCGACCGCTCCGTCGCCGGAGGCGGTCCGTGGCCTGGCGGAGCGTGGGGTGGCCTACATCGTGATGCCGGCGCCGGTCGACGGCAACGTGGCGGCGCGGATCGACGCGACCGGAGGGTTGCGCCGCGCCAGCACCGAGGACCGGGACACCCGCGCCTGGCGCATGGTGCGCGAGCCCGCCGAGGACGCCGTCGACGGCGACCGGTCGTGGGTGCGGGTCGTGCTGCTCGCGCTGCAGGCCGTCGCAGTGCCGGCTGTGGTGGTGCTGAGCCTGCCGAGCATCGGGAGGACGCGGCGATGACCGAGCAACCAGGACCACAGCGCGCCGGCAGCCGCGCGGGCGCCCGACGGACCCGTGCCCGCGCGCCGCGCCGCCTCGACGTGCTCGTGGTCCTCGCCATGGTGCTGCCGAGCATCGTCGTGGTCGGGCTCGCCCTGCTCGATCCCGACGAGTCATCGGTCTCGCCCGCGCCGCCGACCCGGGCCAGGCTGGCGGAGTCGACCGTCGTGTGCCCGTCGCCGGTCACCCGCGGTGCCGGCGAGGTCCGGGTCACCCGTGACCCCCGCGGCGACGGCGGGGAGGTCGAGGCCCGGAGCGCCCGGGGCAACGGCAGCCTGCGCAAGCCGCAGACGGTGGAGGCCGGCGAGGGCCTGACCACGGTCCCCGACAGCGGCTCCGCGACCGTTGTCACCGGGACCGGCGACGCGGCCCCGGGTCTGGTGGCCGGGCGCGACGAGCCCGGGGCGTCCGCGGAGTGCGGCCAGCCGTGGTACGACGAGTGGTTCGTCGGACTCGGAGCGGCGGCCCGGCACGCCTCGACCATCGAGCTGGTGAACCCCGACGGAGCGCCGGCCGTGGTCAACGTCGACGTGCACGGCGAGGACGGGCTGCTGCCGGACGCGTCGTGGCGCGGGATCACGGTGCCGGGTCGCTCCGTGCGACGGATCGACCTCGCGGAGCGTCCGGTCCGCACCACGGTGTCCGCGCACGTCACGGTCACCCGGGGCCGGGTCGCGGCCGCGGCCCGCCACACCTTCGACCAGCTGGGGCGCGGCCGGGCGACGAGCGACCACGTGCCGGCCCAGCCGGCCGCTGCGGTCGATCAGCTGCTGCTCGGCGTCCCCCAGCGCGGCACGCAGCGCTCGCTCTTCGTCACCAACCCGGGCGAGGACGAGGTGCGGGCCACCGTCCGGGTCGTGACCGCAGACTCGACCTTCGCTCCGGCCGACGGGAGCGAGATCGTGGTGCCGCCGCAGTCGGCACGCGAGGTGCCGCTCGCCGCGCTCCTCGACGGCCAGGCGGCCGCGGGGATGCTGGGGCTGCAGGTCCGCGGGACGGGTCCGGTGCTCGCCGGGGTCCGGGCGGTCGTCGACGGCGACCTGACCACGGTCGCCCCGGTGACGTCGTACGACGAGGCCGCCGCGGTGGCGATCGTGCCGGGGGGCGCGCAACAGCTGCTGCTCGGCGCGGCGGAGCGCGCCGGGGTCGTGCGCATCACGGCGAGCGCGGCCGGTGGACGGACGATCTGGGACCGGCGCCGGGTGGAGATCTCCGAGGGCCGGGCGGTGGCGGTGGACCTGCCGGCCGGCGCGGAACGGCTGGTCGTCGAGCCGCGCAGCACGCCGGTGGCCGGCACCGTCCTCTCCGAGGACGGTGGCATCGGCCAGCAGCGACTGGTGCTCGCCCGGGTCGACGCCGACGTCCCTGTGGTGCGTCCCGCTCTCCGATGAGCGGACCGCAGGAGCGACCCGTCCGCGGGCAGGTGGGTCAGGTCTCGGGATAGCGCGGGTCGACCTCGGTCGGCGGGATGCCCAGCAGGTCGGAGATCTGCTCCACGACCACGGTGAGCACCATCGCGCCCAGGTCGGCCCGGTCGCGCGAGCGATGCTCGATCGGGCGGCGGAAGACGACCAGCCGCGTCGGGCGGCTCCCGGTCGCCCGCACCAGCGAGGACAGCGGGATCGTCGCTGAGTCCCAGTCGTCCGGCAGCTGCGGCGTGTCCTCCACGGCGTACTCGATCGCGCCCAGCTGATGCGACCAGGTGTCGTCGATCTCGGAGACCACCTCGAGCACCAGCTGGTCGAAGACCTCCCGGTCGGTGCGTGGCCGGGGTGGTCGGTGCCCCGGCGCGAGCGGCAGCACGGCCGGGCCGCGCATGCCCCGGCCGCGACGATCCCGGCGGTTCCGGGGGCGGCCCGCGGCGTCGGGCGGATCAGCCTGCTGCACGATCAGCGAGCCTATCGGCCACCGCTGGCCGCGACCGGTACCGTCTGCGGCGTGAGTCTGGCCCGGCGCTGTTCCCGTACCGCGTGCGACCGTGCCGCGGTGGCGACGCTGACCTATGTGTACGCCGATCAGACGGCGGTCCTCGGCCCGCTGGCGACCTACGCAGAACCGCACGCCTACGACCTGTGCGACTTCCACAGTGATCGGCTGTCGGCCCCCCGGGGCTGGGAGGTGCTGCGGCTGGCCACGGAGCCCGCCGATCCCCAGCCCAGCGAGGACGACCTCCTCGCGCTCGCGAACGCCGTGCGCGAGGCGGCCCGGCCGATCCAGGCACCGCCGGAGCCACCGCCCGAGCCGGAGCCGGAGGGCAGCCGCGAGGTGACCCGGCGCGGCCATCTCCGCGTGCTCAGCACCGACTGAGCCCATCCGCCCCCACATGCCCTAGGGTCTGCTCCATGTCGACCTGTTCGCCCGGCAACCTCGACGCGGTCTTCAAGGCCTACGACGTACGAGGCATCGTCCCCGACCAGCTCGACGAGGAGCTCGCCAGGGCTGCCGGCACCGCCTTCGTCCAGGTGCTCGGCGCTCCCGCGATCGTGGTCGGCCACGACATGCGCCCGAGCTCACCGGGTCTCGCTGCGGCCTTCGCCGACGGGGCGACGGCGGCGGGCGCCGACGTCACGATGATCGGGCTCGCCTCCACCGACCAGCTCTACTTCGCCTCGGGTCACCTCGAGCTGCCCGGGGCGATGTTCACGGCGAGCCACAACCCGGCCCAGTACAACGGCATCAAGCTCTGCCGGGCCTCCGCCCAGCCCGTCGGCCAGGACACCGGGCTCGCGGACATCCGCGACCGCATCGCCGCCGGGACGAGCACCGACGCCACCACCGTCGGCAGCGTGGGCAGCGCGGACGTGCTGCAGGAGTACGCCGCGCACCTGCTCGCACTGGCACCGGTCGAGGGGCGCCGGCTGAAGGTCGTGGTCGACGCCGGCAACGGGATGGCGGGGCACACGGCGCCCGCGGTCTTCGACCGGATCGCCGACCGGGTCGACGTCGTCCCGATGTACTTCGAGCTCGACGGCACCTTCCCCCACCACGAGGCGAACCCGATCGACCCCGCCACCCTCGTCGACCTGCAGCAGCGGGTCGTCGCCGAGGGCGCCGACGCCGGCCTCGCGTTCGACGGTGACGCCGACCGGTGCTTCGTGATCGACGAGCAGGGTCGTGCCGTCGCGCCCTCCACGCTCACCGCACTGATCGCCGCCCGCGAGCTCGCGAAGGAGCCGGGCGCGACGGTGATCCACAACCTGATCACGAGCCGGTCGGTGCCCGAGATCGTGACCGGTCGTGGCGGCACGCCGGTCCGCACCCGCGTCGGCCACTCCTTCATCAAGGCGACGATGGCCGAGACCGATGCCGTCTTCGGCGGGGAACACAGCGGGCACTTCTACTTCCGCGACTTCTGGCGTGCCGACTCCGGCATGCTCGCCGCGCTGCACACGCTCGCGGCGCTCGCCGAGGGCGACCGCCCGCTCTCGGAGGTGCTGGCGGAGTTCGAGCTCTACGCGATGAGCGGCGAGATCAACTCGCAGGTCGCCGACCAGCAGGCCGTGCTCGGCGAGCTCGAGACGACCTACGCGGGCCGCGACGGGGTCGAGATCGACCACCTGGACGGCCTCAGCGTGAGCCACCCCGACTGGGCGTTCAACGTGCGCGCCTCCAACACCGAGCCGCTGCTGCGGCTCAACGCCGAAGGGAAGGACGAGGTCACCATGGCCGAGATCCGCGACGACGTGCTGGGGATCATCCGCAGCGGGAGCGAGCGATGAGCACCCCGGAGGTGGCGCCGGAGCTGTTGGAGATCATCGTCTGCCCCGCCTGCCACGGCGAGCTGACGCTGGACGAGAGCGGCCTGACCTGCCAGGAGTGCGGTCTTCGGTACCCGGTCCGGGACGGCATCCCGGTGCTCCTGGTCGACGAGGCCCGACGTCCCGGATCCTGACGAGGGATGACGCGATGACCTGGTTCGACGAGTCCCGGCTGGACGACGAGACCGCGCTCGGCGCGGCGGACCTGCGGCTGCGCACCCTCGCCGAGTCCGGTGCGCGGGTCCGCCGCGAGGTGGCCGCTGCCGAGGAGGCGATCGCCGAGGCCGTGCAGCGGATGTCCGACACCCGTCCGCGGGCGGTGATCGCGGCCGGACCGGACTCGCGGCTGCTGCGCGCCGTGCTGGAGCCGTGGTGTCCCGTCCCGTTCGTCGCGTGGCCCAACCCGGGGCTGCCCGGCTGGGCCGGGAGCCTCGACCTGGTGGTGGTGCTGGCCCCCGAGGGGTCGGACGTCGAGGCCGCGTCGGCGCTCGCCGAGGCGGCCCGCCGCGGCTGCCAGATCGTCGTCGCCGGTCCGGTGGGCTCGATGGTCGCCGAGCACGCCGCGAGCCGATGGACCACGATCCTGCCGACGTCGACCGGCGACCAGCTCGCGATCGCCGTCGCGATGCTGGGGTTCCTGCACCGGATCCAGCTGGGGCCGTCGGCCTCGTCGGGAGAGGTCGCCGAGGCGCTCGACACGGTGGCGACCGAGTGCTCGCCGCACCGTGACATCTCGATCAACCCCGCCAAGATGCTGGCCATCTCGCTGGGTGACGCCAACCCGCTGCTGTGGGGCGGGTCGGTCCTCGCCGCGCGCGCGGCCCGCCGGGTCGCGGAGCTGATCCGCCGGGCCGCTGGACGCACCGCTCTGGCGGGCGACGCCGAGCACCTGCTCCCGGTGATCCAGGCCGCCCGCCCCCGTGACCTCTTCGCGGACCCGGTCGCCGACGGCGGCGGGGAGCGCCGGCCGGTTCTCGTGGTGCTCGACGCCGGGGAGGACGACCCGCTGGTGACCGACCAGCGCAGTCGGCTGGAGTCGGCCGCTCAGGAGCGCGACGTACGGGTCGAGACGGTGACGGCGACGCCGGACGCGGAGTCGGAGGTCGCGCGATACGCCTCACTGCTGCTCAGCGGGACCTACACCGCTGAGTACCTCCGGCTGGGACTGGTGGACGACTGACCTGGCAGCGGGCTGAGATCTCGCTGAGAGTCCACGCCGTTCCTTGAACGGCCTCCGGCCCCTCGCTATCAAGGACCGATGCGCTCGACGGTCGGCACTCGGGACCCCTGGCTCGACAACGCCAAGATGGCGTTGGTGACGCTGGTCGTCGTCGGGCATGCATGGACCCTGCTCCCGCAGGGGCGGCTGCCGAGCCACCTCTACGACTTCGTCTACGCCTGGCACGTGCCGGCGTTCGTCCTGGTCACCGGCTACCTGTCCCGCTCGTTCGACTACAGCCCGACCCGGCTGTGGCAGCTGGTGCGGACCGTCGCCGTCCCGTACGTCGCGTTCGAGTGCCTGATGGCGCTGTTCCGCGTCCACGTGGGCGGTGAGGAGCTCGGCACGATCTTCCTCGACCCGCACTGGCCGATGTGGTACCTCGCCGCCCTGTTCTGCTGGCGGCTGCTCACCCCGCTGTTCGCACCGATGCCGGGTGGCCTCGCCCTCGCGGTGGTGCTCAGTCTCGGTGCCGGGATGTGGGCGGGCGACGCGCTCGACCTCGCCCGGGTGGTCGGACTGCTGCCGTTCTTCGTGCTCGGACTGAAGGCGCGAGCGGAGTGGCTCGAGCTGTTGCACGGCCGGTTCCCCCGGGTGCTCGCCGTGGCCGTGCTCGCCGGGATCTGGTACCTGTCCGGCTACACCGATCGCTTCCTCAGCACCGAGTGGCTCTACTACCGCACCGAGTACGTCGACCTCGACGTCTCGGACGAGCGCGCCATGCTGATCCGAGCGGCCGTCCTGGTCGTCGGGCTGGCGGGCGCGCTGGCGTTCCTCGCGCTCGTGCCGCGCCGGGACGGATGGTTCGCCCGGATGGGGGCCTTCACGCTGGTGGTCTACCTCTGCCACGGCTTCGTCGTGAAGGCCGGGCTGTACGCCGGGGTGCCCGGGTGGGCCGAGGGGCACCCGCTGCTGGCGGTGCTCCTCGTGACGCTGGGTGCCCTGGCCACCGCACTGCTGCTGGCCGCGCCCGGCGTGGGCTCCCGGCTGCAGCACGCCGTCGACCCCTTCGGATACGCCCGGCGCCGGGTCGACGACGCGGTGGCGCTCTCCGAGGCTGCGCGGGCCGTCGCCGCCACGGAGGACGCGGCGGCTCCGCGGGAGCACGTCCCCGAGCGCACCGCTAGCCTGTCGGTGTGAGCGCGGGACTCTTCGGACTGCTCGACGACGTGGCGACCATCGCCAAGATGGCGGCGGCGTCGCTGGACGACGTGGGCGCTGCGGCCGGCAAGGCCACCGCGAAGGCGGCCGGGGTGGTCGTCGACGACACCGCCGTGACGCCGCAGTACGTCCACGGGCTCGCCGCCGATCGTGAGCTTCCGATCGTGAAGCAGATCGCGTGGGGCTCGATCCGCAACAAGCTGCTGATCATCCTCCCGGCGGCACTGCTGCTGTCACACTTCCTGCCGGACGCGCTGCCGATCCTGCTGATGGTCGGCGGCACCTATCTCGCGTTCGAGGGAGCGGAGAAGGTCTGGGGCAAGCTGTCCGGCCATGACGACCACGACCGCCCTGCGGCCGCGGTCGGACCGGAGGCGGAGCGGACGATGGTCGCGGGCGCGGTACGCACCGACCTGATCCTCTCGGCCGAGATCATGGTGATCGCCCTCGCCACGGTCACCCACGAGGGCTTCTGGCTGCAGCTCGCGACCCTCGTCGCGGTCGCCTTCGTGATCACGATCGGCGTGTACGGCGTGGTCGCACTGATCGTGAAGATGGACGACATCGGGCTCCTGCTCGCGCAGGGGAGCAGCGGCTTCCGGGAGCGCTTCGGCCGGGGCCTGGTCGCCGCGATGCCGAAGGTGCTCGCCGTGATCACGCTCGTCGGCACGGTCGCGATGCTGTGGGTCGGCGGTCACCTGCTCCTGGTCAACCTCCACGACGTCGGGTGGTGGTCGGCGCCGTACGACGCCGTGCACCACCTCGAGGGGGCGATCCACGACGGCGTCGGCGGCGCCGCCGGTGCCGTGCTCGCCTGGTGCTGGAACACCGTCGCGTCCTTCGTGGCCGGTCTGCTCGTCGGCGCCGTGGTCGTGCTGGTGATGCACCTGCTGCCGTTCGGTCGCAAGGAGCGCGCGGAGCACGCCTGACGCGGGGACCCCCCGTGATTGCACCCTCGGCCGGGTGGGTTTGTACCCTGGCAAGGTGTCCTGCGCGGGAGATCCCGAAGAGTGCAGATGCGCCGCAGACACAGCTTTCGAGCCACGAGGAATTCAATGGACTACAAGGTTGCTGACCTGAGCCTGGCCGACTACGGCCGGACCGAGATCACCCTCGCCGAGCACGAGATGCCGGGTCTGATCGCGATGCGGGAGCGGTACGCCGACAGCCAGCCGCTCAAGGGCGCGAAGATCGCCGGCTCGCTCCACATGACCATCCAGACCGCGGTGCTCATCGAGACCCTGGTCGCGCTCGGTGCCGAGGTGCGCTGGGCGTCCTGCAACATCTTCTCCACCCAGGACCACGCGGCCGCGGCGGTCGTCGTCGGGCCCAACGGCACCGTCGACGACCCGCAGGGCGTGCCGGTCTTCGCCTGGAAGGGCGAGAGCCTCGAGGAGTACTGGTGGTGCACCCAGCAGATCCTCGACTGGCCGGAGGGCGAGTTCGCCAACATGATCCTCGACGACGGTGGTGACGCGACGCTGCTCGTGCACCTGGGTGTCGAGGCGGAGAAGAAGGGCGTCGCGCCCGCCGTGGCGACCGCCGGCTCCGAGGAGGAGAAGGTCGTCTTCACCGTCCTCAACGAGAGCCTGGAGCAGAGCTCGGACCGGTTCACCAAGATCGCCGGCGAGATCAAGGGCGTCACCGAGGAGACCACCACGGGCGTCCACCGGCTCTACGACATGATGAAGGAAGGCTCGCTGCTCTTCCCGGCCATCAACGTCAACGACTCGGTCACCAAGTCGAAGTTCGACAACAAGTACGGCTGCCGCCACAGCCTGGTCGACGGCATCAACCGCGCGACCGACGTGCTGATCGGCGGCAAGGTCGCGGTCATCTGCGGCTTCGGTGACGTCGGCAAGGGCAGCGCCGAGTCGCTGCGTGGCCAGGGCGCTCGGGTCATCGTGACCGAGATCGACCCGATCTGCGCGCTGCAGGCCGCCATGGAGGGCTACGAGGTCGACACCCTGGAGAACGTCCTCGACGTCGCCGACATCGTGATCACCACGACCGGCAACAAGGACGTCGTCTCGGCCGACCAGATGAGCCGGATGAAGCACCAGGCCATCGTCGGCAACATCGGTCACTTCGACAACGAGATCGACATGGCCGGACTCGAGTCGTGGCCCGGCATCAAGCGGACCAACGTCAAGCCGCAGGTCGACGTGTTCGAGTTCCCCGAGACGGGCAAGAGCGTGATCATCCTGTCGGAGGGTCGCCTGCTCAACCTCGGCAACGCCACGGGTCACCCGAGCTTCGTGATGTCGAACTCCTTCACCAACCAGGTGCTGGCGCAGATCGAGATCTTCACCAAGCCCGCGGAGTACCCCGTCGGCGTCTACGTGCTGCCCAAGCACCTCGACGAGGAGGTCGCCCGACTGCACCTCTCGGCGCTCGGCGTGAACCTGACCGAGATGACCTCCGACCAGTCGGAGTACCTCGGCATCCCGGTCGAGGGGCCGTACAAGCCGGACGCCTACCGCTACTGAGCCGACGGCGCTCGTTCCTCGTGCGCGGCTGCTCGACCGGCGACTCGTCGTCGGTCGAGCAGCCGCGGGGGACGAGCGGGACGCCTGCCCGGACCCGGCCGGGTGGTTAGATTGAGTACCATGACGACGCAATCTGCCGCCCAGGGAGGCGTTCCCACGAAGGGCCGGATCCTCGTCGTCGACGACGACGCCCCGCTGGCGGAGATGCTGAGCATCGTGCTGCGGCAGGAGGGCTTCGACAGCCGCGTCTGCCCGCACGGCGACGCCGCTCTCGCGGAGTTCCACTCCTACCGCCCCGACCTGGTCCTGCTCGACCTGATGATGCCCGGCAAGGACGGGATCGACGTCTGCAAGGAGATCCGGGCCGAGTCGGGTGTCCCGATCGTGATGCTGACAGCCAAGGGCGACACCGTCGACGTGGTGGTCGGGTTGGAGTCCGGGGCGGACGACTACATCGTCAAGCCGTTCAAGCCCAAGGAGCTGGTCGCCCGGATCCGGGCACGGGTCCGTCGCAGCGATGCCGGTGCGTCGGAGGTCCTCACCGTCAAGGACCTCACGATCGACGTCGCCGGGCACGCGGTGGCCCGCGACGGCGAGCCGATCGCGCTCACGCCGCTGGAGTTCGACCTCCTGCTCTGCCTCGCCCGCCGGCCGTGGCAGGTCTTCACCCGTGAGGTGCTCCTCGAGGAGGTCTGGGGGTACCAGCACGCCGCTGACACCCGACTGGTCAACGTGCACGTGCAGCGACTCCGCTCCAAGGTCGAGCACGATCCCGAGCATCCCGAGATCGTGCTGACGGTCCGCGGCGTCGGCTACAAGGCGGGCACCGGATGACGGCGCCCGCTCGCTCTGCCCGGGGGCGCTGATTGTCCGGTCGGCTGACGTGGATCCCGGTGCCGGAGGAGCTGCGCCGGGCGCTCACCTTCTGGCGGCGCTCCGTGCAGGCGCGCGTGGTCGCCAGCACGCTGGTGCTGACCGCCGCCGTGATCTGCGTGGTCGGCTGGCTGCTGCTCCAGCAGGTCCGGGAGGGACTGCTCCAGCAGCGGATCGACGTGGTCGTGGCCGAGGCGGAGGCCGAGACCGACGAGGCGCGGGTCCGGCTCGAGGCCGCCTCCGGCACCGAGGTGAACGTCAGCCGGCAGCAGAACGACCTGATCGACCCGATCATCGAGCGGGGCGAGAGCCGGGACGTCGCCGTCGTCCTCAGCGGACCGGAGGCCGACAGCGTGCCGCTGGCCGAGGAGTCGGCCCCGCGAACAGCGGGCCTCGAGCTGTCCAGCGTGCCGAGGTCGCTCCAGGAGCACTTCGACGGCATCAACCGCACGACGGCGTGGACCTACACCGAGATCGACCGGACCGACGCCGAGGGGATCCAGACCGCCGAACCCGGCATCGTCGTGGGGTCCCAGGTGCAGCTGCCCGCGGACGGCCGCACCTACACCCTCTACTTCCTGTATCCGCTCTCGGAGCAGGAGGAGACGCTCGGCCTGGTCACCCAGGCGCTGCTGACCGCTGCGGGGCTCCTCCTCGTGCTCGTCGCCGGCATCGTGTGGCTGGTGACCCGTCAGGTCGTCACACCGGTCCGGATGGCACGCCGGGTGGCGGAGCGGCTCGCCGCGGGCCAGCTGCAGGAGCGGCTGGAGGTGACCGGTGAGGACGACCTGGCACGGCTCGCGACCTCGTTCAACCAGATGGCGGTCAACCTGCAGCGGCAGATCCGGCAGCTCGAGGAGCTCAGCTGGGTGCAGCGTCGGTTCGTGTCCGACGTCTCCCACGAGCTGCGGACACCGTTGACGACCGTCCGGATGGCGGGTGATGTGCTGCACGACAAGCGCGACTCCTTCGACCCGGCCACCGCGCGGGCCGCGGAGCTGCTGCAGAACGAGCTCGACCGCTTCGAGAACCTCCTGGTCGACCTGTTGGAGATCAGCCGGTTCGACGCCGGTGCCGCCGTCCTGGACCTCGAGGACGTGAGCCTGGTCGACATCACGCACCGGGTGGTCGACGCCTGTCGTCCCCTCGCCGAGCAGCGCGGGACCCGCGTCGAGGTGGAGCAGCCGCCGCGCCCGGTGCGCGCGGAGGCCGACGTACGACGGGTGGAGCGTGTGCTGCGCAACCTGGTGAACAACGCGATCGACCACACCCCGGCCGACCGACCCGACCTGCCCGTCACCGTGCGGCTGGCCGGGGACGACCAGGCCGCGGCGGTCTCGGTCCGTGATCACGGGGTCGGTCTCGCCCCCGGGGAGGCCGTGATGGTCTTCAACCGGTTCTGGCGTGCCGACCCGGCGCGGACCCGCAGCAGCGGTGGCACCGGGCTCGGCCTGGCGATCTCGCTCGAGGACGCCCACCTCCACGGCGGCTGGCTGCAGGCGTGGGGGCGCCCCGATGACGGCGCGCTGTTCCGGCTCACGCTCCCGCGCCACGCGGGCGACCCACTGCGGCACAGCCCGCTCCCCCTCGGCCCCGACCCGGCCCGTGCCCCCGAGGGCGACCGGGTGGACGACCCGACGGCGACCAGCCCGAGCGGAGACCCCGCATGAGGAGCCCCCGGATGCTGCGAGCACTCGTCGTGACCGTGCTGCTGGTCGGCGGTGCCGGCTGTGCCGGCATGCCCACCTCCGGACCTGTCGTGGAGGCACAGCCGTCCTCGGAGCAGAGCGTGCCCAGCGCCTCCGACATCGACGCCGAGCCGCCGCGGGAGGGAGCGAGCCCCCAGGAGATCGTCGAAGGTTTCCTGGAGGCGATGACCGCCTGGCCGATCGAGACCAGCGTCGCCAAGCAGTACCTCGCCAGCGGCGCTGCCGACGAGTGGAACCCGGATGCCGCCACCATCGTCTACTCCGGCTACCTGCCACCCCAGGAGACCGGTGCCGACCGGGTCGAGGTCGAGCTGACCTCCGCCGACCGTCTCGACGCCTCCGGTGCCTGGCGGGGCGAGCTGCCGGCCGGGAAGCGGACGATCAGGTACTCGATGGTGCGCGAGGGCGGCGAGTACCGCATCGCCGACCCGGCCGACGCGATGATGGTGCCGACCACCTGGTTCCAGCAGCGGTTCCGGCAGGTGTCGCTCTACTTCTTCGACCCCCAGGCCGAGATCCTGGTCCCGGAGCCGGTGTTCGTGCCGATCGGACGGCAGCTGGCGACGTCGCTGGTCGCTGCGCTGCTCGCCGGGCCACCCGCAGGCTCCGGGGAGGTCGTGCGGACCTTCGTCCCGTCCGGGCTCAGCATCGGCCTCTCCGTGCCGGTGTCCACGACGGGGGTCGCCGAGATCGACCTGGTCGGCGACGTCCCGCTGCCGACGCCGGAGACCGCCGACCTGCTGCTCGCGCAGTTCGCCTGGACGTTGCGGCAGGATCCCGACATCGACGCCTTCCGACTGAGCATCGGCGGCGAGGAGATCGTGGAGAGCAGCGGTGCCTCGCCGTACGACGTGGAGTCGGCGGCCCAGTTCGACCCCGCCGGTGTGGGGGCGTCCAACCGGCTCTACGGACTCCAGCGCGGCCGGCTGCTGCGCGGCGGCTTCGGGGCGCTCGAGCCCGCGACCGGGCCGTTCGGTCAGGCCGACTACGGCCTGCGGTCCGTCGCTGTCTCGCCCGACGACGGTGCCGCCGCCGGGGTCGTCACCGGAGGGGCGCGGCTGCTCACCGCCTCGGTCCAGGACTCCGGTGCCCCCGCCACCGTGCTCGCCGACGGCGCCGACCTGGCGCGACCCACGTGGGACTACGCCGGCCGGCTGTGGGTGCTCGACCGGCGCTCGGGCGGCGCGCGGGTCCTCCATGTCCGTGACGGGCGTGCCCGCGAGGTGGACGTACCCGGCGTGACCGGCGAGGACGCCCGACGGATGGTGGTCTCGAGGGACGGCACCCGCCTGGTCACGGTGATGCGGACCGGTGACGGTGACCGCATCGTGACCACACGGGTCGTGCTCGATGCGCGGGGTCGGGTGCAGAAGGTGATCCGGCCGACCGTGATCCGTCCGGCGGACGCCGGTCCGCGGGTGCTCGACGTGGTGTGGTCCGATGTCACCGCTGTCTCCGTGCTGCTGCCGGCCCGGACGGGTGGGCTCTTCGAGGTCGCCACCATCCCGGCCAACGGCGGCTTCCTCGGGAGCACCGTCCCGACGACCGTCGTGCGGGGCCGGGTCCGGGGTATCGCCGGCGCCCCGTCCGCGGCGCAACGGCTCATCGCCGAGCTGCCCTCCGAGCTGGTCGACACCCGCACGGGCGAGGGGGAGCCACTGCCCGACGGCGTGCGCGGGGTGGACTACGCCGGTTGACCGCTCCGGACGGGGACCGCCCTGTCCACAGCCCACCGGAGGCCGGTTGCCCGGCGCTCCGACCGGTGGTCGGATCGTGACGTGCACGTCCTCGACGAGCTGGTCGATGCGGGTGCCGACCTGCTGCTCGGGTCCGCCTGCGTCGGCTGCGACCGGCCGGGGCGCCCCTGCTGTGCCGGCTGCCGCGCCGGCCTGCCGGACACCGCCCACGCCGCCTGGCCCGACCCGACCCCGCCCGGCCTGGCGACGCCGTACGCCACGGGGTCCTACGACGACGTGCTGCGGTCCCTCGTGCTCGGACACAAGGAGCGCGGTCTCCACGCGCTCGCCACCCCGCTGGGCCGGCAGCTGGCCGTCGCGGCCGACCGCGCGATCCGTGACGCGGGCGTCGCGGACGCCCCGGTCGTGCTGGTCCCGGTGCCGTCCCGTCCGGCCGCGACCCGGCGCCGCGGGCACGACCCGACCGGAGTGATGGTGCGACGTGCGGCGCGCGAGCTCAGCCGGGCAGGGCGGGACGCCCGGGCAGCCCCGCTGCTGAGGCTGCGCCCCGGAGTCGCGGACCAGGCCGGACTGGGCGCCGGTGCGCGTCGTGCCAACCTGGCCGGGTCGATGGCGTGCCGCGCCCGGGCGCTGTCCCGGCTGCGCCGTCGCGTCGTGGGCGCCCACGTGCTGATCTGCGACGACGTCCTCACGACCGGCGCCACCGCGGGGGAGGCGCAGCGGGCGCTGGAGGCCGTCGGCGTGACCGTGCTGGCGGTGGCGACCGTCGCCGCCACCCGGCGACGGGGCACCGATCCGCCCGATCGTGGGCACCCCCTTTCCCGGCTTGTCCCGACCGACTAACGTCACCTCATGGAGTCCGCCCGGGTCCGTGGTTGCGTCGCAACGGCACCCACGGGAGCCGGTCGCCCGCGGGGTGACCGCTCCCGGCGTCCCGAGCGGCAAGCCGATGCCAGTCGCAGGCGAAACGGCCCACGTAACCGGGTGCTCGCACTCGGGATCACGGTGCGGCTTAGTGGTAAGACCTGCCTCGCCCCGGTCATCCGATGTGACCGGACGCGGGAGAGGGGCAGTAGTGGCAACAAGCTGCGAACCCCCCAGCAGGCGATTGTGGGGCAGAAGACCAGGTCGGCCGGGCGGTACTCCTCCCCAGCGTTGTGTGGAGCGTCGGCGGCGTTGTCGTCGCTTGACGACCGCTCCGCCTACCAGGTCGCCTGCGCTCCTCCGCCTTGCCGACGCACGCACACAACGCTGGGGCCGCAGGATGCTCGCGTGGCGGCGTTGTCGTCGCTTGACGACCGCTCCGCCTACCAGGTCGCCTGCGCTCCTCCGCCTTGCCGACGCACGCACACAACGCTGGGGCCGCAGGATGCTCGCGTGGCGGCGTTGTCGTCGCTTGACGACCGCTCCGCCTACCAGGTCACCTGCCCTCCTCCCGATCCGCCGTGCGAGCGGATGACCTGAGCCTCGCGGTCCATCGGACCGCGTCTCGACAACTGAATCCAGGCCATCAACCCAAAACCCAGTGGAGGTCACTGATGGACGTCGTGGTCACCGGTCGCAACATCGAGGTCTCGGACAGGTTCCGGGAGCACGCTGCCGAGAAGCTGACGAAGCTCGAGAAACACGACCATCGGATCATGCGGGTGCACGTCGAGGTCGAGTGTGACAAGAACCATCGGCACAGTGACCGTTCGACCCACGTCGAGCTCACCTGCTTCTCCAAGGGACCGGTGATCCGGGCCGAGGCCGCCGCCGAGGACAAGATGGCGGCGTTCGACCTCGCCCTCGACAAGATGGCCTCACAGATGCGCAAGGCTGCCGATCGCCGCCGTGTGCACCGCGGACGGCGCACGCCCGTCTCGGTCGGCGAGGCGCTGGCCGACGTGCCCGTGGACGGGCTGCCGGGCGAGGCGTCCGCCGAGGAGGAGGGGGTCGCCGAACGGAAGGTCGGGCCGATCACGGTGACCGGCGACGGCCCGCTCGTGGTCCGGGAGAAGACCCATCCGGCGAGCCCGATGACCCTCGACCAGGCGCTCTACGAGATGGAGCTGGTCGGGCACGACTTCTACCTCTTCGTCGACAAGGAGAGCGAGCGACCCTCGGTCGTCTACCGCCGCAAGGGGTACGACTACGGGGTGATCTCGCTGGAACTGCCCTGACGGAGGTCGACTTGGTGTCATGATGCGCGGGTGGTGAGTCAACCCCTCCTCCAGGTCGCCGTCGTGGACGGCCAGGAGCTCTTCCGCCGCGGAGTGGCGCTGCTGCTCGACGGCGTCGACGACCTCGAGGTCGTCGGTATCGACGACGTGCCGACGACCTACGAGGTGCCGCCGGACGTCGTCGTGGTGGGCGCACCCGTGCCCGACGCGGCGGCGGCGCTGAGCCGACTCGCCGCGGAGGCCCGGGTGCTGATGCTCGTCAGCGCCCACGACCCGATCGACGTCTACGCCGCGATGCAGGCCGGGGCCTCGGGGTTCCTCACCAAGGACGCATCGCTGGAGGAGCTCGTCGAGGGCATCCGGGTGGTCGCCGACGGTCAGTCACTGGTCAGCCCGGCACTCGCCGTCGGGCTCGCCGACGGCATCGGCGCCGCCGAGGGCGGGGACAACGGAACCGTGCGGGAGCTGACCGCCCGGGAGACCGAGGTGCTGCGGCTGGTCGCGCTCGGCATGAGCAACCGCGCGGTCGCCCACCGGCTGGGCATCAGCGAGAACACCGTCAAGAACCACGTCCGCAACCTGCTCGACAAGCTGCGGCTCCGCTCGCGCACGGAGGCGGCGATGTACGCCGTCCGCGAGAAGCTCGTCGAGCCCTGACCCCGCTGAGGAGCGCCACGTCCGGTGTCGGCGCCGCCCCCTAGGGTCGGCACCGTGCGATCGCTCTCCCTCGCCCAGGCCCGCCGGATCGCGCTGGCCGCCCAGGGCTTCACCGATCCGCCCCACCGGGTGCCGACCCTGCGGACCGTGGCCCGCACCGTCGACCGCACCGGGGTGCTGCAGGTCGACTCGGTCAACGTGCTCCAACGCGCGCACTACCTCCCGCTCTACTCACGGATGGGTCCCTACGACACCGATCTGCTCCACCGGGCCGCCGAACGACGGCCCCGGCGCCTCGTGGAGTACTGGGCACACGTCCAGGCCTACATGCCGGTCGAGCTGTGGCCCGTGATGCGGCACCGGATGGACCACTACGCCGAGCGGGAGTTCAAGTGGTGGCAGGACATCGACCGGTCGCTGAAGGCGTCGGTGCTCGACGCCGTGCGAGACCGGGGTCCCGTCACCGCGCGCGACCTCGACGACGGCGCGCCGCGGGTGCGGCACCACTGGGGATGGAACTGGTCCGACGCGCGCAAGGCGCTCGACATCCTCTACATGAGCGGTGAGCTGGCGATCGCGGGGCGCAACGGTCAGTTCGAGGTCCGCTACGACCTCCCGGAGCGGGTGCTGCCCGCCGAGGTGCTCGCGGCGCCCGAGCCGAGCGCCGAGGAGGCACACCGTGACCTGGTCCGCCGCGCCGCGCGCTCGTACGGCGTCGCCACGGTCGCGGACCTGCGCGACTACTACCGGATCCCGCTGCTCGCCGACGCCCGGCGTGCGGTCGACAGCCTGGTCGAGGCGGGGGAGCTCGAGCCCGTCGAGGTCGAGGGCTGGCGCAGGCAGGCGTACCTCCATCGTGCGGCCCGGCTTCCTCGCCGGGTGGCGGCGCGCACCCTGCTCAGCCCCTTCGATCCCGTCGTCTGGCAGCGTGCCCGGGCGGAGGCGCTCTTCGGGTTCCGCTACCGGATCGAGATCTACACGCCGCCCGACAAGCGGGTGCACGGCTACTACGTGCTCCCGTTCCTGCTCGGTGACCGGCCGGTGGCACGGGTCGATCTCAAGGCCGACCGTGCCGCCAGCGTCCTGCTGGTCCCTGCCGCCTACGCCGAGGCCGACGCGCCCCCTGAGACCGCCGGCGAGCTCGCCGCCGAGCTGTGGCGGCTCGCCGGCTGGCTCGGCCTCGACGACGTCGTGGTGGGGGAGCGGGGCGACCTCGCACCCGCGCTGAGCGTCACCGCAGCCGCAGCGCCTTGAGCAGCCTCAGCTGCTTGTTGCCCAGCTCGGTGAACTGCTCGGTCGTCATCGACGGGGGCGGTCCCAACGGCATCAGGCGCTGCGTGGCGATCGTCTGGCACTCGGTGTACTTCCGGATGCCCTCGGCGCCGTGCCGGCGGCCCAGCCCGCTGTCTCCCATCCCGCCCATGCCGGCCTCGATCGAGCCGGCGGCCGCGGCGGCCCCGTCGTTGATGTTGACCGCACCCGACCGGATCCGCTGCGCGAGCGTGGCCGCAGCCGCCGTGTCGCGGGACCAGATGCTGGCCGACAGGCCGTAGCTGCCCTCGTTGGCGCGCGCCACGGCCTCCTGGTCGGACTCCACGGGGTAGAGCGAGATGACCGGGCCGAAGGTCTCCTCGTGGCAGACCGACATCTGCTCGGTGACCCCCTCGAGCACGGTGGGCTCGTAGACCAGCGGGCCGAGGTCGGGGCGGGCCCGACCGCCGGTGAGCAGCGTGGCGCCCGCGGCGACGGCGCCCTCCACATGGCCGCCGACCGTCGCGAGCTGCGACTCCGAGGCCAGCGAGCCCACGTCGACGGAGTAGTCGAAGGTCTGGCCGAGGCGCAGCGCCGCCGTCGCCCGCACCAGCGCGGCGCGGAACTCGTCGTACACCTCGCGGTGCACCAGCACCCGCTCGATGTGGATGCACATCTGTCCGGTGTTGGCGAAGGCCGCGGTGACGCAGCCGGCGGCGGCCTGCTCGACGTCCGCGTCGGCACGGACGATGAGCGGGTTCTTGCCGCCCAGCTCCAGCGAGGCGGCGATGAGTCGCTCACCGGCGCGCCGCCCGACGCCTCGTCCGGTCGCGGTGGAGCCGGTGAAGCAGATGTGGTCGACGCCGTCGATCAGGGCCTCGCCGACGACGCGGCCCGGACCGACCACGACGTGCCACAGCTCGGTCGGAAGCCCCGCCTCCGCCATCAGCGCTCGTGCCCACAGCAGCGTCAGCGGCGTCTGCGAGTCGGCCTTGCTGACCACCCCGGTGCCGGCCAGCAGCGCCGGGACCACGTCGCCCACCGCCAGGTAGAGCGGGTAGTTCCACGGCGAGATCACGCCGACCACGCCCTTGGGGATGCGCACCTCCCGGACCTTGGTGAGCCCCGGCAGCGCGCCGCGCACCTTGCGGTCGGCGAGGTACGACGCACCGTGGCGGGCGTAGTGACGAGCGATCGTCGCGACCTGCAGGATCTCCTGCCAGGCACTGAAGCGGGCCTTGCCCATCTCCCACTGGATCAGGTCGAGCACCTCGTCCTGCCGCTCCACGAGCAGGTCGTGGAAGCGCAGCATCACCTCGGCCCGGACCCGGTAGGGCACCTTCGCCCAGGCTCGTTGCGCGTGCCGCGCGGACGTGATCGCGTCGGCGACGTCGGCCCTGGTGCTCGCCGGGACCTCGGCGGTCGGGCGGCCGTCGTAGGGCGCGTGGGCCAGGCTGGACTCGCCGCCGGCGGGATCGCGGTGGACCCAGCCGCGCCACTCGTCGAGGCGGGCGTCGGTCACCCAGCCGGGGCAGGTCGTGCTCGGGGCGGGGACGGTCGCGGTGTCGGACACGGGGGACTCCTCGGTCAGGGGTAGGGGGTCGGTTCGGGTGTGGTCGTGGGGTCGCGGCGGGTGCGTCCGGCGCCGAGAGCGGCGAGCGGCACCAGCCGCAACGGCTCGGGCAGGCGGTCAGCGCGCCGTGAGAGCCAGCGCAGCCGTCGTACCCGACGCTGGGCGCGGCGGTCCGGTGCCGGCAGCCCGATCCGGGCACGGAGCCCGGGGTCGAGGGTGGTCCGGATGACGTCACGCTGGGCCCGCAGCAGTGGCGCGGCCAGCAGGTCCGTCACCCGCTGTGGCACGGGGAGCGGGCGCGGCGCTCGTGGCGCCGCGTAGAGGATGTCCTGCACGACGGGGTTGTTCTCGAGCAGCCCGAGCTGGTCCTGCCAGCCCTCCCAGAACTCCGCGCGGGTGTCGGGGAGCCGGTCGGGCCGCACGCCGATGAGCAGCCCGAGGCGGCGCCACTCGTAGAACAGCTGCCGGTCCTGTGCCTCGGTGAGGCCGGGGCCGAAGTCGCCCAGGAACAGCCGAGTGTTCTCGTACGCCGTCCAGTGCACCCACGCGTAGGCCTGGTGGTCCAGCGCGTGATAGGCCCGACCCTGCGCGTCGACGCCACGGATCCCGGCATGCATCCGCAGCAGTCGCTGTCCCTCCTCGGCGGCCGCGGTGCCGCCGTACACGCTGCGCACCACCGAGCGGGTGGTGCGCCACAGCCGGCCGTAGGGGTCGTCCTTGTAGACCGACTGCTGCTCGACGCCGGCCCCGACCATCGGATGCGCGACCTGGTGCAGCAACAGGCGGACCGCCAGGAGCAGCTGACGCTGGTCACCGGCGGCGTACCAGACCGCGCCTCCCGGCCCGAGCGGGCGGGCCGGGAGTGCGGCACGCGGCGGGGTCGCGGTCACTGGTAGAGCCGCTCCAGCGTGTCGGCGTACTTGGCGTGGACCACGCGGCGCTTGAGCTTCAGCGTCGGCGTGAGCTCCTCCGACTCCGCGGACCACTCCACCGGCAGCAGCTCGAAGGCCTTGACCTGCTCGGGGCGGGAGAGCCGCTCGTTGGCGGCGTCGACGGCCTGCTGGGCCATCTGCATGATCGCCGGGTCCTGGGCCAGCTCGGCGAGGTCGGTGCTCTCGATGCCCAGCTGGCCGGCCACCACGGGCGCGATCTCCGGGTCGAGGGTGAGCACGGCGACGACGTAGGGCCGCGACTCCCCGAACACCAGGGCATGGCCGACGATCGGGCTCTCCTTGAGCAGGTTCTCGATGTTGGACGGCGCGATGTTCTTGCCGGAGGAGGTGATGATCATCTCCTTCTTGCGGTCCACGACCTTCAGGAAGCCGTCGTCGTCCAGCTCGCCGAGGTCGCCGGTGTGCACCCAGCCGTCCGCGTCGATGAGGTCCGCCGTGGCGTCCTCGCGGCGGTAGTAGCCCTGCGACACGACGGGCCCCCGCGTCAGGATCTCACCGTCGTCGGCGAGCGAGACCTCGATGCCGGGCAGCGGCCTGCCGACCGTGCCGAGCCGGAACTGGTCGGGTCCGCAGGCGGTCACGGCCGCGCAGGTCTCGGTCATGCCGTAGACGTCGTAGATCCGCATCCCGAGCCCGGCGAAGAACCGGGCGACCTCGATCGGCATGGGCGCGGCGGCCGAGGCCGCCCACTCGCAGCGGTCCAGCCCGAGCAGCGAGCGCAGGAAGCCGAGCAGTGCGCCGTCGACGGCCTCGAACCTCGCCTGCAGCTCCGGCGAGGGGGTCGAGCCGAACTCCTGCGCCTCGACGTACTCCAGCCCGACCGCCAGCGCCTGGTCGACCTGGGCCTTCTTCTCCGGGTCGGTCTCGGCCGCCAGCTTGGCCGAGATGCCGGTCTTGATCTTCTCCCAGACCCGCGGCACCCCGAAGAATCTCGTCGGGTGCACCTCGCCGAGGGCACCGAGCAGCTGCGCGGGGTCGGCGATCAGGTGGATCTCACCGCCGCGGGTCATCGGGACGTACAGGCCGAGGGTGCGCTCGGCGATGTGGGCGAAGGGCAGGTAGGAGATGAAGACCAGCTCCTGGTCCGGGTCCGCGACCCGCAGCGAGCAGGCGCACTCGTAGAGCACGCTGTGGTGCGAGAGCACCACGCCCTTCGGCTTGCCGGTGGTGCCCGAGGTGTAGAGGATCGTCAGCGGGTCGTCGGGTGAGATCGCGTCGACGCGCTGCTGCAGCTCGGTCTCGGCGCCGGCGCGGTACGCCGCGCCGGCGTCGAGGGCGTCCTGCCAGCCGACGAAGCGCTCCCCGGCCGGCAGGTCGGCGTCGATCACGACGACCTTGCGCACCGACCCGGACGCGTCGAGCGCCTGCTGCCAGCGCGCCACGTGGTCGGCGGTCTCCAGCACCACGACCGAGGGCTCCGAGTGCCCCGCGACGAACGAGACCTGCTCGGGCGAGAGCGTGTTGTAGATCGACATCGAGACGGCACCGGCGTGCATCGCGGCGAGGTCGGCCACGACGTGCTCGATCCGGTTGCTCGCCATGATCGCGACCCGGTCTCCCGGCGCGACGCCGGCTTCGACGAAGAGGGCTGCCAGGTCGAGTGCCCGGTCGCGCAGCTGGGTCCAGGTGACGGTGCGCCAGCCCGGACCGTAGCCGTCGGGCATGTCGATGCCGACCTTGTCGGAGTAGGCGGGGGTGTCGCCGCGCTCGGCGACGGTCGCGGCGAACGCCTGCGGCATGGTCATGCCGGCGATCTCCGCCTCGATCTCGGCCCGGACCGTGAGGGTGTCGGTGCTGCTCATGGGGTGGTTCCTCTCTCTCCCGATGGTTTCCTGTGTCAGGTCGTGGGGGTCACTGCCGGGGGACGCTGCCGGAGCCCCGGCCCTGGGTGCCCTTCGGCGGGTCGGCGCAGCGGACGTCGGTCATCGCGGCCCGCGGCTCGAGCTCGTGGAGGTCCCGCTGCCGGTTGGGCTCGTAGACACAGTTCTCCAGGATCCGCGGCACCAGCAGCACCCGGCCGCTGCCGTCGCGGGTACTGCCGGCCATCACGTCGGCCTGCAGCGGCACCCAGTCGAGCCAGTGGTGCAGGCCGCGCAGGTGGTCGGCCGCCATCTCGCTCACCGGCAGCCCCTGCTCGAGCAGCTCGCGCAGCTCGGGAGAGGCCCGGCGCCACCAGCGGTCGAGCCGGGGCAGCAGGTCGCTCGCGCCGACCACGATGCCCCGCACGTCCGGAGTGGCGCGGTTGACCGCCGCCGCGACGAGCGCGAGGTCCTGCAGCATCGCGCGGACGTCGGGCGTGAGCTCGACGCCGGTGCGGAGCGGCTGCTCGGCGTCGCGCGCCAGCTCGGTGAGATGGGGCTCCAGGCGCCGCAGCAGGGCGAAGCCGGTCTCGAGCTCGATCGACATCGCGCGCAGGTCGGCGTCGGTGTCGGCGAAGACCTGCTCGGTCACCGCGGAGATGGCGCGGATGTCGGCCACGTCGAGACTGCGCATCAGCGACTGGGCGTGCGCCAGCACGTCGGGGACCCCGAGCGGCACGCCGGTGTCGGCGAGCGCCATGACGTCGCCGTCGGCGTACGTCGGGCCGCCAGCACTGCGGGGCCGCACGTCGAGGTACTGCTCGCCGACGGCCGACAGGTGGCGCACGAGTACGTCGCTGTCGCGGGGGATCTCCACGCCGCTCTCGATCTCGATCTCGGCGACGACCGGCGCGTCGTCGCCGGTGAGCCGGACGTCGCGGACCTCGCCGATGCGCTGGCCGCGGTAGTTGACCACCGCGCCCTCGTGCAGGCCGGACGCCTCGGGCAGCTCGACGGTGAGCCGGTAGCCACGGTGGAAGAGCGGGCCGCCCACGACCGTGTCGGCGACGTAGACCGTGCCCGCGAGCAGGATGAACAGGATCAGCATCTGGGCGATGCGGGAGCGGCGGTGCCACCGGTCCGCGCTGGAGACGGCGCGGCTCATCGGCGCGCACCTCCCTGCGGCGGTGCGGGCTCGTCGCCGGACTGCAGCGCGAGCAGCGCCCGGAGGTCGAGCAGGAACGTCAGGTCGAAGTTGGCGAAGTCGCCCGGTGTCGCCTCGTCGGAACCGGTGGCGAACGCGATCAGCCCGGCCATCACCCCGTCGATGTCGCGCTGGTTGTCGACCAGGGTGCGCAGCACGGTCCGTGCGCTGCGCAGGGTGGCCCGCAGGTCGCCGGAGACCTCCTCCGAGAACGGCGTCGCCGTCGCCTCGAACCTGCGGAGCGAGCCGAGGGTGCGCATCATCGTGCCGCGCTGTCGCTCGAGGCTCTCGACCAACCCGGCGAGCTCCTCGACCGAGGCGCTGATCGTGGGGACGTCGCCGGCCAGGCGGCGCGAGAGCCGGTCCAGCGACCGCGTCAGCCGATCGACGGTCGGGAACCGGTCGTTGAGGTCGGTCACGACGGTGTCGAGGCGCCGCAACAGCCGGCGGACCTGTGGCGCGTTGCCGGTCAGCGCGACGTTGAGCTCGCCGATGATGGTGGAGATGTCGCCGAAGCTGCCCCCGGTCACCACCGTCGAGAGCGCCGTGAGGAGGTCGGTGACGTCCGGCGCCTCGTGGGTGCGGTCGGCGGCGATGATCGCCCCGTCGCGCATCGGACGCCCCTTCTTCCCCGGCACCAGCTGGACGTAGGCGGTGCCCATCGGCGAGGTCAGCCGGATCGCGGCCCGGCTGGACGACCGCAGCACGACGTCATCGGAGATCGCGAGATCGACCTCGGCGACGTAGTCACCGGCCCGCACGGCCGTGACCTGGCCGACGGTCACCCCCTCGAGCTTGACGGGGGCGTCCACCGGAAGGTTGAGGGCATCGGAGAACTCCGCGGTGATGCCGTAGGTCGGGCCGCCCACGAGGCCGGGCAACGGCACGTCCTTCAGCTCCAGGCCACATCCGGTGAGCGCGCCGAGGCCGATCACCGCCGCGATGAGCCGGGCGAGGAGACGTCGGGCCGTCCTCATGGGATCTCCCCGGGCAGAGCGTCGTACACCCCGTCGAGCAGCGGGTCGAGCAGGCCGGTGCCGTCGGGCTGGAACAGCACCCGGCACAGGCCGTCCAGCCCGGCGGTGCCGGCGAGGACCCGGCAGAACCGGTCGCGGAAGACGGCGGAGAACGGTCCGACGGCGAAGGAGAACTGCACCCGGAGCCGGCCCAGGTCCCAGTCGTAGGCCCGTGCGAAGTTCTCCGCCATCGTCGGCATCACGTCGAAGGCCTCCGCGAGCGAGTCCTGGTGCTCGCGGACCAGGCTGACCAGGGAGCTGATCGAGGCCAGGTCCTCGGCGAGCAGGTCGCCGTTCTCGCGCAGCAGCTCCTCGGCGACGCCGACCAGGTCGTCCAGGCTGTCCAGCGTGGCCTCCACCTCGTGCCGCTGGTCGGCGAGCACCTCGGCGGCGCTGACCGAGTGACGGGTGAACCGTCGCAGCAGGCGGTCGCGCGCCGCGAGCATGTCGACCACGTCGCCGAGGGCGACGGTCACCGACTCCAGGTCGTCGCCCTTGGTGTTGAGGATCTCGAGCGCGCGTTGTCCGCGGGACAGCGCCGTCGCCAGCGCCTCGCCGTTGCCGTCGAGCGCGTCGGCGCTCGTGGCGAGCAGCTCGCCGAGGCCGTTGCCGTCGCCCTGGCGGCCACCGTCGAGCGCCAGCACCAGGTCGTCGACCGCGGTCGCGATCTCGTCGACGGTGGCGGGGGACCGGGTGTGCTCGGCGTCGATGTGGGCGCCGGAGGTGAGGGCAGGCCCGCCGCGGTAGGCCGGGCCGAGCTCGACGTACCGGTCGGTGACCAGCGAGCCCTGCAGGATCTCGGCGCCGGCCTCCCGCGGGACGCGGGTGTCCGGCTCGAGGCGCATCTCGACCCGCATCGTGGTGCCCTGGGGCTCGACCGCCACCACCTCGCCGACCGGGACACCGAGGTAGGTCACCTGGTTGCCGACGTACAACCCGGTGGTGTCCCCGAAGTCGGCGGTGACCACCATGCGCCCGTCCTCGCCGCCGAGCCACCCCGCCATCCGGTCGCCCTGCAGCAGGGCGGCGCTGGCGACGGCGATCACCACCAGCAGGACGACCACCCGCCGGGCTCCGAACCAGGCTCGCGCGCGGGCGATCATGAGCACTCCTCCGGGGTGACCGAGCAGATCAGGTCGTCCGGGATGATCGCGTACGGCGCGTTGACGCCCAGCCAGGGACCGTCGCCGGTGGCGTTGGTGAACACCCGCATCGTCGGGCCGGCGAGCTCCAGCGTCTCGTCCAGGTCGTCGCGATGCTCCTCGAAGGTCGCGAGGACCTGCTGCAGCCGGCGCAGCGTGGGCTTCAGATGGGGCGCGTTCTCCCGGACCAACGCCGCCAGCCCGGTCACGAAGCGGTGGCCCTGGCGCAGCAGGAGGCGGAGCGTCTCCCGTCGGTCGTGCACCATGGCGAGCACGGCCGTGCCGTTGGTGAGCGCGGTGTCGAGATGCTCGGTCTGGTCGAGCACCAGCGTGGTGACGTCCTCGGTCGACGCGAGCAGCGCGTCGAGCTGCTGCTCCCGGGTCTCCACCATGCCCGCGACGCCGGAGATCCCGTCGAGGGCGCGGCGCAGCTCACCGGGTCGGACGCTGAGGTCGGTCGCGAGCACGTCGACGGCCTCCTCGACGGTGCCCATGTCGAGCTCCTCGATCTGCGGGACGCTCTCCAGCCAGAACTGCTCCATCGTGTAGCTGTCGCGTGCGTGCTCCACCGCGACCGTGTCGCCGGCCTCGAGCTCGGTGCCGCTGCCCGGGGTGAGGGCGAGGTAGCGCTCGCCGAGGACGGAGAGCAGCTTCACCTCGCCGAGCGTGTCGTCGGTCAGTCCGACCCGGTCCGGATCGGCGGTCACGGTGAAGGTCACCTCGACCTGGTCACGAACCGCCTCGACCGTGGCCACCTTCCCGACGGTGATCCCCGCGACGCGCACCTCGTCGCCGGGCTCCAGCCCGGCCGCCTGCCGCAGCCGTAGGTGATGGCTCGGATCGCCCTCGATCGTCCGCAGCCCCACCAGGACGGCGCCGACCCCGATGAGGGCGACCACCACTCGCAGCGGAGTGCTCAGCTGCTGCCAGAGCGACGTCACGGCCATCACCGGCACCTCTCGGAGTGCGCCCGGCCACCGAGCTCCACACCGCCCGGCACGCCGTCCACCCGGATCGCGAGGGTGCAGACGTAGACGTTGAGATAGCTGCCGTAGCTCAGCGTGCGCAGGTAGGACCGGAGCTGGGTGGGGATCGCCTCCGCCGCGCCCGGCAGCAGCGTGCTCGTCCGCGCCGCGAGGTAGGAGGTGAGATCGCGTGCCAGGGGCACGTCGGCACTGAGATCGGGACCGACCTCGCGCACCAGGTCGTCGGCGGTGCCGCTCAGCCGCGCGAGGGAGTCGAGGCTGGTGCCGAGCCGGTTCCGGTCCTGCGCCAGCCCCTTCGTGAGGGTGCCGAGGCCGCGCAGCAGTCGAGTGATCTCGCCCCGATGCTCATGGGTGCTCTGCAGCACCTCGGTGACGTTGTCGACGACCTCGGCGAGCACCTCGTCGCGCTCGACGAAACCGGAGGTGAGCTCCGCGGTCTGCCCGAGCAGGTGGCGCAGCGTGGCGCCCTGGCCCTGCAGCACCTGGACGATGTTCTCCGCCAGCCGGTTGATGTCGGCCGGCTGCAGCAGGTCGAAGACGGGGCGGAACGCGTTGAACAGCGCGGTGAGGTCGAGGGCGGGGCGGGTCCGGTCGATCGGGACCGTGTCGCCGTCCGCGAGCCGGGCGGCGCCGGGCGTGGGCGAGGGGCGCGAGATGGCGACGTACCGCTGGCCCATCAGGTTGAGGTAGTCCACGGAGAAGCGCGTGTCGTCGTGGAGCGGCTGGTCGGCGTCCAGCGCCATCGTCACCACGGCCCGCCCCGCAGTGTCCCCGGTGCCGAGCTCGGCGTGGGAAACCCGGCCGATGCGAACGCCCGCGAGCCGTACGTCGTCGCCGCTGCGCAGCCCGGTCACGTCGCGGAACACGGCGGTGATCTCGATGGAGTCGCCGCGCTGCGAGCGAGACAGCGTGCCGGCCACCATCAGCGTGAGCACCAGCGCGAGCGTCACGAAGGCGGCGACGCCGAGCAGCGCGCCCGGGGAGCGGCGGAGCTCGGCCAGCTGGCGGCTCATCGGTCTCCTCCTGTGCAGGCGCGGCCCTCGAGTCCGCGGTAGCGCGGGCAGTCCTCGGCGTCGTACGGGTCGAGCAGCTGGGGCGCCAGGACGCCCTCCATCTGGATCCGGCCGTTCTCGACCGCCGCGGCGCCGTTCTGCAACAGGCGAGGCACCTTGCCGAGCAGCCGGTCGAAGGACGGGCTGCGCTCGGCGAAGGCCGCCAGCGTCGCCGCGGTGGCCCGGAGCATCCGCGCGGTCTGGGGCCGGTGCTGCTGCAGGAACGCCGTCAACCCGTCGGGTCCGTCGAGCAGTGAGGTGGTGCCGGTCAGCACCGCGTCGGTCTGCTTCTCGCGCTCGACGAGGGTGCGGGCGATCGGGCGGGAGTCGCGCAGCGCCTGGACGACGGTCGGCTCGAGGTCGGCGAGGGCGTCGGCGTTGGTCGCCAGCAGGTCGAGGTCGGTCATCACCTGGGGCTCGAGCAACGCCCAGCGGGCGAGGAACCGGTCGGCATCGGCGATGAAGGTCGCGACGTCGTCGCCGCGACCGTCGAGCGCACCGGCGAGCTGCGACAACGCCACGTCCCACTGCGCCGGGTCGGCAGCCGCGAGCAGTCGTTGCGACGCGGAGAACGTGGCCATCAGCCGCATCGTTGCCCGCGAGGTGTCGGCGGGGACGCTCTGCCCGTCGGTCAGCGGGCCGGCCGCAGCCGCGGACGGAGCGGACGCGGCAGCACTCGCCGTGCCGGCCTCGCCGTCGGTCACGAGGTCGACGTACTCGTTGCCGAAGAGGGTGCCGGGCAGCACCCGTGCGGTCACCGACCTCGGGATCATGGCGGCGTGCTCGTCCTCGACCACGACCTCCGCGGTGGGACCGGTCGCGTCGACCTCGAGGACCCGCCCGACCCGGAGGCCGCGGTACTTCACGTCGGAGTTGATGCCGAGCGTGTCGCCCACGGTCGGCAGGTGGACGGTCACCCGCGTGCCGGGGCCGAGCACGCCCATCGCCTGCAGGCCGAGGACGCCACCGTAGAGGCCGCCGAGCAGCAGTCCGACGGCGCCGAGGATCGCGAGGCGCGCGCGCAGCACGCGCGGCTCGAGACGGGTGTGAGGGAACAGCAGGTCGAACACGCGGTCACCCCGAGATCTGCACCTGCTGGTCCGCGCCCCACAGGGTCAGCGTCAGCAGGATGTCGACGACGGTGAGCAGGATGATGCTGGAGCGGATCGCCCGGCCGGTGGCGCGCCCCACGCCCTCGGGACCGCCGGACGCGGTGTAGCCGTGGTAGCAGTGCACGATCGTCACGACCGTGGTCAGCACCACGACCTTGATGCCGGAGTAGACCACGTCGATCGGCGAGACGAAGGTGCGGAAGTAGTGGTCGTAGGTGCCGGCGGACTGGTCGTAGAAGACCGTGACCATGAGGTCGGTGGCGAGGTAGGTGCCGACCAGCCCGATCAGGTAGAGCGGGAGCACGATGATCCAGGAGGCGACCAGCCGGGTGCCGACGAGATAGGGGATCGGCCGGATCGCCATGGCCTGCAGAGCGTCGATCTCCTCGCTGATCCGCATCGCCCCGAGCCGGGAGGTGAAGCCGCAGCCGATCCGCGCCGCGAACCCGAGCGCGGCCACCATCGGCGCCAGCTCGCGGGTGTTGGCATAGCCGGAGATGAAGCCGGTGAGCGGAGCGAGGCCGATGACGTCGAGCCCCTGGTAGCCCTCGAGGCCGACCTCGGTGCCGGTCAGGGTGGAGAGCAGCAGCACGACGCCGACCACGCCTCCGCCGACCAGGAAGATCCCGGAGCCGAGCGTCGTCTCGGCGAGCGTGCGGGAGATCTCCTTGCGGTAGCGGGTGAGGGCGACGGGGAGCGAGGCGAAGGCCTGCCAGGCGAAGGCGAGCTGGGCGCCGATGCCGGCGAGCGGCGTCACGACGACGCGGTCGGTGGCCTCCTCGACGACGCGCGTCGGCGGACGGGTGGGCTGCGCCGCGGTCATCCGATCGGACCTCCGGCGAACGTCGTGTGGATCTGGGAGATCAGGAAGTTGGCGGCGAAGAGCAGCACGAAGTTGGTCACGACCGAGCTGGTGACGGCCTCGCCGACGCCGGTCGGTCCGCGGCTCGCGTTGAGGCCCTTGTACGACGCGACGACGGCGCAGATCACCGCGAAGATCGCTGCCTTGGCCAGCGACAGCCAGAGGTCGGACAGCTGCGCCAGCGTCGTCACCGATGCCAGGTAGCTGCCCGGCGGCAGGTCCTGCAGGACGACGCTGATGAGCAGCGTGGTCATGATCGTGAAGAACATGACCACGCCGTTGAGCAGCACCGAGACGACGATGAGCGCGATCGCCCGGGGCACGACCAGTCGCTCCACCACCGGCAGGCCCATCACCTCCATCGCGTCGATCTCCTCGCGGATCCGCCGCGCGCCGAGGTCGGCGCAGATCGCCGAGCCCGCGACCCCGGAGAGCATCAGCGCCGTGATCAGGGGCGAGGCCTGGCGCACCACGGCGAGGGTGTTGCCGGCACCGGTGAACGAGACGGCGCCGACCTCCTGGGCGAGCACGCCGACCTGCAGCGCCAGGATGATGCCGAACGGCACGGAGACCGCGAGGGCCGGGAGCGTGCAGACCCGGATCGTGGACCAGGTCTGCACGACGAGCTCACTGACGGGGAACCGCCCAGCGGCGAGCGACGTCGCGGCGGCGGACGCGGTCCGTCGCGCCAGTCCGAGCATGCCCAGCAGGTCGCCGAACGGTCCGCGCAGGCGCGTCGCCGAAGCCGGTGCGCGCGTCGCCATCGAACCCCCATGTCGGTCGAGAATGACAGAACCACTGTGACACCGCACACTGTTCAACGTCACAGCAGGATCCGTCAAGGGCGTCCGCTCCACGGTCGTTGCGCGGGAGGAATCACAGCGCTACTGTGACAGTCATGAGCGTTGCCATGGGGGAGTCGGCCAAGTCGGGCGATGGTCTGCGCACCGTCGACCAGCTCGCGGCCGAGGCAGGCCTGACCGTCCGCACGACGCGCTACTACGCCAGCCTCGGGCTGCTGCCGCCGCCGACCAAGCGCGACCGGATGGCGTGGTACGACGACACCCACCTGGCGCGGCTGGAGATGATCCGGGCGCTGCAGGACCACGGGTTCACGCTGCAGGCGATCGAGCGCTACCTGACGTCCCTCCCGGGCGACGCCGCGATCGAGGACCTCGCCGTCCAGCGTGCGATGCTCACCGCGTGGTCGCCGGAGGGACCGCACCGGGTCACCCGCCGTCAGCTGGAGAAGCACGCGCGGCGCAAGCTGAGCGACGAGCAGCTCGAGATGCTGGAGGACCTCGGCATCGTGCGGTGCGTCGAGGACGACCGCGGTGTGCGCTACACCCCGGTGCAGGGGTTCGATGCGGCGATCGAGCTGCTCGACCTCGACATCTCGATGACCGGCATGCGGGCGGCGGGCGAGGCGATCTCCCGCCACATGGAGGCACTCGCCGGAGAGCTGACCGGGATCCTTCGGCAGCAGGTGATCGCGCCGTACCGTCGCGAGGCGCACACTCCGGAGGAGAAGGCGGAGTTCGAGCGCACGCTGGCGGTGCTGCGCCGCCTCACGCTCGAGGCGATCGTCGGCGGCTTCCAGCGGTCCGCCAACGACCTGGTCACCCAGTCGCTGCAGCGGGACACGCGGGAGTGAGGCTCGCGCGCCGCGCCCGATAGGGTCCGGTGCGTGACTCAACGCACCCTGGTTCTCATCAAGCCCGACGCGTCCCGGCGCGGCCTCGTGGGAGAGGTGCTCTCACGGTTCGAGGCCAAGGGCCTCGCGATCGTCGCGATGGAGCAGCGCACGATCGACGGCGAGATGGCTGACCGCCACTACGCCGAGCACGTCGAGCGCGACTTCTATCCGCCGCTGCGCGCCTTCGTCACCAGTGGGCCGACCGTGGCTCTGGTGCTGGAGGGGGACGAGGCGATCGAGGTGGTCCGCTCCCTCAACGGTGCCACCGACGGCCGCAAGGCGGCCCCGGGCACGATCCGTGGCGACCTGTCGCTCTCCAACCGGGAGAACCTGGTGCACGGGTCGGACTCGCCGGAGTCCGCCGAGCGCGAGATCGCGCTCTGGTTCCCCGGACTGGTCTGACCGACCTCGTCCCACAGGTCACAAGCGTCACACACGCCACGGCGTGGCACCGCGGCAATAGCACATCGATTCCTTAGCCTCGCAACCGGAGCCCGTCGGAATCACGCGCTCGCGTGCTCCCCGGGCGGCACGCCGTACGACGCGCCGCCCGGCTTCCCCGAAGCGCGTGAGCGGACCCGGCGACGGGCCCGGTGAGTCGGTTGCGAGGCGCGCGTGAAGGCGAACAGCATCATCGGCCGCGACATCGCGGTCGACCTCGGGACCGCCAACACCCTCGTCTATGTGCGCGGACGCGGCGTCCTGGTCGACGAGCCGAGCGTGGTCGCGCTCAACGCGTCGACGGGCGAGGTGATCGCCGTCGGCCGGCAGGCCAAGCAGATGATCGGGCGGACCCACGACGACATCACGGCGCTGCGGCCGCTGCAGGACGGCGTGATCGCCGACTTCGAGGCCTCGGAGCAGATGCTGCGCCACTTCATCGCCCGCGTGCACCGACGGCGCTACTTCGCCAAGCCGCGGATGGTGGTCTGCGTTCCGAGCGCGATCACCCCCGTCGAGCAACGCGCCGTCAAGGAGGCCGGCTACCAGGCGGGCGCCCGCAAGGTCTCGATCATCGAGGAGCCGATGGCGGCGGCGATCGGCGCCGGGCTGCCCGTCCACGAGCCGACCGGCAACATGATCGTCGACGTCGGCGGCGGCACGACCGAGGTCGCGGTCATCAGCCTCGGCGGCGTGGTCACCTCGCTCAGCGTCCGCACCGCCGGCGACGAGATCGACCGGAGCATCGGGGAGTGGCTCAGCAAGGAGCACGGCCTGATGATCGGCGACCGCACGGCGGAGGAGATCAAGACCACGCTGGGCTCGGCGTTCCCGGTTCCGGAGGAGATCACGGGTGAGGTGCGCGGCCGCGATCTCGTGAGCGGCCTGCCTCGCACCGTGTCGGTCACCAGCGCCGACGTCCGGCGTGCCCTGGAGGAGCCGCTCCAGGCCATCGTGGACGCCGTCCGGGGCACGTTGGACCGGACCCCGCCGGAACTGGCCGGCGACATCATGGACCGGGGCATCGTGCTCACCGGCGGTGGTGCGCTGCTGCGGGGCCTGGACGCGCGGATCCGGCACGAGACCGGGATGCCGGTGCACGTCGCGGACGAGCCGCTGATCTCGGTGGCGCTGGGGGCCGGTCGCTGTGTCGAGGAGTACGAGGCACTGCAGCAGCTGCTCGTCACCAATCCCGGGCGGCGGTTCTGATGTCGCTGCGCACGCTGCCACCCCGTCACGACCGGCCCGAGCAGCGATCGTGGCGCGACGTCTCTGACGACGACGATCCTCGTGGCCGTCCCTCGCGTGCCCTGCTGGTCGCTCTGGTGCTGGCGTGCGTCACGCTGATGGTGGTCGACCACACCGGCGGCGACGGGTCGCCGGTCGCGCCCGTGCGGCGGGTGGCCGGCGAGGTCCTCGGCCCGGCCGAGGCGCTCACCACCACGGCGATGCGGCCCTTCCTCTCGCTGGAGGGTGCCCTGCGCAGCAACGCGTCGCTGCGCGACGAGGTCGCGGCACTGGAGGCGGACAACGCCCGGCTCGAGGCCGCGCTCCGCGCCGCGGGGTACGACGAGCGCCGGGTGAGCGAGCTGCGCAACCTGCGCGCCGTCGCGGGTGATCTCGGGTATGCGCTGCTGCCGGCCCGCGTCGTCGCGATCGGACCTGCACAGTCCTTCTCCCACACCGTCACCATCGATGCCGGGGCCGAGGCGGGGCTCGGCCCCGACATGACCGTGCTGGCCGCTGACGGGCTGGTCGGCCGGGTCACGGAGGTCACCGGGCACACCGCGACCGTGCGGCTGGTCGTCGACGCCGACGTCACGGTCGGAGGGCGGGTCGGCACCACCATGGAGCTCGGGTTCGTGCACGGCCGCGGCGGGGTCGGCGGCGACGCCCGGCTCGACCTCGAGCTCGTCGACGAGACCGTCGTCCCGCGCCGGGGACAGCCGGTGGTGACGTGGGGCAGCCAGGGCGGAGCGCCGTACGTCGCGGGCGTGCCGATCGGTGAGGTCACCGAGGTCTACGAGTCGCTGCGGGAGACGTCCTACCGCGCGGTGGTGCGGCCCTACGTCGACTTCTCCTCGCTCGATCTGGTCGGGGTCGTCGTGCCGTCGGGCAGTGAGAGCAGCCGCCCGGTGATCGAGGCCGATCGGAGCGTGAGGATCCCGTGACCACCTCAGCCCGGCTGCTGGCCGCCGTCGTCGCCGTACCGCTGTTCTTCCTGCTCCAGGTCACGGTGCTCACCCAGCTCACCTGGCACGGCCTGGCGCCGCACCTGGTGCTGCTGATGGTCGTCGGCGCGGCGCTCGCGACCGACACGCGGTTCGCCACCCTGCTCGGCTTCGCGGCGGGACTGCTGCTCGACGTCGCGCCGCCCGGTGACCACACGGCAGGGCGCTGGGCCCTGGCACTGCTGGTGGTGGGCTACGTCGTCGGTCGCCTCAGCCACGACCATCGTCCGGCGCCGGCGGGCCCCCTCGATGCCGAGCAGGTGCGCCTGCTCCGGCGGCCTCCGCTGCTCCTGGTGCTGGCCGCTGCCGCGGGCGGGTCGTTCGTCGGGATGTCCGTGTTCGCCCTCAGTGGGCTGGCGCTCGGCGAGACCGGCGGGATCGGCGATGCCCTCGCGGTGGTGCTCACCGGGCTGTTGCTGGACACCCTGGCCGGTCTCGTCGTGGTCCCGATGACGGTGTGGTGGTTCACGCGGGGCATCGAGCCGCGCGCGCCGTCCACCGGCATGCCCGCGTGGCGGCAGCGACGGATGGCATCGGGATGAGCCGTCGTACGGCGGACGCCTCGCAGCGCAGCCGGCTGCGGCTGATCGTGATCCAGGCGCTCATCCTCTCGCTGCTCGGCACGCTCGCCGTCCGGCTGTACTACCTCCAGGTCGTGGCCGGTGAGGCCTACCAGGGGAAGGCGGCGTCGCAGTCGGTCCGCGAGGTCGTGGTGCAGCCGCAACGCGGGCTCGTCGTCGATGCCCGGGGCCGGCCGCTGGTGGCCAACCGGCTCACCTGGGTCGCGTCGATCGACACCGCCCTGCTGGACCGGATGCCGGACGAGCAGCGACGGGCGCTGCTGCGTCGTGCCGGGAAGGTGATCGGTCTCCGCCCGGCCGCCCTCCGGCGCAGGCTCGCACTGTGTGGCACCGAGGGCGCGGTCGCGGGCGAGTGCTGGAACGGCTCGCCCCACCAGCCGGTGCCGATCGCCTCCGACCTGCCCGAGCGGGTCGCCCTGCGCATCCTGGAGCAGACCGAGGACTTCCCGGGCGTGCTCGTCGAGCAGCAGAGCGTGCGTGCCTACCCCGAGCCGTTCGGGATCAACGCCGCGCACGTGCTGGGCTATCTGAGCCCGATCACCGAGCGCGAGCTGGCCGCCGCCGAGGCGGCGGACGACGCATCGGTCAACGGAGCGTCGGTGGTGGGCCGGGCCGGCGTGGAGAAGACCTACGACGCGTGGCTGCGCGGGCAGCCCGGATACCGCCGGGTCGCGGTCGACTCGATGGGGCGTCCGCTCGCCGATGTCGACGACCTCGCGGCCCAGCCCGGCGACACGCTGGTCACCACGCTCGACGCGAAGGTCCAGTCGGTGGTGGAGCGCCAGCTCGACCGCACGATCCGCACGGCGCGCCGTACGGTCGACCCGGTGACAGGGAGGCGGTACGCCGCCGACTCCGGCGCGGCGATCGTGATGGAGGCGCAGACCGGTCGGATCGTCGCGATGGCGAGCCAGCCGACGTACGACCCGGAGGTCTGGGTCGACGGGATCAGCAACCGGCAGCTCGCGCGGCTCTACTCGGAGGCGGCCGGGACGCCGCTGCTCGGGAGGGCGCTGCAGGGGCAGTTCGCGCCCGGGTCGACGTGGAAGCCGTTCATGGCCGCGGGCGCGCTCACCCACGGCTACACCACCGACACCCGGCTGAACTGCTCCTCCTCGCTGCGGGTCGGCAACCGGGACTTCGAGAACTACGAGTCCGGCGCCTACGGCTACATCGGCTTCGACCAGGCGCTCGAGGTCTCGTGCAACACCTTCTTCTACCGGATCGGCTACGACTTCTGGCGCCGCTACGGGTCCGACGTGGCTGACGTGACGGCGAAGGACCCGCTGGTGGCCGAGGCGAAGGAGTTCGGTTTCGGCAGCCCGACGGGCGTGGACCTGCCGGGCGAGTCGTCGGGTCGGATCGCCGACCGGCGGTGGAAGCGGGACTACTTCGAGCAGCAGCAGGACTACTACTGCCGTATCGCCGAGGACCCGGGGCCGGACACCAGCAGCTTCCTGCGGCTCTTCGCCCGGGAGTTCTGTGTGGAGGGGTATGCCTACCGGGCCGGCGACGCGGTGAACTTCGCGATCGGCCAGGGCGACACGGTGGTGACGCCGCTGCAGCTGGCCCGGGCGTACGGCGCGCTGGCGAACGGCGGCACGCTCTACGAGCCGCGGGTCGGGAAGGCCGTGGTCTCGCCGGACGGTGAGGTGCTGCACCGGATCCGGCCCGAGAAGGCCGGCACCGTCGACGTACCGCCGGAGACGCTGCGCTACATCGACGAGGCGCTGCTGGAGGTCTCGCGGCAGGGCACGATGTCGTGGCGACTGGGCGGCTTCCCGCTCGATCAGGTGCCGATCCGCTCCAAGACCGGGTCGGCCGAGGTGCAGGGCAAGCAGTCGACGTCGTGGGTGGCGTCCTACACCGACGACTACGTCGTGGTGATGATGGTGAGCCAGGGTGGCACCGGGTCGGGTACGTCGGGTCCGGCGATCCGGGCGATCTATGAGTCGCTCTACGGGGTGGACGGCGACCGGGTGGCGCCAGCGGAGGCGGCCGTCCCCGGCACGGTGCCGACCCGTCGGCTGCCCGTCTTCGGCGAGGACGGCTCGATCCTGCCGCCGGCGCGCGGGAGCCGGCGATGACGACGATCACGACCCGCACGCGGTCGCAGCGATCCCCGGCGACCGGTCCGTCGCGGCGGTGGGCGGAGCTGGACTGGATCCTGCTCGCGGCGGTCGTCCTGCTGGGCGTGATCGGGTGTCTGCTGGTGTGGTCGGCGACCGCCCAGCGCGACGAGCTGACGGGAGGCGACTCCCGGGTCTTCCTCCTGCGACAGGTGCTCAACCTCGCCCTCGGGCTGGGACTCGCTGCCCTGGTGGTCGCGGTCGACCATCGGTGGGTGCGGATCCTGGCGCCGGTGGTGTATCTGGTGGTGGTCGCCGGCCTCGTGCTCGTGCTCGCCGTCGGCACCACCATCAACGGGTCCCGCTCGTGGCTGATGATCGGGGGGCTCTCGCTGCAGCCGTCCGAGCTGGCCAAGCTGGCGGTGGTCGTCGGCATGGCGCTGGTCGTGGCCGAGCGCAGCCGTGGCTACTTCGACACCGGGGCCCGCCCCCGTGCGTCGCAGGACCGGCGCTGGCGGGAGCGCGTCGGCGTCGTCGACGTGCTGCTGATGCTGACGGTGGCGGCGGTGCCGGGGCTGCTGATCCTGGCGCAGCCGGACCTCGGCACGGTGCTGGTGCTCACCGCCACCACGTTCGGCGTGGTCGCGGCGTCGGGTGCGGCGCGTCGGTGGCTGGTGCTGCTCGCGGCCGCGGCGGCCGCGGTCATCTGGGCCGCCGTGACGAGCGGGTTCCTGGCGGACTACCAGCTCGACCGGTTCCTGGCGTTCACCGATCCCGGGCTGGATCCGCGTGGGGCGGGCTACAACGTGGAGCAGGCGCGGATCGCGGTCGGCAACGGCGGGCTCGTCGGGCAGGGGCTCTTCGACGGGTCCCAGACCCGGGCGGGCTTCGTCCCGGAGCAGCACACCGACTTCGTCTTTACCGTGGCGGGGGAGGAGCTCGGCCTCGTGGGGGCGGCCGCGGTCGTCATACTGCTCGGCGTGGTGCTGTGGCGGGCGCTGGCGATCGCCGGCCGCACCGACGACGTCTTCGGCCGGATCGCCGCTGCCGGCATCGCCTGCTGGCTCGGCTTCCAGGCGTTCCAGAACATCGGGATGTGCCTGGGCATCATGCCGGTCACCGGCGTGCCGCTGCCGTTCGTGTCCTACGGCGGGTCGTCGCTGTTCGCCTGTCTGCTGGCGGTCGGGCTGCTGCAGAGCATCCATCTGCGGACGCTCAGCGCCCCCGCGTCGCGGTTGCGTCCGACCTGACAGGATCGCGGCGTGACGGAGACGAGCGACTTCCGCGACGACCGGGTGGGCAGCGCACTCGCCGGCACCAACCCCACCGTGCTGCGGCGACTCTCGGCGGGCTTCGCGGTGATCGGCGACGTGCAGCATCTTCCGGGCTACTGCGTGCTGCTGGTCGACACCCCCGGCATCGACCAGCTGACCGACCTGTCGCCGGAGCGGCAGGTGGCGTTCCTGACGGACATGGCGGTGCTGGGGCGTGCGGTGAGCGCGGTCTGCGGTCGTCGAGACCCGCAGTTCCGGCGGATCAACCTCGAGATCCAGGGCAACACCGACGCGTTCCTGCATGCGCACGTGACGCCGCGCTACGAGTGGGAGCCGGCGGATCTGGTCGGGTGGCCGGCCGCGTTGCACGGCTGGACCGGCCGGATCGACGCCGAGCACCACGCGCTCGGGCCGCAGCACGACGGTCTCCGGGCCGAGCTGGTCGCCGAGATCGACCACCGGCTGGTCGCCCGCTGACGTGCCCGCGTGCGCCTCAGCCCGCTCGGGACGGGCGCTGGTGCCAGGGTTGCTCGTCGCGGACGCACCAGACGGCCCACGTGATCGGGAAGAACAGGCCCGCCAGTGCGGCCGGTGCTCCAGCCATCCCGCGGCGCCGGGCGCCGGCGACGGTCAGGAGCATCACCGTCACCACAGCGGCGGCCAGACCGAGCACGGGGATCGTCGTCACGCGGCCATCCTGCTGCGGGTGGATGTGGGTGTCCAGGGGCGGCAGG
>CAZJDU010000004.1:0-14548 GCA_964544855.1 uncultured Nocardioides sp.
AGTCGGTTCGAAGGGGGCAAGATTCGGCCGACGCTCCGGGGTCAGGCTTCAGGCGTCGCTGAGAAACATGCCCCACAAACGCCGAAAGTACGTACCAATCTCGGTAGAACTACGGACGCCACAGGTCATGGTCTGGCTTTCACTGGGATTCAGGGAGCCGACCTCCGGGAGCAAACCATGAATCACCCCGACGACATCGCGACAAACGCGAGATCGCTACGCCAGGTGCTTCTAGCACTGGCCGACCACGAGGACCGCCTCGCTGCTGACGAGGCCGCGACACTCCTCTACTGGCAACCCTGCCCGCCGACGATCGTCGCGCACCGAGCTGCCGCGGACGCGCTGCGCCGACGGGCGGCGAGGATGGCAGACTCCGACAAGGCGATCGCATGATCTGGCATACCGACGTCGTCACCGAGAGCCAGATGGCACGACAGATGACCGCGATCAGGGAGGTCGGCGGGACGATCGTCCACTACCTTCACCGGGGCACCGACATAGAAGTGGTGTGGACGACACCACCTGAGTCAGGTTGACGGCTCTTCGCCACGTGCCAAGGCACCTTCATCTCGCGGAACACCCTCCGCACCCGCACCTGGCTGCCCGCTATCCGAGCCTCCGGCGTCGACTACGACGTGCGCGTCCAAGAGATTTCCGCCACACCCTCGTCACCTGGCTGGTGGCCGGCAGCTCCGACATCGAGTCCGTCATGGACCGCATGGTCCACGCCCAAGTCACCACCACCCAGAAGAACCTCCACACCTTCACCGACGCCGATCACAAGGACCTCAGTGCCCTCAATCACATCCGACACCACCAGCGACCCCAGCAGCCACCCCAGCAGCCGACCACCTAGCCGACACCCCCGATCAGCGCACAGGCGTGCGCGAACGCACAGATATATCGCGCCACGGGTGAAGCGCCGCTGTCCCGGTCTGGAGGTCAGCACAGGCGATCGACGCTCTTCACCGGGTCGTGGACGGGTGCGGGTTCGGCCGGAGGTCATTGGACGGACTGCGGCCCGGACGCAGGGGAATGCGCAGTAGTCGCTCGCGGACGCCAACACGCCCCGAGGAGCAGAGCGGCTCCGATCGCCCCGGCGACGCCGATGCCAAGGCCGAGCCAACCCGGGTCGTCGACCTGCATGATGTGATCGACGGAGACGCGTCCTGGGCCAATGCCCGCGACGCAGAGTCCGGCCGCCACCAGCACCATCACATACTCATAGCCCTCGCCGGGACGGAAGACGAAGAAACCGTTCCTGGCGTGGCTGATCACCCAGGCAACGGTCATGGTGCCAACGACGCCTGCGCACGCCGCGGGCGTGAACAGTCCCAGCACCAGGAGCGCACCCGACGTCACTTCCACCACGCTTGCCACCACCGCATGCAGGTACCCAGGGCGCATCCCGAGGCTGGCGAACCAGCGGGCCGTGCCGGGAAGCCGTCCGCCCCCGAAGATGTGGTTCAGGCCGTGGGCCAGGAACACCAGTCCCAACGCTTCCCGCAGGATCAAGACGGACACGTCAGTCGAAGACATTGTGGAAAGGTAGCCATCCAGCATGGAGTCGGGCACGCATCCCGATCCGCCCTGCTGAACGAGGCGGCATTCAGTCGTTGGCAGACCGCTGAAGATCGTCGCGATCGGCGCGGATCGCACGGTGCCCGATGCGTTCGACCCAGCGGACTGCCCCGCGCGACGACGCCCCTTGCCCGCTGCGCATCAACGCGATGCAACACACCGAGGCGAGCGCGAGCGGAGTGGCCACCAAGAAGGTCTCCCCGAATGCGCCGCCGAACGCGTCGCTGTAGGCCAGGCGCACGGGTTCGTGAAGGGTGGCCAACGCTGGCACTTCTCCCCCGCTTGGGATCGACCTGGCACGGTCTCCCGTCGACATGCCATCGAGGGCACGTGTGAAGAGGGCGCTCGTGCGGCTGGCGAGCAGGGCACCCATGACGCACACCCCGGCAGCGCCACCCATCGAACGGAAGAAGGTCACCAAGGCGCTCGCCGCGCCCACTTGCTGCAAGTCGACGGTGTTCTGAACGGCGACCACCAGATTCTGGTTCGTCACACCCAGCCCAAGGCCGAGGACGAACAGCGAACCGGCCACGAGCACGAGCGGCGTGGTCGAACTGACCGTTCCGAGGAGGAGCATGCCGACGAGCACCAGCCCCGCACCTGCCAGGAGCCACGGCTTCCACCGGCCGGAGGTACTGATCGCACGACCCGAAACCACGCTGGCCAGGCCGAGCGCCCCGACCGACGACACCGTCATCAACCCCGCTGCGCTCGGACTCATGCCCCGCGACAACTGGAAGTACTGGGTCGGATACAGGCTGGAGGCGAACATCGAGGTTCCGAGGAACGCCGACCCGAGCGTTGCCAGCAGCACGGTCCGGTCGCGGAAGAGCCGGAGCGGCAGCACCGGGTCGATCGCGTGGCGCACCTCCACGACGACGGCCCCAACACCGGCGAGAAGCCCGGCTCCCAACAACGCCGCCGCCTGTAGCGAGAGCCAAGCGAACTGATGGCCGGCCATGCTGAGCCAGATCAGCACGAGAGTGACGCCAAGGACTACCAGACTTGAGCCGAGCAGGTCGAGGTGCACCTCAGCCTTGACGCTCGGGAGCCGCAGGCTCATCTGCAGCGTCACGACGGCTGCGACGGCGATCGGAAGGCTCACGAAGAAGCATCCCCGCCACCCCAGCGGCGAGTCCGCGATCAAGCCGCCGATCAGTGGGCCGGACACGGTGGCGACCGCGTATACGGCACCGATGTATCCGGCATACCTCCCTCGGTCGCGCGGTGGTGCGATCCACGCCACGACCACCTGAGACAGGGCCATCAGTCCACCAGCGCCGACGCCTTGGACGACGCGGGCACCCAAGAGGACTTCCATGCTGATGGAGAACGTCCCGATGACGGATCCGAGACAGTAGATCCCCACGGCCAGCTGTAGAAGCCGCAACTTGCTGAACAGGTCGCAGACCTTGCCCCAGACAGGGGTCGTCGCGGTCATCGACAGGAGCGTCGCGACGACCACCCAGGTGTAGCCGGTCTGGCTACCGTGGAGATCGGCCACGATGAGCGGCAGGGCATTCATCACGACAGTGCTCGACAGCATGGACACGAACAGTGCGGCCATGAGCCCCGCGAACGCCGCACTGGTCCGCCGGGGCGACATGTCGTGGGCGCGCGTTTCGGAGCGGGTCCCCGAGGGTGCATCAATGGTGGAGGTCATCGCCACTTCGCATTTTGTTGACAGACACAACTACCTTCCCACTGTAGCACGTACGATATCTCATATCTCAAGATGGCGAAGGTGGCGCTCTCGGCGAAGCCCGCGACTGTGAGAGGGTTGCCCGTGACGGCATCACTTTCCGCCTATCGGAACGACCCCAGCGGCCTCCAGATCGACCATCTCCTGTATCGGTTCGTGGAGCGAGAGGCCCTCCCCGGGTCAGGTCTTTCTCCCGACGCCTTTTGGCGGCAGGCCGCGGCACTCTTCGCGAAGTACAAGCCACTCACCCGGAGGCTTCTGGCCCGTCGCGACGAACTCCAGGCAGCGATCGACGTCTACCACCGAAGCGGCTCGACGGAGCCGTACGAGGCGTTCCTCCGCCGCATCGGGTACCTCGTCGAGGAGCCGGAGGACTTCCAGATCACGACCGGTGGGGTCGATGACGAGGTGTCCGTGATCGCCGGTCCCCAGCTAGTTGTCCCGATCCTCAATGCCAGGTTCGCGACGAACGCAGCCAATGCGCGCTGGGGCTCGCTCTACGACGCGCTGTACGGCAGTGACGCGATCGACGACTCCCACGGTTCGCGGGTCGGGCCCTATGAGCCGACCCGTGGCGCTGAGGTGATCGCGCGCGTCCGCGAGTTCCTCGACGCCCACTTCCCCCTGGCCGGTTGTTCCCACCGCGACGTCGATGACTACGTGGCGGACGAACGTGGGCTTCTCGCGATGAAAGACGGGCAAGCAGTCAGGCTCGTCGACGAGGGACAGTATCTCGGCGTGGCCGACGACCCCGCACGGCAGCGCTACCTGCTGCGCCACCATGGACTGCACGCCGAGATCGTCATCGACCGTGCATCCACGGTCGGAGCCACGGACCAAGCGGGAGTCTCGGACGTGATCCTCGAATCGGCACTCACCTCGATCATGGACCTCGAGGACTCCGTCGCTGCCGTCGACGCAGCCGACAAGGTCGACGCCTACCGCAACTGGCTGCTCCTCATGAAGGGAACGCTCGCCGAGGAAGTGACGAAGGACGGACGCACCTTCACCCGTTCCCTCCACCCGGATCGCCGATACGTCGACCCGTCGGGCAGACCGTTCGCACTCCCAGGACGCGCGCTCATGTTCGTCCGCCACGTCGGTCACCTCATGGACACCGACGCGGTGCTCGATCAGGACGGCGACCCGGTCTCGGAGGGCCTCCTCGACGCACTCGTCACGACCCTCGGCAGCCTTCACGACCTTTACTACGAGGGGCCGTTCCGCAATTCCCGCTCGGGCTCGATCTACGTGGTCAAGCCCAAGATGCACGGACCGGACGAGGTCGCCCTCTCCTGCCGACAGTTCGAGGACGTCGAGCAGCTCCTCGGCCTGGCGCCGGGCACGATCAAGATCGGCGTAATGGACGAGGAACGGCGCACGTCGGCCAACCTCAAGGCGTGCATCCACGCGGCCCGGGACCGGATTGCGTTCGTCAACACCGGCTTCCTAGACCGCACCGGCGACGAGATCCACACCTTCATGCACGCCGGGCCGGCCGTGCGCAAGAACCGGATGCGGAAGCAAGCCTGGATCCGCGCCTACGAGCGTTCCAACGTCGCCATCGCGCTGGCGTGCGGCTTCTCAGGCCGTGCGCAGATCGGCAAGGGCATGTGGGCCAAGCCCGACAACATGGCCGCGATGCTGGCCGAGAAGGTCGAGCACCCGAAGGTCGGCGCTACCTGCGCCTGGGTGCCGTCCCCTACCGCCGCCACCCTGCATGCGTTCCACTACCACGAGGTCGACGTGTGGGAGAGGCATCGGGATCCGAAGATGCGCCAGGCCAGTCCGCTGAGCGAGCTGTTGACCCTGCCGTTGCTCGAGGACCCCACGGCACTTACCGCCCAGGACGTCGAGAACGAGCTCGACAACAATCTCCAGGGAGCGCTCGGCTACGTCGTGCGATGGGTCGATGCCGGGATCGGCTGCTCCAAGGTGCCGGCGATCACCGGAACGAACCTGATGGAGGATCGGGCCACCTGTCGGATCTCCACCCAGTACGTCGCCAACTGGCTGCTCCACGGAGTCGTTACCGCTGACCAGGTTGAGGCGAGCATGCGGAAGGTGGCTGCGATCGTCGACGACCAGAACGCAGCAGATCCCGACTATGTCCCGCTGGCGAAGGAAGACTTCACGGGACCCGCCTTCCGCGCCGTGCACGACCTCGTCTTCTCCGGCACGACGCTCCCGTCCGGTTACACGGAGCCGGTCCTCCACCGCTGGCGGCGGATCCGCAAGGCTCAGGGTTGAACCACGCGGGCTGGCCCCTGGACGGAGCTGTGGCGCAGGTAAGGCGATCGTCATCACGTCACCGCGACCGGCCGGGACTGACCGGCGATGTAGCCAGCGGCGGCGGACTCCAGGGATACGACGGCGGCGGCGCGCTTGGCCGGGTCGCTCTTGCGACCTGCCGGGATCCACGCACGCCCGAGTCCGGGCCACCAGGCCGGTACTCGTCTGTCATCCCCGAGTCGACGAACCCCGGAGTCAGCGCGACCCTGCTTCCCTTCCGGCCGGCGGCACCCACGAAGTAGGCCCCTGCTCGGCGAAGCTGCGTGCGAACGCGACTCTCAAATCCGCTCGACGCGCCGGACACCACGGCGACCCGCCGTCGAGGCAGTACATCTCGAGAACGGTCGCGGCGGTCACTCCGCGTCTGACGTGCCCGCCAAGCTACCGCCGGACAGCTCTTCCCGGCTCCTCGACGGTGCTCAGGATGGCCTCACGCCACTCCTCGGGAGTCAGCGGAACGACCTCTGTCTGGTTTGCCTCAGGCACGAGTGGAACCTAGCGACCGCCCACTCAGTCGTACCTGCACCTCGGTCCGCTCCGCTGAACAGCTCTCTCGACCAGGCTGGGAGGACCAGCGAACCTTGAGGACATGAGCCAGACCGATGCCGGCGCGACCCACGCCCCGTTCGACCTCAGCGGCAAGGTCGCGTTGGTCACGGGCGGCAACGGCGGCATCGGCCTGGGCATGGCGCAGGGACTGGCACGAGCCGGCGCAGCAGTCGCGATATGGGGGCGGGACCGCACGAAGCTCGAGAAGGCTGCTGGACAACTCTCGGAGGCCGGGGCGCAGGTCCTCGCCTCCGTTGTCGATGTGAGCGACGAGGAGGCCGTCGCCGCCGCGGTCACCGACACCGTCGAACGCCTCGGCCGGATCGACGCCGCGTTCGCCAACGCCGGCGTCGGTGGACGGACGAAGTTCCTGGATCTCGACGCCACCGAGCTGCACCGCGTGCTGGCCATCGACCTGGAGGGCGCGCTGTGGACCCTCCGAGAGGTGGCGCGCCACATGGTCGGTCGGGCAGAGGCCGGGGATCCGGGCGGGTCGCTGGTCACGGTCTCCAGCGTGTCCGCCGTCCGGGGTGCTCCGACCCTTCAGTCGTATGCAGCGGCCAAGGGTGCGCTCGTCTCGGTCACCAAGGGGCTGGCAGCCGAGTTCGGGCGTTACCGGATTCGCGCCAACACCATTCTTCCCGGATGGATCCGGACCGAGATGACCCACGGGAGCTTCGACCGACCCGAGGTCCAGGAAGCGATCCTCAAACGCGTCCCCATGTGCCGTTGGGGAGCAGGCGACGACTTCGCCGGGGTTGCCGCCTACCTGGCGTCCGACGCCTCGTCCTACCACACCGGCGACACCCTGACCATCGATGGCGGCTACACCACATCCTGACCAGGATGCACACACGGAGGAACACATGTACGATCAGAACGCCCACCCGTCGACTGAGGCACCCGTGCTCGTCGTCGGTGCCACCGGCAAGCAGGGGGGCGCCACCGCGCGGGCACTACTCGCAGCCAGCGTGCCCGTCCGCGCTCTCGTGCGCGATCCCGGCTCCGAGCGCGCCAAGGAGCTGGTCGAGCTCGGCGCCACCCTCGCGGTCGGCGATCTCTACGACGCGGAGTCCCTGGTCGAGCCCTGCAGCGGCGCGCGCGCCGTGTTCTCGGTGCTCAGCCCGGACATGGCGAACCCCGAGGCCGACGCCGAGAGGGTCCACGCGCGCAATCTCATCCCGGTCGCCCAGGCTGCGGGCGTCCACCACTTCGTCCAGACCTCGGTCTCCGGCGCCGGTGACCATCTGTCGGCACCAGGCTGGGAGGGCGGCCGGTGGCACCGGTCGTACCACGACCTCGTCCCCCCGATCAGCGACTACTGGGTCAGCAAGGAGGAGGTCAACGACCTGGTGCGCGCAGCAGGCTTCCCGGCCTGGACCATCCTGTACCCCTCGACCTTCATGGAGATGTTCCGCCGCCCGTCTGTGTATTTCGAGGACCGCACCAGCAACCGTCTGATGGCCGCGGTCAACCCGGACACGACCTACGCACTGATCGCGGCGGCCGACATCGGCCGGGCCGCCGCTGCCGCCATCATGGATCCCGTTCGCTTCAACGGCGTCGGGCTGCATCTGGCCGGAGACGTCCTGACGTTCAAGGAGATCGCCGAAGTTCTGTCCCGGGCGTGGGACGAGGAAATCCTTCCGCCCGAGTTGCCAATGACTCCCGAGCAGGCGCTCGTCAAGGGAATGGTCGCACCCATCGTCCAAGCCAGCGAGTGGAATCGTGACGTCCCGCCGATCGCCACGCCCGACCAGCTCAGGTCCTACGGCATCGAGCCGCTCACCTTTGAGGCATGGGCTCGGGCGACGCGCTAATGGCCGACCTCGCGCGGATCGAGTCGCTGACCCGCCAGCTCCTCGACGAGTTCCCCCCAGCCTCCACCAGCCGAGAGGCGTTCCTAGTTGCGCTGTACGACGCCGGGCTGACCTGGGTCCACCATCCCGTGGGCCTCGGCGGCGTGGCTGGCGAATGCGACGACCAGGACCGCGTCTTCGAACTGCTCGCGCGGGCTGGCGCGCCCAACCTGCGGGTGGAAAGCAGGCTCGCCTACTCGATGGGCGCACCCAGCGTGGTCGCGTGGGGCACTCCTGAGCAGCAGGCCCGCTACCTGCGTGCAATCGCGACCGGCGAGCGCTGGTGCCAGCTCTTCTCGGAGCCCGGGGCGGGATCCGACCTCGCCGCCATCGACACGCGCGCCACCCGGGACGGCGACGGCTGGCGGGTGAGCGGTCAGAAGGTGTGGACCTCCATGGCCACCACGTCCCAACGCGGGATGCTGCTCGCGCGCACCGATCCGGCCCAGCCCAAGCATCGTGGCCTCACCTACTTCGTCCTCGACCTGACGACACCGGGGGTCGAGATCCGCCCGTTGCGCCAGATCACCGGCGAGGCGGAGTTCAGCGAGGTGTACCTGACCGATGTGTGGATCCCGGACACCGATCGTCTCGGACCGATCGATGTCGGTTGGAAGGTCGCGATGTCCACGCTCATGAACGAGCGTGACATGTTCGGCACCAAGGCGACCGAACCCGGACCGGTTGAGTTGGCACTCGCCCTGTATCGCGAACACGATCGTGGCGACCAGAGCCTCCGGTCAAGGGTGACGCAACTGTGGCTCCGCGGCCACGTGCTCCGCCTCTACGCGGCACGCGCCGCCAAGCACACCGGCAGCTCACCCGGACCGGCGAGTTCCGTGAGCAAGGTCGGGTTCGCCGAACTCAACAAGTCCGGCTACGAACTGTGCCTGGACCTCGTCGGCGACGAGGCGCTGCTGTACGACACCTACGAGGCGGACGCCCTCACCTCGCCATCGGGCCCGGGAGCGCCTCGCGACACTCAGCGCCTCTTCCTCCGCTCCCGCGCCAACTCGATCGAAGGCGGAACCACCGAGATCATGCGCAACATCATCGCCGAGCGCGTGCTCGGACTCCCAGCTGAACCGAGGGCCGACAAGGACCTTCCTTACTCCTCCCTCCGGCGTGGCTAGGTCGATCGCCACCGTGCCCGCGGTGGAGGAGTCCGAAGAGCTCCGGGACCTGCGGTCGACGCTGGAACGGATGCTGGTGGCGACGGCCCCGGACTCGGTCGTGCGCGACCATCTTGACTCTCCGGACGGCTTCGATCGCGGACTGTGGCAGCGGCTGGCCCAGCAGATCGGAGTCCAGGGCCTGGCCATCCCCGAGGAATATGGCGGCGCGGGGTGCGGCATGCGCGAACTCGCTGTTGCCGCCGAGGAGCTCGGGCGATCCCTGTTCCCCGGCCCCCTGTTGTCCACCGTGCTGCTCGGCGCGACCGTCATCCAGCGCTCTGGTGACAGCGAGGCTATGAAGGCCGTGCTGCCGGGGATCGCGGACGGGACGATCGTGTGCACCGTCGCCCTGCCTCGTCATGGCGCTGGCTGGGACCCGGCAGACACCATCGTGACTGCGTCGCCGGACGGTGACGTCTGGCGCTTGACGGGGACGATTCCGCGGGTGCTTGACGGGGCCACCGCCGACATCATGCTGGTGCCGGCGCGCCACGGCGACGCTGTGTCGGTCTTCCTCGTCAAGTCAGGTTCAGAGACGACCACCGTCGAGCCCGCGCTCGCGATGGACCAGACCAGACGATTCGCACGGGTGACCCTCACCGGCACTACTGCGACCTTGATCGGCGGCTCAGGCGCGGCACCCGGCATGGTGGCTGACGCGGTGGCCTTCGCAGCCATCGGATTGGCTGCCGACCAGGTGGGCGGCGCACGCAGGATGCTCGAGGTCACCACCGAGTACGCCGCCAACCGTCATCAGTTCGGCCGCGCGATCGGTTCCTTCCAAGCGGTGAAGCACGCACTCGCAGACATGCTCATCCACACCGAGCTGGCTCGCGCGGCGCTGGAAGACGCCGTCCGGGCCATGGACGAGGGCGCCGCCGATCTCCCGAGCGCCGTCAGCGTCGCCCAGGCAGTGTGCTCCGAGGCCTACTACGCAGTTGCGGCCGCGGCCATACAACTCCACGGAGGAATTGGCTTCACCTGGGAGCACAGCGCACACCTCTACTTCAAGCGTGCGACGGCCGATCGGGTGCTGCTCGGCTCACCGTCGCACCACCACGAGGTCCTCGCCAGCACCCTGGGTCTGTGATCCGGTCAGCGCTGAGTCAGCTCCGCCGGGAGCACCAGTCCGCGCTCGCCCAACCTCGTGGCGAAGTCCCGTACCAGCGCGGTGGCAGTCGCGCCCTCGACATGGATGGTGCCGAACCGCTCGGACAACTCCTCGTAGACCGCGTCGATCCGCACTGCCCGCGCACGGTGGCGGCGCGTCGCACGCTGGGCGATGCTCGCAGTCAGCACCACCGCACCCCTGTGGGCCAGGACGCGCGCGCTGTGGGTGAGGTGGTCACCGATCTCGGCGACGTCCCAGTCCTTCCGACCGAGGCCGCTCAGCCCGACGTCCAGCGCGACCAGATTCGGCCCGTGAGTGATAGCCGCACGCACCTGGACCCGACGGACGTCGTATGCGGTCGCACGAGGCGCCGATGCATCACACCACGATAGGTCGTGTCGGGTCGCGATGACCGAGCCCAGGCGGGCCGGCCAGCCGCCCCGGTTCGGGCCGAATGGCCGGCGTCCTGCCCAGTCCCCCAGCACGGCGTATCGCACGTAGCAGCGTTCCTCGCCCGTCGCCGTCAAGCGTCGCGCTGCACCCACAGCCCGTCCCGCGGCACGGAAGTCCATCTCGGTCATGTCGATTTCCCTCGGTTGGTGACGGGGATCTCACCCGGTTCGGGCCAGCCTCCCTGTTGCCGCCCCTACTGCCATGAGCCGATCTACCTACAGGCCTACCTACACACGCCGATGCCCGCGTGTATACAATTCGGCCGATGGGTCGGTCTGCCCACCGCTCCGACGGTGGCTATCTGCCCGCAGAGGTCACCACCTTTGTGGGTCGTCGGCATGAGCTGATGGAGGCCCGCCATCTCCTCTCGTCCTCGCGCTTGGTCACCCTCACCGGCCCCGGAGGAGTGGGCAAGACCCGGCTCGCACTGCGGCTCGCGGACCAGGTACGTCGGGCATTCCCCGACGGGGTTCTCCTCGTGGAGCTGGCCGAGGTCGCCAGCGAGGAACTCGTGCCACACGCGATCGCCCAAGCGCTCGGCTTTCGGGACGAGCCGGCAGGCTGGACTGCCGAGACATTGGCCGACCGGCTCGCCGACAAGCACCTACTTCTCGTCCTCGACAACTGCGAGCACATGATCGTCACGTGCGCGCTAGTGGTACGGAGGATCCTCGCTAGGGCGCGCGAGGTCCGCGTGCTGACCACGAGCCGCGAACCGATGAAGATCGGCGGCGAACAGACCTACGCGATCCCACCGCTTCCCGTGCCGGTATGGAAGGTCGGTTCCCGCGCAGCCGATGTCAAGCAGTACGACGGCGTGCAGCTGTTCCTGGACCGGGCTCAGGCGCGAGTGCCGAGCTTCGCCCTCGACGAGCGCAACGCGCCGCACGTCGCGCAGATCTGTCAACGGCTCGATGGGATTCCCCTGGCTATCGAACTCGCGGCCGACCGGGTCCGCGCCCTGCCTATCGAGCAGATCAACGCCCGCCTCAGCTCCCGACTCCGGCTGTTGACAACCGGCGACCGCGGCGCGTCGGTACGTCACCAGACCCTGCTCGCGTCCATAGCGTGGAGCTATGAACTCTGCACGAGGTCCGAGCAGCTCCTCTGGGCTCGGCTGTCTGTCTTCCCCAGCAGCTTCAGGGTCTCCGCTGTCGAGCGCGTCTGTGCCGGTGACGATCTACCGGTACAGGACATCGTCGACGTCCTGACCGAGCTCGTCGAGAAGTCGATCCTCATCCGTGAGGAGGACCCAGGACCGGAAGCCCGCTATCGGATGCTCGGCGCCATCAGGGAGTTCGGCGAGGGTCGCCTCATCGAGTCCGGGGAGTTGGGCTCCGTGCGTCAGCGGACGGTCGACTGGTGCGCGAGCGTCGCTGCCGGCTACAACGACGGTTGGTTCGGGCCAGGCCAACATGAGTGGAACCAACGCCTGCGTGCCGAGCACCAGAATGTCTCGTCCGCCCTTCGTTTCGCACTCGAGGACCGTGAGCCGGCACAGGCCATGCGCATCGCCTCGGACCTGAACCTCTACTGGGTGACGGCAGGACTGATGTCAGAGGGACGGCACTGGTTGCGCCGCGGAGTAGACGAGTCCGAGCCGGGCACTCCGGGGCGAGCCACGGCATTGCGCTGGCTCGCCTACTTCTCGTTCTACCTGGGCGACGTCGCGATCGTCGCTCAGCTCATCGCGGATGCGCTCACTGAGCTCGGACCAGATCCAGATCCCGCCGACCTCGGCTACCTCCGCTTCGTCGAGGGGATGGCGCAACTGTCCGACAGCGATCCCCATGGAGCACAGGAGCCACTCCAGGAAGCACTGCGGTTGTTCGATGCGTGCGACGACGTGGTTGGACGCGCACATGTCCTGCTCGGCTACGGCGTCACGCAGTGGCTGTGCGGTGAACTCGACTCGGCCCAGGAACTGATACACGAATGCCTCTTCGTCACCGGCCAACACGTCGAGAGCACTCTGCATTCGAGCGCCCTCATGAACCTCGGGATGGTCGTGTGGGACGCCGGCGAGCCGGCGTCCGCGGAGGAAATGGTCCTGGAGGCGCTCCGACTCAAGGTGCACGATGGCGAGGACATCGGGCAGGCGATGTGTCTGGACGCGCTGGCCTGGTTCAGTGCCGCTGACGACCCTCGCCGCGGAGCCACGCTCGCCGGATGCGCCGAGGCCGCGTGGCGCCGCAGCGGATCCTCCATCGAAACCGTCGGCGCGCTGCGGAGTCTGCGGGACGCCTCGCTCGAACCGCTCCGAGAACGAGTGCCCGAACGGGTCCTGGCCTCACTGATGGGCGCCGGTGCCGACCTGTCATCGGACCAGGCACTGGACTACGCCCTGCGGCGTCCGGGGCAAGAACGCACGAAGCAACCGTCGGACGAGCCCGATCTCCCACTGACCAACAGGGAGTGGCAGGTCGCCCGCCAGATCGCGGACGGCCTCGGGAACCGTCAGATCGCCAGCCGGCTGGCCATCTCGCCCCGCACGGTCGATGCTCATGTGGCCCACATCTTCGAGAAGCTGGCATTCCACAATCGCAGCCAGGTCGCCTCCTGGGTATCCGAGCGTCTGGCCGGCAGCCGGCACTGAGCCCGATGAGTCGGGAATCGCCACGCCGGGGGTCATGGCACATTCCTGACATATGCTGTATCGCGCATGACACGCGACCACCTTTGGAGGTACGGATCGATGATCGAACGGCCGGAAAACCTGACTGACCTCGTCGTTGCGGCCATCCGCCGTCGACTCGTCGAGGCCAGCCTCCCACCGGGAAGCTCAGTCAGCGAAGCCATGCTGTCCAAGGATCTCCAGGTCAGCAAGACCCCCGTTCGCGAAGCCCTGCTGCAGCTGCGCCACATAGGCCTGGTGGAGACCACGGGTCGCGGCCTGCGGGTCGTGGTCCCGACGGCCCGCATCATCCGCGACGCGTTCGAGATGCGCGCTGGGCTCGAGGCCGCCGCTGCGCGCTACGCCGCCGACCGCGCCACCAAGGAGCAGAGGGCCGAACTCATCGAGCTCGCGCAAGCCTCCACATACGTGACCGACGACTTCGAGTCGTTCCGCGAATCCGATGCAGCCTTCCACCTGGCCATCGCCGCAGCGGCCGACAACGCCATGCTGCTCAAGGCCATCGAGGACTCCACCGTGCTCACCCAGGTCCTGCGTCAGCGCGATGTCCGCGTCGAGCGGGACTTCGGACCCGACGGCAAGGAACACGTCGGCATCGCGCGCGCGATCAAGTCCGGCGACGGGGCCAGCGCAGCAGATCGTCTCTCCGGACACCTGCTGCGGATCATGGAACAGATTCTCCAGGCCTTCGACTCGGAACACCAGGACGCGGCCGATCCTCGCGCCGCCGCGCTCCGCGCGCGCTGAGCCCGGTCGACTCACGGAACCCCTCCCCGCGAGCAGGGCCGTCACGCCACTCGAGTGCAGCCTTGAGGCCTCCTTCGCGCAGTTCCGCGAAGCCGACACGGCCTTCCACCTGGCCATCGCGGCCGCCGCCGACAACGAGATGCTGCACAAGGCGGTCGAGGACGCGGTGGTGTTCACCCAGGTCCTGCGCCAGCGCGACGTCCACGTCGAGCGCGACTTCGGACCGGACGGGACGGGACGGGACGGAGCACGTCAACATCCCGCGGGCGCTCAAGTCCGGTGACGGGGCCGCTGCCGCCGAGCGCCTGTCCGGGCACATCCTGCGGATCATGGAGCAACTGCTGCAGGCGTTCACCCAAGAGGCGGAGGCCGATGCCGAGCTCCGGCCCGCGGGACTACACTCGCTCGTCCGAGGTGACTGGCGCGTCTGAGGTGACTGGCGCG